>DATBAZ010000179.1:0-14293 GCA_036271255.1 Alphaproteobacteria bacterium
GGGTCATTGCATGAAACTTGAGCAGCACCGCTCACGCCACCACCGTCTGACGCCATCGACTTGTCCCTTGATCCGAGTAAACGAATCCACATCTTCCCTTTGGAAGACAACCGTCGGTGACTCGTCGAATTGTGTCAATAGTGTTAACGCCATGCCTCAACCGATGTTCCTTGCTTTAGATTCGAGCACTATCTTGCACATGAGTGGTGCAAAAGATTGTCGAAACTTAGCCTCTTTGCCAAGCTCGGAGGCATAAGCAGGAATCATACCATCTCAAGGAACGTCAGCATCCGTGGCAATTCTGGCTTAAATGCGACAATTGCACTCGATGAAGCATCGCGTTGGCGATCTGAAATCGTTTCGGTGCCATCCGCCGCCCGAAATTCGCATCGGTCTCATCTCCGACACGCACGGCCTGCTGCGGCCCGAGGCGACGGCTGCGCTCGCCGGCAGCGATTTCATCGTCCATGCCGGCGATATCGGCAGTCCGGAAGTACTGGAAGGCCTTGCCCGGATCGCGCCGGTGACGGCCATCCGCGGCAATGTCGATCGGGGCGATTGGGCGGCCGGTCTGCCGCCGACCGAGGTGCTGGATGCCGGCGGGACCTATCTCTACGTCGTCCACGACATCGCCGATCTGGACCTCGATCCGGTGGCCGCGGGGTTCCAGGCGGTGGTCTCGGGCCACTCGCATCAGCCGGGGGTGCGGGAGAAGGACGGCGTGCTCTACATCAATCCGGGCAGCGCCGGCCCGCGCCGCTTCAGCCTGCCGATCGCGGTCGGACGGCTGACGATCTCAGACGGCCGGATCGCGCCGGAACTGGTCGAGCTCCCCTGCGGACCAGCCAAGGCGCGTTACGGATAAGGAAAAGCCCCCAGATCCTTTACGTTCTTGCGCGGGGCATAGCCCGGCTCGACCGTGAAGGCGTTCGGCTTCACCGTGTATTGCTCCGTCACCTTCAGGTTGGCGGCGCTCGCCGGCTTGGGGAAGGTCACGCCCGTCGGCGGGAAGGCGTCGCCCTTGCCGATCGCCGCGGAGCCCATGGGCAGGCGATAATCGGTCGTCAACACCGGATTGCCCTTCAGCAAGGTGCCGCCGGTCTTGTCGAGCTTGCACTGATTGTAGGTATAGAAGGGCGATGCCCAATTGGTGTCGGCGAATTTGAGCGTGCCCATGCTGCCGTCGCCCGACGAATTGGTGCAGGCGTTCATCTGCGATGTGCCTTTGTGGACGATGATATTGTTGGACAGCACCATCGTCTGCTGGCTGGTCGCGAGATCGAACACGGCGAGATGGTAGGCCTGGGCCTGGGTTGCCTTGATGATCACCGTGTTGTCGTAAAAATAAGCCGGCCCGTTGTGATAGGTGGCGTAGCCGTACTGGTCCCCGCCCCAATGAATCGGGTCGACCGAGCCGCCGTCCGGCAGGCTGAAATCGTCGATGATCAGGTTGCCGTAGACCCAGCCGTAATTATAGAGCGGATCGGCGAAGGTGGGTGAGCTCGGGTCCGACTGGGATTCCACCAGGTCGACTGCGCGGGCTGCCGAGATGATCGTGTTGTAGCGCACGACCGGTCCCGAGCCGCGATCCTTGAGCGCACTGCCCGGCGCGTTGGCCATCAGCTGACCGATATAATTGCCCTCATAGAGCGTCCGGATGCCCTGCACATAGAGATTGTGCTCGTGGTCATCGCCGTTCACGCCGTTGTCGTGGAGGTAGTTTCCGCGGATCACCGTGAAATAGCTGGTGCCTGGAAGGTCATCCTTGTTGTTGACGAAGACGCCCAGCCCGTTGCCGGAGATTTCGTTGTTCTGCACCGTCAGATATTGCGATTTGACGACATAGATGCCAGCGGAAAATGGGTCATAGGTCTGCGTCTTGCCGGCATGGTCGGTGAAATGGTTCACCTCGCTGCCACCGGTGATGTGCAGGTTCTGGATGGTCAGGTTGGTGACCTTGTATTCGTAGGCGTCGTTATAGCCCTTGAAGATGATGATCACGCCGCCGGTCTCGATCAGCTGACCGCCTGACGACAGGTAGTATTTCTGCTTGATCGCGTCCTTGGCCGTCACCGCGTTCTTGCCGGTGATGGTCGGCAGGCGACCCTTGGAATCGGCCACACCGTTGATGATCACGGGCTTGGCCGGCGTTCCGGCGGCGCGCAACGCGATCTTGGTCGCATAAGGGGTCGGCGAGTAATAGATGTTCACCACGTCCCCGGCCCTGAGGTTCAGCCAGGGGAAGGATGTCAGATCGGCGTATTTCTTGCCCGGCCCGATATTGTAGGTGGCGTGCACCCCGACCAGCGGCACGGCGGGGCAGCGCGGCGGCAGACCGGCGAGCGCAGGCCACGCGCCTGCAAGACTGGGCGCGGGCACCGCCTGGCCAACCGCGGGCACGGTCGGCGCGGGCGAATCGGGGACGGTTGCCGGGGCCTTCGGACAGGTCGCCATGTCGGCGCGGGCGGGAAGCGACAGTGCCGTCAGGGCGGCGAGCACGAGCACGCCGAGTTTCGGCGGGAGAACGGTCTGCACTGGGTCAGGTCCTCGTAATTTGTTATAATTACGCCAAATTACGAGCGGCGGATCAATCAGTAATTAAACCTAGTATGTTCAATAATTGGGACGCTTAATATAGTGGCGCTCCGAAATCCATTGTTTCCCAGCAGCGCGCGGCATAGCCGTGATAGGCGGTGGTGCCGCGGATAGTGACCGGCTTGGCGCCATCGGCGATGTTGATCTCGAGATAGGGGAATGTCGGTTTGGCCCTGCTCCAGGCAGCTTCGTCGGCCTGGATTTTTTTATCCATTTCTCGCAGCGGTCCGTGTTGCCCTGCGCGTCCTTGATGAAGAACCTGAATTCCTCCAGCCCAATAGGCTGGACCGAACGCGGCGGCAGGTTCATCTGATGAAAATAGGCGGTGATCTGGACGACGGTCACCTGCCTGCCTTCGACCATCGCCTTGAACTCTCTGAAGGCCGGGCCGCCGCCGACAAAGGGCGAGAAATCCTGGGCATGGGCGGCGGCGGACGAGGACAGGGCCACCAGTGCCCATAGTAGTTTCGTCATCCTGTCTTCCCGATCGCATGCTCTGCCAACAGATCGGCGACACGGACCGGTTTGCGGGCCGGCACCCATTCCAGCTCGGCGCCGGGATGCCAGGTTTCGCTCATCGGCAGGATCGTGTCCCAGCGCGGATACAGGTTCTTCTGCAGCGCCAGTTCCTGCGCCATGAAATGCTGGCCGTTATACTGTATGGCCTCGGGATCGGTGGCGAGCCAGAGGACGGCCTTGGCCGGAACCTCGGTCGGGCAAAATATCTCACGCGGGAAGCCGAGCCGGTCCATCTGGCGCTCGCCACGTTCGGTCAGCACCGGACCGGGGTCGAGATCGAAACTCAAAACCCCGTCCCGCCCATGCTCGGCGGCCAGTCCGTCGGCCAGCTTGCCCTCGGCCGCCTTGGAGCAGTTGTAGCAGACGCTGGCCGAGCCCTCGCCGGGCGGGGCGCCCTGGCGGGTGTAGTTGTGCCGGGTCGACAGATTGACGACGCAGCCCTTCCGCCGCTCGACCCAGCCGGGCAAGAAACCCTTGATCAGCGCCAGCGGGGCGAAGAAATTCGCCTGCATCTTGGCCTGGAACTCCTCCACCGGAATGTCCTTGATCCAAGACGAGGTGTAGCGGCCGCTTTCATAGAAGGCGTTGTTGACCAGCAGGTCGACCCCGCCCCAGGCCTCCATCACGGCGGCGATGGTGGCGTCGACCGACGCGGGGTCGAGCAGGTCCATCTGGATGGGCAGACCGGTGACGCCGAGCTCCGCCAGCGCAGCCTGCGTGTTGTCCAGGCTGCCCGGCAGCACCGAGACACTGCCGTCCGGCGCGATCTCCTGCCCCTTCCCTTCCGTCCGCGTCCTGCCGGTGAAGGCGACGTCGAAGCCGGCCTTGCCCAGCTCCAGCACGACCGCCCTGCCGATCCCGCGCGTGCCGCCCGTCACCAGCGCCCTGGGTTTCCCCGCCATGGCCGTTCCTCCCGTGGATGTTTTGGGGAACTATAAGCCTTTCACGGCGAGATCCTACCGCGACCTGATCTTCCTGAACTGGATCAGCGGCTCGGCCAGCAGGAGCGGCACCGCCCAGCAGGCGAATGCCATGAAAGCGCTGACCTGGCCGGGTGGCGCGACCTTCAGGTTCAACAGGAGATTTTCGAAGATCCGGAAGGTTATGAATGCGAAGGTGACGATATAGGAGCGGATCATCCATTCGCGATGCTGATGCAACGCCCGGTGATGGATCGCCAGCACCGCCATGCCGGTCGTGACCACCCAGGCGACGGCGAGGCCGCTCAAACCCGCCTGATACGCAAAGCCGCCGCCGGCGGTCAGCGCAAGATAAAGCCCGCCGACCGCACCGACTGCGACGGCGGCCACATAGATCCGGCCCAGCGGCCGGTGCAGTCCGGCGGTGCGGTCAGTAAGGCCGAGCCAGAGCTGCCCTACACCCGCCAGGATAGCGATGGCGCCGCCGGCGAGATGCGCCAGCAAGCCGAAACGGCGCGGCCACAGCGAATCATACGCGCCGGGGTCGAACGAACCGTAAAGCAGCGCCTTCTGGACGACGAACCAGAGCGCCGCGGCGCCCGTAACCGCGAGCAGCAATGCCAGCGCCGTATGCCGGCGGCTCCCGCCAAGGCCGTGATCCCGAATCGTCATCCGCCACTCCGCTGTCCTGACCGATTTCGGCACAGATTAGCATTGTGGAACGGGAAGTGGCCCGGAGATTTTGGCCCGGCGGTGCCGGTCGAGACTTACCTGGCAAACAGGACGATCACGATGATGATGAGCAGCACGCTGAATCCGCCCGTCGGATAGTAACCCCAGCCCGCGCTGTAGGGCCATACGGGGAAGGAGCCGACAAGCAGCAGTACCAACAGGATAATCAGGATAAGACGCATCTTGGATACTCCAAAAAAACGCTGGTTTATTGCTAAGTAATGGCGTCAGCGGCGGTTTTTGTTCCTCCCCACGGCGGGCTGGCCCCGGGGTCCGCGGCATGTTTCACGCGCGGGTCTGGCATGAGTCAGTGTGGTTCGCGGCCACTGGAACCGGTGTTAGCCTCCTCCCACCTCACGGAACCCCCGCGCATCTGGGAGAGGCGAGATGACCGATATCAGCATCGACACGAAGCCGAAGCCGGCCGAGACGACCGCCGTCGCGGTACTGGGCGCGGTCAGCTTCAGCCATCTGCTGAACGACATGATGCAGTCGATGCTGCCGGCCATCTATCCGATCCTGAAGAGCTCGCTGGGCCTGGGCTTCGGCGAGATCGGGCTGATCACGCTGGCCTATCAGATGACGGCCTCGCTGCTGCAGCCGGTCGTCGGGCTGGCGGCGGACAGAAGGCCTCAGCCCTATTCGCTGGCGGCCGGAATGGGGTTCACCTTCGCCGGCCTGCTGCTGCTGTCGCGCGCCAACGGCCTCTACATGGTGCTGGCCGCAGCGGCGATGATCGGCATGGGATCGTCGATCTTCCATCCCGAAGCCTCGCGCGTCGCCCGCATGGCGTCCGGCGGCAAGCACGGGCTGGCGCAATCCTTCTTCCAGGTGGGCGGCAATGCAGGCTCGGCGCTGGGGCCGCTTCTGGCCGCGCTGATCGTGCTGCCCCATGGGCAAGGGAGTGTCGCCTGGGTCTCCGTCTTCGCACTTCTGGGGATGATCGTGCTCGGGCGGGTGGGCGGCTGGTACAGCGCGCATGTGAAAGCGCGGGCAAAGCGCGCCGCGCCGGTCGAGGATACCGGGCTTAACGGCAAGCAGGTCGGTATCGCCGTCGGCATCCTTCTGCTGCTGGTCTTTTCGAAATATTTCTACCTGGCCAGCATCACCAGCTATTTCACCTTCTACCTGATCGACAAGTTCCACGTGTCGGTCGCCACGTCGCAGCTCTATCTGTTCATCTTCCTGGGCGCGGTCGCGGTGGGCACCATCGTCGGCGGTCCGATCGGGGATCGGTTCGGGCGCAAGCAGGTGATCTGGACCTCGATCCTGGGCGTGCTGCCCTTCACCCTGATGATGCCGTATGCCGGGCTGTTCTGGACCGGCGTGCTGTCCTCGATCATCGGCCTGATCCTGGCCTCAGCCTTCCCGGCGATCATCGTCTATGCGCAGGAGTTGCTGCCCGGAAAGGTCGGCACGGTCGCCGGACTGTTCTTCGGCTTCGCCTTCGGCATGGGCGGCATCGGCGCGGCAGTGCTGGGCGAGTTGGCGGACGCCACCAGCATCCGCTTCGTCTACGAGGTCTGCGCCTTCCTGCCGGCAATCGGCCTGCTGACCGTCTTCCTGCCGAACCTGCGCAAAACGACGGCTTAGGCGGTCGGGGGTCCCAGCACCTTGCGGACGGCGTCCAGCACGTCGTCCACCTTGAACGGCTTGTGCAGGAAGGCGGTATAGCCCTTGATCCGGTTCTGGATGTTGGACTCCGGCAGCGAGCACATCAGCACGAACGGAATGCGCGCATAGCGCTTGTCCGCCTGCAGCGCGGCGAACAAAGCCGCCCCGTCCATCACCGGCATCATCAGGTCGGACAGGACCAAATCGACCCGGTTGCCAGCCAGCCGCTCCAGCGCATGGTTGCCGTTGATCGCGGTGACGACGCGATAGCCATCATCGGTCAGGATGGCCTCCAGGACCTCTCCGATGCCGAATTCGTCGTCGACGACCAGGACCGTCTGCATGGTCACCTGCGCTTTTCGGTCTGTTCGGCGTGATCGCCGGATGCCGGCGCCTCAACACCTCGGCCGAAACCGCTGAGCAAAGCTTCCACATTGTTGAAACTGTCGCCGACCTCGAGCCCGTTCTTGCCGAGCAGCAGCTCGCGGAGCATCGGGTCGAATTCGTTGTCGCGCATCTTGAGGACCGAGATCAGCCGGAAGAGCCTGGAATGCAGCTCGACATAGCGCAGCAGGATCAGGTTCTCTGTGATGGTCGAAAGCTCGCTGACCGGGGCGCGCGCGATCGGACCGATCAGGTCGGGCACTTCCAAGGTGGCGAAGGTGGTGACGCCAAGGCCGCGCAGCTCGTTTACCAGCGCGGTGAAGAACGGCGGGATCCGATCGGCGCTCGTGGTCAGGCGCTGGAATGCCGAAAGGCCGTCGATCACCACCCGCTTGACCTTCCGCCGCCGCACGGTTTCAAGCAACGTATCGGCCAGGGCATCGATCAGGTCTTCGGTCGGCGGCTGCCACACCAGCTCGACATGTCCGTCCTTGACCAGCTTGCGCAGACCGAGCCCCAGACTGTCGGACTTTGTCAGTACGCGGGCATTGGCTTCGAAGAAGCCGAAATGCAGACCCGGCTCGGCCGCCGATGCGGCGGACAGGAATTGCAGACCCAGCGACGTCTTGCCCGAACCGGTCGGCCCGACGACCAGCGTCGTGGAGCCCGCTGTCAGCCCGCCACCGGCCATCTTGTCCAGGCTGGCCGATCCAGTGGTGATCTGTTTGGTCTGGCCGGCCGGATCGCGCGACGGCTCCGACAGCAACGATTCCGTGCGCGGGAACACCTCGATGCCGTTGCGCGTAATGCGGAAGGCGTGGCGGCCGCGAAGATAGGCGCTGCCGCGGAACTTGCGCACATGCAGGTCGCGCACCGAACGCCAGCCATATTGCTCGTCCGACAGCTCGATCAGCCCGTCGACCATGGTGTGCTCTGGCGAGATGGCGGCCTCTCCGGCGCTGGTCAGCAGGAACATGGTGCAGTCGGTCACTACGGCCTGGGTCTGCAGACCATGAATGAATTTCTTGAATTCGAGTTCCGAGGGCGCCGAATGCTCGGCGGCGACCAGCCCGTCGAGAACCAGTACGGAAATCTTGCGGCCCTGGATTTCGCGCCGGATCAGGGTCAGCAGGCCCTTAAGCCCCTCCTCCTCCAGGATGCGGAAAGCGCTGATATATTCGAGCGAACGGGCGATCTCTTCACGGTGGAAGAATTGCATCTCACCCATATGCATCAGCATGCGGTCATGATTTTCCGCCAGCAGCGTCACATAAAGCGCCCTGCCGCCGGCGGCGACATGGTCATAGCAAACCTGATTGCCCAGGATGGTCTTCCCGGCGCCCGGCGGCCCCTGGACGATATAGATGCCGCCGCGCAGGAATCCGCCGTTCAAAATGACGTCGAGGCCCGCGATACCCGTAGGCATCCGCGACAGCTGCGGCGCACCGTCAGCCTTGGACTGGCTCATCATCATTCCGATCATTGAGTGGCAGAATCACCACAAAGGTTGCGCCATTTCCCAGCGAACTGTCGAGTTCGATTCTGCCTCCCATCTCGGCGACTAAGCGCCCTACCACCCAAAGCCCGACGCCGAACCCGCCCCCGTCGGCGCGGGCCATCACTTTCTCGAAGGGCGCGAAAATCCGCGTCTGGTCCTCCGGCGAGATGCCGGGCCCGCGATCCCTGATCGTCAGCCGCATAGTGCCGGCATCGTGCGCCAGCGTAATGTCGATCGGCTGCCCCGATCCGAACTTGATCGCGTTCGAAACCAGGTTCTCCAAAATCTGCTCGACCGCCATCGGGTCGATGAACGCGATCAGGTTTTGGGGGGTGATGATGCGCAGCTCCGATCCGCCATGGCCGGCCATGGCGACATACCCTGCGGCAACGGCGCGGACATGGGCGGCAACATCCAGCCGCACGGGCTCGAGCGCGATCCGGTCGGAGGCAAGGCGGGTGAAGTCGAGCAGGACATTGGCCCGTTTGACATAGCGGCCGACGATGACCTCGAGCTGCTCCAGCCCATCGATCACTCGCCCCATCTCACCACGCTTAGCCGATTTGAGCAGCAGCCCGACCTGCAGCACCAGCGGGGCCATGGGGTTGCGCAATTCATGCGCGGCAATCGACAGGAACCGGTCGCGCGCGCGCAACGCCTCCTCCAGCTCCAATATTCGGGCCTCGACGACTGCCGGCGGCAGGCTGGGCGGCTGCGCGGTCAGATCCGTCATCGTGGGTGGGGAGCGTGCGGCAATTGCAGTCAGAACGGCGTGGCCGCGGGATTGTCATGCTCAATCACCTGCAGCACCCGCTCCAGCTTTGTGTCGATATCTGTCAGGCGAGCCGCGATAGCCTCCAGCGCACGGGTCTGGCGCTCCATCAGCCGGCCAGGCGACGGGGCTTGAAGATAGCTTTTTCGGACTGACAGCAAGACATCCACCTTCTGACGGGCTGTGGCGAAAACCGGCCTTCTGCTGGTAACGCGCAACCCACGGATTTTGTTGCCGGGATTCGCAGGATCGGAACCCCTGCCGTTCAAGTGGGGTTACACCATTCAGTTTATCCAGTGGAGTTGAAAATGACCCGCTTTCTGATGACAGGCGCGATGAGCCTGATGATCCTCGCAGGCGCGACAGCCTGCCACGACCGTTACGATCCCGGGCAGCGCGCCGCAGGCGGCGCCCTGATCGGCGCAGGCACCGGCGCGGTCATCGGCGGCATCGCCGGCGGCGGCGGTGGCGCTGCTGTCGGCGCACTCGCCGGTGGCGCGACGGGCGCCGCGGTCGGCGCGGCCACCACGCCGGAGCGTCCGCGTCAGTATGCGCCGCCGCCCCCACCGCCGGGCTACTGATTCCGCCGCGCCAAACCTGACGCGAACGGACTGAGACAGGAAACGGGCTCTCCCCCACGGGAGGGCCCGTTTTCTTTTATCTGCCCTTTTGCCGTTTGCCGTTGCGCCGTATAGGTTCGCTGAGCCCGGCTTAACGCCGGAGCAGGGAGCCAAGGGGAAGCAGCCGGCATGAACGATCAGACGATCGCGGCCCGGATCGATAGACTGCCGATGTCGCCGATGCATCGGCGGTTGCTGTTCATCCTCGCCGTACCGCTGTTCTTCGATGTCGGCGACATCTTCACCTTTTCCAACGCCGCCCCGGCGCTGATCAAATACTGGCATGTCACCAACGACGATATCGCGCTCGCGACTGCGTCGGGCTTTCTCGGCATAGCGATCGGCGGCACGTTGGGCGGCATCTTGGCCGACCGGATCGGCCGCATCAGGGCGATGATGCTGTTCACTGCCACCTTCTCCTTCTTTTCGCTGGCCAACGGCTTCGTCTCGACCGTGCCGATGCTGGTGGCGCTGCGCTTCCTGACCGGGCTGGGCATCGCCTCGGCGACGGTCAGCGTCATCACCTACATCGCCGAGCTCTACCCAGCCACTGTCCGCGGGCGCTGGCAGAGCTGGGCGATGGTGATCGCGCTGATGGGCATCACGGTCACCAGCTGGGTGGCGCGGCTGGTAATCCCGCTGGGCGAGAATGGCTGGCGCTGGATTTTCGTCTGGGGCGCCTTCGGCCTGCCCTTCCTGGTCTTCGCCCGGCGGATGAACGAATCGCCGCGCTGGCTGCTGCGCGCTGGCCGCACGGCTGAGGCCGAAGCGTCGTTGGAACGGATCGAGGCCGAGGTGGAGCGCACCAGCGGCCCGCTTCCGGCGGTGCCGCCGCGCGCCACGAAACCGGCGACGCGCACCCTCGGCTGGTCCGCGCTGTTCAGCCCGACCCATATCCGCCCGACAGTCTCGCTCTGCGCCATCTGGTTCTTCCAGACGATCGGCTTCTACGGCTTCATGTCCTGGGTTCCGACCCTGCTGGCGCGCCAGGGGTTCGAGATGGTGCACAGCCTGAACTACATCACGCTGATCAATCTGGGCGCGCTGCCCGGCGCCCTGTTCGCCGTCTTCCTGTCCGAGCGGTGGGAGCGGAAATATTCGATCGTCGGCGTGTCGCTGGCCATCGCGCTGTTCGGCCTGCTCTATGGGCTCAGCTTCACACCGGTGGCGATCGTGATCTTCGGCTTCCTGGCGGCGACGATGATGGACACGTTCTCGGCGCTGGCCTTCTCCTATACGCCCGAGCAGTTCCCGACCGACGTGCGCAACAGCGGCACGGGCCTGGCCTATGGCGTCGGGCGGCTGGCGAACGTGATCAATCCGTTCATCGTCTCGGCGATCTTCGCCGACTTCGGCTACCGGACCGTGTTCGCCTATATCGCCGGAGCCTGGGTCGTTACCGCCTTGATCGCGCTCGCCTTCGGCATGAAGACGACGGGCCGAACCCTCGAAACCATCAGCGACGAGCCGGCCGACCCAGCCGGCCTCGCGCTGACCCGTGCCCCGGAGGCTGCCCAATGAACGACATGACCCGCCCGGCCGATCTCGAATCCGCCATTACTCAGATCCGCGCCCTGGTCGGCGACCGGCTGTCGACCGCCATGGCGGTGCGCGAGCATCACGGCGCGGACGCCAGCTGGCATCCGCCGCTGCCGCCCGATGCCGTCGTCTATGCCCATTCGACCGAGGAAGTTTCGGCGATCGTCAAGATCTGCGCCGCCACGCGCACCCCGATCATCCCGTTCGGCGTCGGCAGCTCCATGGAGGGGCATATCGGCGCGCTGCAGGGCGGCATCACCATCGACCTCTCTGAGATGAACAAGATCATCGAGGTCCATGCCGAGGATATGGACGTCACCGTCCAGCCCGGCGTGACCCGCAAGCAGCTCAACACCTGGCTGCGCGACACCGGCCTGATGTTCCCGATCGATCCGGGCGCCGACGCCTCGATCGGCGGCATGACCGCGACCCGGGCCTCGGGCACCAACGCCGTACGCTACGGCACGATGCGGGAAAATGTGCTGGCGCTGACCGTGGTGCTGCCCAGCGGCGATATCATCCACACAGGCGGGCGGGCGCGGAAATCCTCCGCCGGCTACGACCTGACCCGCCTGTTCGTCGGCTCCGAGGGCACGCTCGGCATCTTCACCGAGATCACGCTGCGCCTCTACGGCATCCCGGAGGCGACCTCCTCGGCGATCTGCAATTTCGCCGACCTGGACGGCGCGGTGAACGCGGTGATCCAGACCATCCAGTCGGGCATCCCGGTGGCGCGGATCGAGCTGATGGACGATACGCAGATGGATGCGCTGAACCGCTACTCCAAGCTTAACTACCCGGTCGAGCCGACCCTGCTGCTGGAGTTCACCGGCACCGACGCCGGGGTGGTCGAGCAGGCGGAGATGGTTCAGGCCATCGCCGGCGAGCATGGCGGCAAGAACTTCCAATGGGCGACCGTGGCGGAGGAACGCAACAGACTGTGGCAGGCGCGGCATGACTCGCTGTGGGCGATCCTGGCATTGCAGCCCGGCCGCCAAGCCTTCCCGACCGATGTCTGTGTCCCGATCTCGCGCCTGGCCGAATGCATCGCAGAGACCAAGCAGGACCTGGAGACGACCTGGCTCAAGGCCCCGATCCTGGGCCATGTCGGCGACGGCAATTTCCACATGGTGCTGCTGATCGACCGCGAGGACCCGAAGGACATCGCCGAGGTCGAGCGGCTGAACGACCGGCTGGTCAACCGCGCCATCGCAATGGGCGGCACCTGTACCGGCGAGCACGGCATCGGCAGCTACAAGATGCGCTTCCTGGACGCCGAGCACGGCAAGGCGCTGGAACTCATGAAGCTGCTGAAGCGATCGATCGACCCGCAGAACATCATGAACCCGGGCAAAATGTTCAACCTGAACTGACCGCACTAACGGAGTATCGCAATGGTGAAGATGTCGATCGGCCTCCTAGGCATCGAGCGGCTGATAGGCGGCGACTTCGCCAAGGTGGTCGATGTCGTGCGCCAGGCCGAGGATACCGGCATCGACATGGTGAGCATCACCGACCATGTCGTGATGGGCGAGCATCTGGAGAAATATCCTTACGGCTCGTTCCCCCTGCCGCTGGACTATCCGTGGTTCGAGCCGATGGTCGTGCTGGGCGCGATCGCCAGCGCGACGAAGACCATCCGCCTGTCGACCGGCGTCCTGATTTCCCCGTTGCGCCCTGCCGTGCTGCTCGCCAAGCAACTGGCAACGCTCGACGTCATGTCGCACGGGCGGGTCACCATCGGGCTGGGCATCGGCTGGCAGAAGGAGGAATACGACGCCTCCGGTCTGTCGTGGGAGACGCGCTACAAGCAGTTCGACGAACAGGTCGCCGTCTGCAGGCTGCTGTGGTCGGAGGCGCCGGCCAGCTTCCACGGCAAGACCGTCGATTTCAACAAGATCCACGCCTTCCCGCGCCCGGTCCAGGCCGGCGGCATTCCGCTGTGGTTCGGCCTGGCGCCGACCGAGAAGAATTTCGCCCGCATCGCCGAATATGGCGACGGCTGGATTCCGATGGAGCGCGACCCCGTGGTGCTGGCCGGGCACGTCAAAGCGCTGCGCGACGCCTTCGCCGCCAAGGGCCGTGCGCCCACGGACGCCAAGGTCCGCGTCGGCATCCGACCGGCCCCGGGCAGCGATCTCGATGCTGTGCTGGCATCGTCGAAAGCAGTGGTCGATGCTGGCGCGGACGTGCTGGAATTCATCGTCTCGGCCTGGTGCAAGACAGGGGAGGAGTTGCCTGCCTTCTTCGCCAAGCTGACGGCATGGCGAGACAGTGTGCGGTGAACGACATCGCCGACGAACAGGCGCTGCTCCAGCTCGCCTATCGGTACGCGCAGGCGGTGGATCGGCGGGATGCGGATGCGCTGGTCTCGGTCTTTGCCGAAGACGGCATCATCGCCCGGCCCGGCTCGGTGTGGCAGGGGCATGAGAAGCTGCGCGGGATCATCGCGCGGCTCAACACGATGTATGGCAAAACCCTCCATACCGTGCGTAACCAGACCGCGGAGATCGACGGCGACAGCGCCGAGGGCGAGACCTATTGCGTGGCGATGCACATATTGAAGTCCGACGACGGCAAGCGGACGCGGATGGATATGGGCATCCGGTATCAGGACAGCTTCGTGCGGCAGGATGGCGTCTGGCGTTTCGCCCGGCGAGAGCTGATCGTCGACTGGCTGGAACACACCGAGCTATCGGAGGAGGCCTGAGGAAAATGTCGCTCACCACCTGCCTGATCGTGATGCTGGGCGGCGCATTCGGGACCCTGGCCCGCTACCTGATCGGGCTGGCCGCCATTCCGATCAGCCAGGACCTGCCCTGGGGCACGATCATCATCAATATTACCGGCTCCTTCATCATCGGCTTTTTCGGCACGCTGACCCTGGCGCATGGACGCTTCCCGGCCCACGACAATCTGCGGCTGTTCGTGATGATCGGCTTCTGCGGCGGCTTCACCACCTTCTCGTCCTTCAGCCTGCAGACGCTGGACTTGCTGCGCGCCGGCGCACCGTTCCGCGCGGGGGTCAATATCGTGGCCTCGGTGGTGCTCTGCGTGCTGGCCGTGGCGCTCGGCCCTTACATCGCCTCACAGATCAATG
>DATBAZ010000180.1:0-7634 GCA_036271255.1 Alphaproteobacteria bacterium
CTGGGCCTGTGGGCCGCGCTGATGCTGCTGCTGACCGTAATCAATTACGGCTTCCCCATCGCTCATCTGATGGCCCTGCATGACACCGGCACGCCGGTCGTGCGGGTAGGAGGTGGCCAGTGAGCGCGGAAAAGCTCTTCAGCCTGCGCAACCGCTGGTTCACCGGCGCCGTCGGGATCACCCTGACCCTGGCCGTGGTGGCCGCCCTGTTCGGCTTTCTGCTGCTGCCGTCGCTCCAGAGCAACGCGACCTTCGCCGATACCTGGGACAAGATCTGCACCGCCGCCGGCCTGGTGCGGCCGGTGGCCCTGGCCACGCAGCCGGTCAAGCCGGACTTCAAGACCAGCGAGGTCATCGTCACCCCGCAGATGATGGGCCCGACCGACACCGTCTCGATCGGGCGTGGGGCCACGCTGGCTCTACGCTGCACCATGTGCCACGGCGCCCGCGGCCTGTCCGAAGCCGACTCCCCCAACCTCGCCAGCCAGTACGAGACCGCGGTCTACAAGCAGCTCCAGGACTACAAGACCGGCGCCCGGGTGAGCGCTGTGATGAGCCCCCGCGTCACCGACCTTTCCGACCAGGACATGCGCGACCTGGCCGCCTATTTCGCCTACCTGCCCCGCCTGCCCGGCTATCACCCCACCGGCGACGTGGCCCCGCCGGTTATCGTCCTGAGCGGCGCCCCCTTGCGTAACATCCCGCCCTGCGGCGCCTGCCACGGCACCATCGACTACAAAACCGGCGCCGCCTGGCTGGAAGGCCAGTCCCCAGTCTATCTGAAAGCCCAGCTCGAAGCCTTCGCCGCCGGCACGCGGCGCAACGACATCAGCCAGCAGATGCGCAACATCGCCCGGAACATGACGAAGGACGAGATCGAGGCGGCGGCGCAGTTCTTCTCGCGCCAGCCGCCCGCGGCCGGCACCGGGAGCGATACGGCGGCGGGATTGAAGTAAAAGCGCAGGCCGGATTACGGCAGACGGGATTATCAGTTCGGCCTCTTCGGCACATTCGTAATGCCAGAATTCTTTAGGCTCGCGGGCCGCCCACCGGGGCTCGCCCTCGCGGATCGGCAACGCGCAGCGGCGGCAGATGGGCTGCTCTTCGATCATGGGAATGCCTGATGCAGTGACGGTCGTATATACGACCGCCGGCCCCGATTTATTCCTGTGGGCGCAGGCTCTTCAACAGTCCGTCTGGGGGTTAATCCTTCAAGGCGCGCGCGGTTTCATGGAGAAACCCTAGGCGGAACACGCTCTTTTCCCGATGCCATGCAACCTCACCGGCGCGGCTCTGAGAATCGCGTCATTTTCGACTGCCACCCGATCCCATTGCTCGGCAACATACCGCAGGAAGGCCTTGTGTTTGCGCGTCCGGACCGCCTTGGCCTTCGTCCGAAGCTCCACTGCATGAGCGTGGCAGTCGGCACCGCGGGTGGGTAGCAATTTCATTGTCATAAAGTCTTTAAAACCGGACGGGCCTTCGTGTTCCGGTGAAATATCCCTTATGGTGGAATTCCCGCACCCCAGAATTCCTTGTGGAGTTCGCCACCTAATACTGCGTTTCACTAGCCCGATTTACGATCCAAGGCATCCACGAAGCGGGCCAGCCCCGCTTCATTTATGGGCTTCGGTATGAAAACGGCGCCCAGTTTGGCGGGCGGGCCCCTCCCTCTCCCGCTTTGCGGGCGAGGGGTTTTTAGGCATGCCCGCCACACAGCAAAACGCCCCGCCACCTTCCGGTGCGGGGCGTTCGCATCACTACTGAAAAGCCCGATCAACTCGTCGCGTACTTGAACTCCGGCAGGGCCTTCAGCTGCTCCTTGGTGCCGGTCGGCAGGACGAGGTTCTTCTGGTCGATCACGAGCGAGGTGTAGGGCACGGCGACCAGCTTGCTGCCGATGCCCAGGAAGCCGCCGACAGACAGGACGGCGTAGAGAACCTTGTCGTTGCGGCTGACGATCAGGTCGTCGATCTTGCCGATCGAATCGCCCGCGCTGTTCTTCACGGCGGCGCCGACCAGCTTCGAGGCGCGATAGCCGTCGGCCAGCTGGGTGACGTTGACGGCGCTGACCGGCTGCGGCGTCAGGTCGGCGGCGAAGCTGGGGGCGACGGCGCCAACTGTCATGGCGAGGCCGGCGGCCATGCTGATGAATTTACGATTCACGAGTGTTCTCCTTTGCTCATCACAATGATGGGTCAGTGGAGAGAGAACCGCCGCGCCGGTTATTTTGTTGCCAGATTAAGTATTTGGCCGGCGCGGCCGGCGTTTCGCCGAGATCGATTTCATGATCAGCCGCCCCGGCCTGGACTGGTCGATCGGCGGCGAGGCCAGGGCCAGGCTCTGGGCGATCAGCGCCTCGACCGCCGGATCGTCGAACAGCGCCAAGTCCTTCAGCACGATGTGGCGGATGTGCTTGCCTTCACCTTGCAGCAGCTTCCGAGGATCGTCGAGCGCGAAGCCGTACGAGAAGAACAGGCTGACCCAGCGCGGATACACCGCGACCGAGAACAGCACGCCGGACAGTTTCTCGTTGGCGCTGAAGGCGATCGCCAGCGCGTTGTAATTGTCATAGACGAGCTGGACCGCACCCGGCAGGCGCCGCCGCATCCGCTCCAGCGCAGCCTGCGCCTGGGCCGCGACCTCAGGCAGGTATTCGGCCAGGCAGCGCTCGAGCTCTTCCTCAGGCGACGGGCTCACGGGATCAGCGGGATGCAGGGCTGCTGGGGGTCGCGCGGCTGGAGCAGCAGGGCGACGACGCCGGTCCAGCCGGTCTGGTGGGAGGCGCCGAGCCCCCTGCCCGTATCGCCATGGAAATATTCGTGGAACAGCACATGGTCGCGGAAATGCGGATCGGTCTGGGCGAGTTCGCTGTCGCCGAAGACCGGGCGCCGCCCGTCCTTGTCACGCAGGAATATCCGGCACAGCCGCTCGCTCAACGCCTCCGATACCTGCTTCAGGCTCATATAGCTGCCTGAACCGACCGGGCATTCGACCGTGAAGTCGTCGCCGTAATAATGGTGCAGCTCATAGAGCGCCTCGACGAGCAGGTAATTGACCGGGAACCA
This sequence comes from Alphaproteobacteria bacterium, assembly GCA_036271255.1. Lineage (GTDB taxonomy): Bacteria > Pseudomonadota > Alphaproteobacteria > BOG-932 > Roseiterribacteraceae > BOG-932. The sequence continues at coordinate 3,069 of DATBAZ010000180.1, forward strand.
GATCGGGCCGCGCCAGTTGGAATTGCCGCCGAACAGCCGGTTGGTGGATTCACCCGGTTCGTAATCGACCAGGAACTTCTGCCCGCGGAACTCGAAGACATAGGGCTTTTCGAGATGCACCCGCGACAGCGCGCGGATGCCGTAATCCGAGAAGAACTCGGATTCGTCCAGCGCCCGCGCCAGCAGCCGCTTCACCCGGTGGCCGCGCAGCAGCGACAGCAGATGCCGCTCACCCTGGGCCGATTCGGTCCAGTGGGAGACCAGGCCGGCGAGGTCGGGCCGGTTGTGCAAAAACCACTGCAGCCGCGACACGAAGCCCGGCATGTTCTTGAAGTGCGTGGATTCGATCACCTCGACCGCATAGAGCGGGATCAGCCCGACGATCGAGCGGACGCGCAGCGGTATGGCCTCCCCGCTCGGCAGGTCGAGCACGTCGTAATAGAATTCGTCCTGCTCGTCCCACAGGCCGTGATCGCCGCCCATCTTGGTCATGGCCTCGGCGATATAGAGGAAATGCTCGAAGAACTTGCTGGCGATGTCCTCATAGACATGGTTGTCGCGCGCCAGCTCCAGCGCGATCTTCATCAGGTTCAGCGCATACATCGCCATCCAGGCGGTGCCGTCCGACTGGTTGATGCTGCCGCCGGTGGGCAGCGGCGACGAGCGGTCGAAGATGCCGATATTGTCCAGCCCCAGGAAGCCGCCCTGGAAGACGTTGCGCCCGTCCGCGTCCTTGCGGTTCACCCACCAGTTGAAGTTGAGCATCAGCTTGTGGAAGACCCGCTCCAGGAACGGGCGGTCGGCCACGCCCCGTACCGCCTGGTCGATCTGATAGACGCGGAACGCCGCCCAGGCATGGACGGGCGGGTTCACGTCGTCGAATTTCCACTCATAGGCCGGCAGCTGCCCGTTCGGGTGCATGTACCATTCGCGGGTCAGCAGCACGAGCTGGGCCTTGGCGAATTCCGGGTCGATCATCGCGAAGGTCACGCAATGGAACGCCAGGTCCCAGGCGGCATACCAGGGATATTCCCAGGTATCCGGCATGGTGATGACGTCGGCATTGTTGAGATGGGTCCAGGCGGCGTTGCGGCCCTTGGTCCGGTTGGGCGGTGGCGGCGGCTGGGCCGGATCGCCCGACAGCCACAGGCGGACGTCGAAATTGTAGGTCTGCTTCGACCACAGCATCCCGGCCAGCGCCTGGCGCTGCACCAGTCGCTTATCTTCATCGGCGATGTCGCGCTGGAGAACGGCATAGAACTCGTCGGTCTCGGCCAGGCGCTGGGCGAACACCGCGTCGAAATCGTCGAACGGCGGACTCGTCTGGCTCTCCGTCCGGAAGCGCAGGCGGAACGTCCGCGTCTCCCCCGCCCCGACCGTGGCGATGAACTGCGCGGCGCATTTGGTGCCGTGGCCGGTGTCGCAGACGGCGGCGCGGTCGGCATGGACGACGCATTGATTGATGCCGTCCTTGAACGGCCCGGCGAGGGTCTCGCCATAGAGCCGGTCGACATTGGTGTCGTTCTCGCAGAACAGGATCTCGGGCGATCCCTCGACGAACAGCCGCATCGGCGGTATCTCGGGATGGGTCGCCGCCACGCTGCCGTCGAGCGACAGGTTGAGCTGGGGCCGCGGCGCATCCTCGGTCCAGGACCAGCTGTTGGCCGACCACAGATGCGGCAGGACGTGGAGCGGCGCGGCATCCGGCCCGCGATTGACCACCGTCACGCGCATCAGCACGTCGTCGCCCGCCGCCTTGGCATATTCGATGGTCACGTCGAAATAGCGGTTGTCCTTGAACACACCGGTATCGGCCAACTCATATTCCGGGTCCAACGGCCCGCGCCGGGCGTTTTCCCGGATCAGGTCGTCATAGGGAAATGCCGCCTGCGGATATTTGTAGAGCATCCGCATATAGGCGTGGCTGGGCAGGCCGTCGGAATAGAAATAGGCCTCCTTTACATCCTCGCCGTGGTTGCCCTGGCTGTTCGTCAGGCCGAACAGCCGTTCCTTGATGATCGGGTCTTTCTCGTTCCACAGCGCCAGCGACAGACACCAGCGCAGGTGACGCTCGCCGAAGCCGCCGATCCCGTCCTCGCCCCAGCGATAGGCCCGCTTGCGCGCCTCGTCGAAGGAGAGATAGGCCCAGGCATCGCCGTCGGCGCTGTAATCCTCGCGCACCGTGCCCCATTGCCGCTCGGCCAGATACGGCCCCCAGACGCGCCAGGGCCGCACCGCGGCGAGGTCGAAGACACGCTTGCCCTCGACAGTGTCGCGCAGGCGCGATGGCAGAGCGGATTCGCTGTTCGTCATGCTGGTTTCCAAGATACCCGGAACCGGGCCCTGAGGCTGGAACGATCACGGCTAAACTAGCACGGAAACATGACGCTTTCCGAATACTCTAACGCTCACCGCCGGCCATCGGATAGGCGTGCTCCTCCTCAGTCGATATTCGCCCGAGCACGGCATTGCGGTGGGGGAAGCGGCCGAACCGGGCAATCTCGGCGGCATGGCCTTCGGCGTAACGCAATTGCTCACCGTCGCCGGCCAGGTCGCGATGCAGGGTGGAGAGCGCGATCGAACGGGGCCGGCATCGCGCCAGAAGGCGATGATGTCACTCGGCGCTATGTCGGCAGGCTTCATGGTGCTTTCGATTCGACAGCAAGAACCGGAGCGCGGCAAGCGCCGCCGCGCATTACCTGTCTCTCGTCACCCGAGGAGAGACCAATGCGCTTCAGAATCACCGGCCTGTCGCCCGAACCCTTCCACCACCTGTATGGCTTGCCCGATACCGAGCTGGCCGAACATGGCGCTCGCCGTGTCGTCGTCGATCATGCCCCCGGCTATCCCGACCGGATCGAGGTGCGCGATGCCGAGCCGGGTGAGAGCGTGCTGCTGGTCAACTATACCCATCAGCCAGCCGACACGCCCTTCAGGTCGAGCTACGCCGTCTATGTTCGCGAGGGCGCCGAGACAGCCTATGACGCCTTTGACGAAATCCCGGACGCGATGCGGCGACGGGTAATCTCGCTGCGCGCCTTCGATGAAGAGGGCATGCTGATCGACGCCGATCTGGCGGACGGTGCCGAGCTCGAACCGCTGATCGCGCGGCTGCTCGCCGATCCGAGGGCGGCCTATCTGCACGCGCACTACGCGAAGCCCGGCTGCTATGCCGCGCGGATCGACCGGGCCTAATCCTCGGCCGGCGGGGCGCCGAGTTTCAGCCAGCGGGCGACCGGCGCCACCGTCCAGCCCTGGATCAGCAGTGAGAGCATCACCACGATGAAGGTGGTGCCGAACAGCAGGGTGCCGGTCTGGGCGCCGGTCAGCACCGGTATGATAGCCAGGAAGATCGGCACCGCGCCGCGCAGCCCGACCCATGAGATGAACAGGATCTCCCGCCAGTCATAGCGGAACGGGACCAGGCAGATCGCCACGGCGACGGGCCGCGCCACCAGGATCAGCACCCCGGCGATGGCGAAGGCCGGGGTCAGCGCCGGCGGTAGCTCGTGCGGCGTCACCAACAGGCCCAGCATCAGGAACAGCACGATCTGGCTGAGCCAGGCGAAGGAGCCGAAGAAGCGCACGACCGCCTCCCGCCCCTTATAGTCGCCGTTGCCGAGGATCAGGGCGGCGAGATAGGTGGCGAGGAAGCCGCTTGCCTCCACGATCTGTGCCCCGCCGAACGCCGTCATCGCCCCTGCCAGCCCAAGTATGGGGTAAAGCCCGGCATCGAGATTGAGCTTGCGGAACAGGAACAGCAGCGCCCAGCCGCCCAGCGCGCCGATGGCAAGGCCGCCCAGCATCTGGATGCCGAACAGTTCCCCGGCATGGACCCAGCCGAAACCGGCGCCGTGCTGCATCACCCCGACCAGGGACAGGGTCGCGAAAACCGAGATCGGGTCGTTCAGCCCGGATTCCAGCTCCAGCACCGCGGCGACGCGCGGGCGCAGGTCGAGCTTCTGCATATGCAGCACCGACACGACCGCCGCCGCGTCGGTCGGCGCCACCACCGCCCCCACCAGCAGCGCCCCTACCCAGGGAATGCCGAAACCGTAGTGCGCGGTCGCGCCGACGATGCCGGCGGTGACCGCCACGCCCACCGTCGCCAGCAGCGCGGACGGCGCCACCAATCGGCGGACATGCGCCCAGCGCGTCGCCAGCCCGCCCTCGAACAGAATGATCGCCAGCGCCGCGCTGCCGATCAGGTAGGACACGCGGAAATCGTCGAAGCGGATATGGCCGGGCCCGTCCTCGCCGGCCAGCATGCCGAGCCCGAGGAAAGCGAGCAGCAACGGCGCCCCGAGCCGGGCCGACGCCGCCCCCGCGAAGACGCTGAGCAGCAGCAGAAGACCACCCAGAAGAATCAGTTCGCTACTGGCTTCCATAACCCTCCTTGCCGGCGCACACTTAACGGATCGAACAGCGAATTCCCTCAGCCTATAAAGCCCGAGTATGACCATTGTTTGGAGGAACGCGTCATTAAAATTGAGGAACATTTTATCCCTCTTGACGCGAATCAGCGAACCAAACTAGAACAGACGTACGGTTTCTGATTTGTTCCTT
>DATBAZ010000181.1:0-3867 GCA_036271255.1 Alphaproteobacteria bacterium
TAAGCTGTAGAGGACCTCCCACTCTTCGGAAGCTCTCCCATGGATTACGTCAATCTCGGCCGGACCGGCCTCAAAGTCTCGCGCCTGTGCCTCGGCTGCATGACCTACGGCGCCAAGACCTGGCGCGATTGGGTGCTGGAGGAAAATGACGCCAAGCCGTTCATCAAGCAGGCGCTGGATGCCGGCATCAATTTCTTCGACACCGCCGACATGTATTCGGTCGGCGTCAGCGAGGAGATACTGGGCCACGCGCTCAAGGATTTCGGCGTCGCCCGCGACCGGACGGTGATCGCCACCAAGGTCTTCTCACCGATGAGCGATGCTCCCAACGATCGCGGCCTATCGCGCAAGCACATCATGCAGTCGATCGACAACAGCCTGCGCCGGCTCGGCACCGACTATGTCGACCTCTACCAGATCCACCGTTTCGACTACGAAACCCCGATCGAGGAGACGCTGGAGGCGCTGACCGATGTCGTGAAGTCAGGTAAGGCGCTCTATATCGGCGCCTCCTCGATGCACGCCTGGCAGTTCGCCAAGATGCTGCTGGTGGCCGAGCAGAAGGGCTTCAGCCGCTTCGTGTCGATGCAGAACCACTACAATCTGATGTACCGGGAGGAGGAGCGGGAGATGATCCCGCTGTGCAAGGACCAGGGCATCGGCCTGATCCCGTGGAGCCCGCTGGCGCGTGGGCAGCTCGCCGGCAACCTCAAGGCCAACACCACCCGCGCGCAGACCGACGATTTCTCCAAGCGCACCTACACCCACCCGGGCGACGCCAAGGTGATCGAGCGGGTCAGCGAGGTGGCCGCCGGCCGTCATGTGCCGCCGGCCCAGATCGCGCTGGCCTGGATGCTGGCCAAGCCGCACATCACCGCCCCGATCATCGGCGCTTCCAAGCCGCATCATATCCCCGATGCCGTCGCCGCCCTGTCGCTGAAGCTGGACGCGGATGAGATCAGGCGGCTGGAAGAAGTCTATGAGCCGCACGCGGTGCTGGGGCATAATTGACGGATGCAGGGTGAGACCGACGATGTTCTGAAGGTGCTGGACAGCGCCGCCGACTGGCTCGATCGAGGCCGGAAGGTGGCATTGGCGACCGTCGTCGAGACCTGGGGCTCCTCGCCCCGCCCGGTCGGCTCGCAGATGGCGATCGGCGACGACGGCCGTTTCGCGGGCTCGGTCTCGGGCGGCTGCGTCGAAGGCGCGGTGGCCGAGGCCGGGCAGGAGGCGATGGCCGACGGCAAAACCCGCCTGCTGACCTTCGGCGTCACCGACGGCCAGGCCTGGGCGGTCGGGCTCGCCTGCGGCGGCACAGTCCGCATCTTCGTCGAGCCGGTCTCTTGAAGCGGGACACGCTGGACGCCTTGCGCGCCGCCAGGCACGAACGCCGTGCGGTCGCGCTGGTCACGGACCTCGAAACCGGGGCGCAGCGCCTTGCCGAAGCCGGCGACAGCCGCACCGGTATCGAGGCCGTCGGTAACGGCGAAACCTTCACCCACGTCTTCCGCCCGGCGCCCCGCCTGATCGTGGTTGGCGCGGTGCATATCGCGCAGAAGCTGGTGCCCTTGGCCCGGCTGGCCGACTTCGCCGTCGAGGTCGTCGATCCGCGCGCCGCCTTCGCCAGCCCAGAGCGCTTTCCCGATGTCGGCCTGTCGCATGACTGGCCGGATAAGGCGGTGGCAGCGCTGAAGCCCGATTCCGCGACTGCTCTGGTGTCGTTGACCCATGACCCGAAGCTGGACGATCCCGCCCTGATCGTCGCGCTGAGGTCGCCCGCCTTCTATATCGGGGCATTGGGCAGCCGGAAGAACCACGCGAAGCGGCTCGAGCGGTTGAAGGCCGAAGGGTTCGACGATATCGCGCTGGCCCGCCTGCATGGGCCCGTCGGCCTGCCGATCGGGGCGCTGTCGCCGGGCGAGATCGCGGTCTCGATCATGGCGGAGATCGTCGCCGCGCTGCGTGGGCGAAAGCTCCAGGCAGCCGAGGCTTGAGGTTCGGCAAGGTCAGCCGCCCAGCCGCGGCCGGCGGCATCCTGGCCCATTCGCTGCGCCGGGGCCGCGCCGTCTTGCGCAAAGGCCAGGTGCTGGGGCCGGCCGAGCTGGCCGCCCTGGCGGAAGCCGGCGTCGAGGCGGTGACGGTCGCGCTGCTCGATCCCGGCGATGTCGAGGAGAACGCGGCGGCTCATCGGGTCGCGGCCTCACTTGGAGGTGCGGGTGTGGCCGAGGGCGGACCGGCGACCGGCCGGGTCAATCTCTTCGCCACCCATGCCGGCCTGTTGTCCTTCGATCCGGCGGCCGTCGACCGGTTGAACGCGGTGAGCGAGGACGTGACCTTCGCCACCTTCCCGCTGCTGGCGCCGGTGCAGAGCGGGCAGATGGTGGCGACGGTCAAGATCATCCCCTTCGCCGTGCCGGAAACCGTGCTCGACGCCTCCATCGTGGCGGGGCAGGGGACGGAGATTTCCGTTCTGCCGTTTCGGCCGCTTCAGGCCCGGCTGATCCAGACAGTGACCGCCGAGCTCAAGCCCAGCGTCATGGCCAAGACCTCCAACGTCACCGCCGACCGCATGGCCCGCCTCGGCGGCGCGGTCCTCGGCGAGACGCGCTGCCCGCATGACGCCGAGCGGCTTGCCGCCGATATCGCCGCGGCGCTCGAGGCCAAATGCGACGTGCTGCTGGTGATCGGCGCCTCGGCCATCGTCGACCGGCGTGACGTCATTCCCGCCGCCATCGAGGCGCTGGGCGGGCGGATAGAGCGCCTGGGCATGCCGGTCGATCCCGGCAACCTGATCCTGGTCGCCGAGATCGGCGGCACGCCGGTGCTGGGCCTGCCCGGCTGCGCCCGCTCGCCGGCGCGCAATGGGCTCGATTGGGTGCTGGAGCGGCTGTCGGCGGGATTGCCGGTCACCAACGGCATCGTCGCCGGAATGGGCGTCGGTGGGCTCTTGATCGGCCAGGAAGAGGAAAAAGATTATCTCTGACGTCGCCGCCATTCTGCTGGCTGCCGGCGAATCCCGCCGCTGGGGCGCCGACAACAAGCTGCTGGCAGGGGTTGAGGGCAAGCCGATGGTGCGCGCGACCGCCGAGGCGATTCTCAAATCCGCCATCCGGCCGGTGCTGGTGGTGACCGGCCACGAGGCGGCCAAGGTGCGGGCCGCCTTGATGGGTTTGCCGCTGACCTTCCATCACGCGCCCGATTTCGCCGACGGCATGTCGGCCTCGCTCAAAACCGGCATCGCATCGGTTCCCGGCGAATGTACTGCCGCGCTGATCTGCCTGGGCGATATGCCGTTCGTTTATCCAGGCACGCTCGACCTGCTGGCTGAGTTCTATTCGGACCAGGCCGCGCTCTTCCCCACTTGGCATGGCAAACGGGGCAATCCCGTGCTGCTCGGCCGCCCGTTGTTCGCCGCTATCAAGAATCTCACAGGCGATGAAGGCGCGCGAAGCCTGCTGCGCGCGATCCCGGATCGGGTGGCTGAACTGCCGGTCGACGACCCCGGCATATTGCGGGATGTCGATCGTCCCGACATGCTGTAGGCATGGATTTCACACCGGAAGAATGGGAAGCGATCTGGCTGACCCTGAAGGTCGCGGTCGTCGCCGTGATCGGCAGCCTGCCCTTCGCTGTGGCGGTCGCCTGGGTGCTGTCCTACACACGCTTTCCCGGCAAGATATTGGTTGAGGCGCTGATCAGCCTGCCGCTGGTCCTGCCGCCGGTCGTCACGGGCTACGCGCTGCTGATCCTGTTGGGCCGCCACGGCGCCATCGGGCATTTCCTTGACCAGCAGCTTGGCATCGTGCTCGCCTTCCGCTGGACCGGCGCGGCTGTGGCGGCGGCGGTGATGGGCTTTCCTTTCATGGT
>DATBAZ010000182.1:0-17320 GCA_036271255.1 Alphaproteobacteria bacterium
TAGTCGTACTCGCCGGCGACGATGCCCTTGAAGGAGCGGATCGTGTCCTCGAGCTGGACGAACTGGCCCGGAATGTTGGTGAAGATTTCGGCCACGTGGAACGGCTGGCTCATGAAGCGCTGGATCTTGCGGGCGCGCGCGACCGTCAGCTTGTCCTCCTCCGAGAGCTCGTCCATGCCCAGGATGGCGATGATGTCCTGCAGCGACTTGTAGGTCTGCAGGATGCGCTGCACGTCGCGGGCGACCTGGTAATGCTCCTCGCCGACGACGCGCGGGTCGAGAATGCGGCTGGTCGAGTCCAGCGGATCGACCGCCGGATAGATGCCGAGCTCGGAGATCGCGCGGTTCAGCGTGGTGGTCGCGTCCAGGTGGGCGAACGACGTGGCAGGCGCCGGGTCGGTCAAGTCGTCGGCCGGCACGTAGATGGCCTGCACCGAGGTGATCGAGCCGTTCTTGGTGGAGGTGATGCGTTCCTGCAGCGCGCCCATGTCGGTGGCCAGGGTCGGCTGATAACCCACCGCCGAAGGAATGCGGCCCAGCAGCGCCGACACTTCCGAACCCGCCTGGGTGAAGCGGAAGATGTTGTCGACGAAGAACAGCACGTCCTGGTTCTCGACGTCGCGGAAATACTCGGCCAGGGTCAGGCCGGTCAGCGCGACGCGGGCGCGGGCGCCCGGCGGCTCGTTCATCTGGCCGAACACCAGGGCCGCCTTCGAACCCGGGCCGTCGAGCTTGATGACCTCGGACTCGATGAACTCGTGATAGAGGTCGTTACCCTCACGGGTGCGCTCGCCGACACCGGCGAACACCGACACGCCGCCGTGGCCCTTGGCCACGTTGTTGATCAGCTCCTGAATCAGCACCGTCTTGCCAACGCCGGCGCCGCCGAACAGGCCGACCTTGCCGCCGCGGGCGTAGGGGGCGAGCAGGTCGATGACCTTGATGCCGGTGACGAGGACCGAGGTCTCGGTCGCCTGCTCGACGAAAGCCGGGGCCTGGCGATGGATCGGGGAATAGTGAGTGGTCTCGACCGGGCCGCGCTCGTCCACCGGCTCGCCGATGACGTTGATGATGCGGCCCAGCGTGGCCGGACCGACCGGCACGGTAATCGGCGCGCCGGTGTCGGTCACCTCGGCGCCGCGGACCAGGCCGTCGGTGGTGTCCATGGCGATGGTGCGGACGGTGTTCTCGCCCAGCTGCTGCGCCACTTCCAGCACGACCTTGTTGCCGCCGACCTGCACGGTCAGCGCATTCAGGATCGCCGGCAGGTCGCCGTCGAACTGCACGTCGACAACCGCGCCCAGAACCTGCGTCACGCGCCCGATTACGTTATTGGCCATAATGTCTCTCTCTTCCTTGCAGTCGTCTGGATCGGTCTAGAGCGCTTCCGCGCCCGACACGATTTCGATCAGTTCCTTGGTGATGGCAGCCTGGCGCGCCCGGTTGTAGCGCAAGGTCAGTTTCTTGGTCAGGTCCTCGGCGTTGCGCGAGGCATTGTCCATCGCGGTCATCCGCGCGGCCTGCTCGCCGGCGGCGCTGTCCAGCAGCGCACCGAAGATCTGGATGGCGAAGTTGCGCGGCAGCAGCTCCGCCAGGATCTCGTCCTCGCCGGGCTCGAACTCATAAACCGGCCGCACCTCGTGGCTGTCGGCCTTGGCGGTGCCTTCCGGCAGGGCGAAGGGGATCAGCTGGGTGATGGTCGGCACCTGGGAGATGACCGACTTGAAGCGGTTATAGACGATCGTGCAGATGTCGAACTCGCCCGCTTCGTACATCTCGACGATGGCGCGCGACACGTTCTCCGCCTCGGCGAAGGTCACGCGCTTGGAGCCGATGCCCTCGAAGGTCTTGCCCAGGCGGCTCGCCTGGTCCCGCCGCAGCAGGTCCTTGGCCTTGCGGCCGACCGTCAGCAGCTTGACCTCCTTGCCCTGGGCCAGCAGCTCGCGGATCAGGCCGCGCGCCGCGCGAACCGAGTTCGAGTTGAAGCCGCCGGCGAGGCCGCGGTCCGAGGTGACGACGACGACCAGGTGAACCTGGTCCTTGCCGGTGCCGGCCAGCAGCTTCGGGCTCGACTCGCTCGCCACATAGTTCGCGGCCAGGCGGGACAGGATGTCCGCCATGCGCTGGGCATAGGGCTGGGCGACCTGCGCCTGCTCCTGCGCGCGGCGCAGCTTGGAGGCCGCGACCATTTTCATGGCCGAGGTGATCTTCCGCATGTTCCGCACACTCCCGATGGAGTTGCGGAGGTCCTTAAGGCTGGGCATTGCTGGCTATCCCGGTCCCGAGGCTTACGAGAAGACTTTGACGAACGCCTCGAGCGCGTCGGCCAGCTTCGCCTCGGTTTCCTTCTTCAGCTCGCGGTCGGTGCGGATCGCGTCGAGGATATCGCCGTTCTTCGCCCGGATGCTGTTCAGCATCTCGCGCTCGAAGCGAACGACATCGCGGAGTTCGATCGTATCGAGATAGCCGCGGGTACCGGCGAAGATCGAGACGACCTGCTCCTCGATCGGCAGCGGCGAGAACTGGGCCTGCTTCAAGAGCTCGGTGAGGCGCGAGCCGCGCGCCAGCATCTTCTGGGTGGTGGCGTCGAGGTCGGATGCGAACTGCGCGAACGCCTCCATTTCGCGGAACTGGGCGAGGTCGAGCTTGATACGGCCGGCGACCTGCTTCATCGCCTTGATCTGCGCGGCGGAACCGACGCGGCTGACCGAGATGCCGACATTGATGGCCGGGCGGATGCCTTTGAAGAACAGGCTGGTTTCCAGGAAGATCTGGCCGTCGGTGATCGAGATGACGTTGGTCGGGATATAGGCCGAGACGTCGCCCGCCTGGGTCTCGATGATCGGCAGCGCCGTCAGCGAGCCCGAACCATGCGATTCGGCCATCTTCGCCGCGCGCTCCAGCAGGCGGGAGTGCAGGTAGAACACGTCGCCGGGATAGGCTTCGCGGCCCGGCGGGCGGCGCAGCAGCAGCGACATCTGGCGATAGGCGACCGCCTGCTTCGACAGATCGTCATAAACGATCAGCGCGTGCATGCCATTGTCACGGAAGAACTCGCCCATCGCGCAACCGGCATAGGGCGCCAGGAACTGCAGCGGCGCCGGCTCCGAGGCCGTCGCGGCGACGACGATGGAATATTCCATCGCCCCGGCCTCTTCCAGGGTGCGGACCAGGTTGGCGACGGTGGAGCGCTTCTGGCCTACCGCGACATAGACGCAGTACAGCTTCTTCGACTCGTCGGTCGTCGCGTTGACCGTCTTCTGGTTCAGGATCGTGTCGAGCGCCACGGCGGTCTTGCCGGTCTGGCGGTCGCCGATGATCAGCTCGCGCTGGCCGCGGCCGATCGGAACCAGGCTGTCGATGGCCTTCAGGCCGGTCTGCATCGGCTCGTGCACCGAACGGCGCGGAATGATGCCCGGCGCCTTCACGTCGACGCGGCTCTTGCGGGTGGCGTTGATCGGGCCCTTGCCGTCGATCGGGTTGCCCAGCGCGTCGACGACGCGGCCCAGCAGCTCCTTGCCGACCGGCACTTCGACGATGGCGTTGGTGCGCTTGACGGTGTCGCCTTCCTTGATGCCGCTGTCGTCACCGAAGATGACGACGCCGACATTGTCGGATTCGAGGTTCAGCGCCATGCCCCGGATACCGCCGGGGAATTCGACCATTTCGCCGGCCTCGACATTGTCCAGGCCGTAGACGCGGGCGACGCCGTCGCCCACCGACAGGACCTGGCCGACTTCGGAGACCGCGGCGTCGGTGCCGAAGTTCTCGATCTGCTGCTTCAGGATGGCGGCGATTTCCGCGGGACGAATATCCATAACGATCAGGCTCCCTTCATGATCCGCTCCAGCCCGATCAGCTTGGTGCGGATTGAACTATCGATCAGCCGTGAGCCGATCTTGACGACGAGACCGCCGAGCAGGCTGGGGTCGACTTTGGCGTTGACCTTGACCTTCGCAGCGAGTGTTTGGTTGAGCTTTTCCGTCAGGCGCTCGGTCTGCTCGGCCGTGAGCGGCTGGGCCGAGGTGACGTCGACCGACATCTGGCCGCGGCGGCGGGCCAGCTCTGCCAGGAAAGCATCGGCAATAGCGGAAAGGGCGAACAGGCGGCGGTTCTTGGCCAGCACGCCGAGGAAGCTCAGCACCACCGGCGACAGGCCCGCGGCCTTGCCGATCTCGGCGACCGCCTTGCCCTGCGAATCCTTGGAATAGAGCGGGTTGCGCAGGGCGGCGCGCAGTTCCGCGTTATCGGAAAGAAGGCGCTTCAACGTCTCCAGATCGCCGGCGATCTGGTCCAGCGCATGCCGTTCGTCGGCAATGTCGAACAGCGCGCTGGCATAGCGCGCGGCGATGATCGGCGATGCGTGTTCGGTCCCAGCCACTCTTCAGAAATCCCGGTTCGACGGGCCGTCTGGCCCATTTCGGAACGCGCTGTAAGGCACGGAAAATCACCGTCCGGACATGCCCGGCGCGGAGACGGGTGCCGTGTAGCATGGGTCGGCGGCGGGGCGCAACATGCGCGGGTGCGGCAATCGGGCAGGTCGGCCGTATATTATAGCCCCATCCGGTGAAACTTTCTTCGGGGTTCGAACGAACTATCAAAGCGGCCGGTCATTGCCTAAGACACGGGACCGGCCACCTCATGAAGCACGGAGATCACGATGACCTATCACAAGGACCAGGACGCCGTTGCGCGGCTGACGCCGGAGCAGTTCCGGGTGACCCAGCACAGCGGTACCGAAGCCCCGGGAACCGGGGAATATCTCGATAATCACGAGGCCGGCATCTATGTCGATATCGTATCGGGCGAGCCGCTTTTCGCCTCGTCCGACAAGTTCGAGTCCGGCTGCGGCTGGCCGAGCTTTACCAAGCCGATCGACCCGGAGATGGTCAACGAGCTGAGGGACAGTTCACACGGCATGATCCGTACCGAGGTGCGCTCGACCCACGGCGACAGCCATCTGGGCCATGTCTTCCCGGACGGTCCGAGGGACCGCGGAGGCCTGCGCTATTGCATCAACTCGGCCTCGCTGCGCTTCGTCCCGAAAGACGAGATGGAGGCTGAAGGCTATGGCGCCTATCTCGACCAGGTCGAGGATATCTGAACGGCGGTCTACTCCGGCCCAGCTATTCCGGATTATGGCAACAGGCGCACAGCTTGTTGCCGTCCGGATCCAGCACATAGGCGCCGTAATAGTGAGCGTGATATTCGGGCCGGAGCCCCGGCGCCCCTGTGCTGACGCCGCCGGTGGCGAGCGCGGCGGCGTGGAACCGGTCGACCGCCGCGCGGCTCGGCGCCAACAGCGCCACCATCTGGCCGTTGCCGGGCTCCGCCGACTCGCCGTTGTAAGGCCTGCCGATGAGGATCAGCGGCCGTTCTCCGTCCACCGGCTGCCAGCCGGCCCAAGGGCGTTCGGGCTCGACGAATTTGAGACGCCAGCCCAGTTCCGGCAGCACGGCGGAATAGAACGCAACGGCGGCATCGAATCCGCGAACGCCGAGGAAGATATGCGAGATCATGGAAATAGAGTGGGGTGAGCGAGCGCGCTTGGAACCCTAGGAACGCCCAATCTGAACAGACGACGGCCTAAACCGACGACGGCGAAATCCTTACTGCCGCCTGCCCACGACCAACGGGAGCATCGTGCCGGCGACGGCTGGCTGGAAGAACATCCAGGCGTGGTAGACGCCGACACCGGCCGCAACGCCGACAACGCCCGCGGCAAGCCACGCGACGGACGCGCCAATCAAACCGAAGGCGACCGCGCCGTAGACCCAGGTTGCTATGAATGTGGCCAGCGCCGTGACATTGGCAACTGTATGGCCGAGCACCTCATAGTCTTGGTCTTGCATGGGTCGTCCTCCTGAAGGGTGACAGAATATCGCAGTGACCAATCTGTGGCGAGTCCGAACCCTTCATATCGCAAGATTTTTTTCGGAATGTTGCCAGATGTCGCACCCCAGGGGCAGCACAAGGATGGGGGACCGCTCGGTCAGTTGGCGTATCATATTAACTGGAACGGCCAGCCCTGGCGACCGTTTGTATGGGGTGCGTATCAAGCCCATTGCGTTGCTGGTCCTGGCGGCTGTTGCGTCGTTTGCGGCGCTGGCCTATTGGCGCGCCTTTCCCGGTCACGAATCCCGGCATCATGGGTTGGTGATCACCTTCTGGGTGGTCTCCTTCAGCCTGGTCCAGGCCGTCCATATGCTGGGGCGATATATCTGGGATCGCGTCAAGGCGGCGCGCCAACCTGGGGCAGGACTGCCGCGACCCGCTCCATCCAGGGAATAAGCAGCCCGCGTCATGCGACACAACCTCCGGCAATGCATCGCGCCCTGAGGTTGCCATCCAGCGCGCAATTCCCGTTATTTCATGGTGGTTTTAGATTACGATAAGGCTTGCGGGCGTGCCCGGTCTCTTTTCCCGAACCGATTGAGGAAGGGCCGGGGGCCGGAATGCTGGACAAACCGAATTCGTCCCGCGAGATTTCACAACCACGCCAGCTATTTTCGGGAGCACCAAAATGCAAAGTGACCGTGCAAACCGCCGCTCGATCGTCGTCACCGGCGCATCCAGCGGAATCGGGCGGGCAACCGCGTTGAGGCTGGCGCGAAACGGGTGGCGCGTGTTCGCCGCCGTGCGCAAACAGGCCGACGCGGACTCGCTGGTTGCCGAAGCGGCGGGCGGGCTGGAGACGGTGATGCTGGATCTGGCGGACCCGGCCTCCATCGCCGCTGCGGCGCCCGATGTCGGCGCACGGCTGGGCGGACGCGGATTGGATGCGCTGTTCAATAATGCCGGCATGGGCATGACGGCCCCGGTCGAATATCTCTCGCCCGAGGATCTGCGCCGCGTGTTCGAAATCAATGTCTTCGGCCAGATCGCGATGACACAAGCCTTCCTGCCACTGATCCGCATGGCCAAGGGGCGCATCGTCAACACAGGCTCGGTCGGCGATCACCTCACCCCGCCCTTCGCCTCCGCCATCGCCGCGCCCAAGGCGGCGCTTGCCTCGCTGACAATGGGGCTGCGATTGGAGCTCAAATCCCAGGGGATCCGCGTGATCCTGGTGGAGCCGGGGTCGATCAACACCCCGGCGGTCGAGAAGACGCTGGGCGAGGTCGAGACGACCATCGCCGCCCTGCCCGCGGACGGCCAAAAGCTCTATGCCGGGCCGATGAGAAAGCTGGCCGCCGCCTTTACCGCTCACGAAACCTCGGGCAGCCCGCCCGACGCAGTGGCCGAGGTCGTCGAGCGGGCGCTGAATGCCCGCGATCCCAAGGTCCGCTATCCGGCGGGCAAGGATGCCGCGAAGCTGACCCTGCTGGCCCGCTTCCTGCCCGAAAAGCTGCTGGACCGCGCCGTCCTCAAGACTTTCGGCTTATCTGAGTAGCCGCCAGGAACCCGTTCTTTCGTTTACCGCTTCTTTCTGTACGAAAGGAGGCAACCATGACCAAACGTGAGGAAATCGCGCCGCATGGCGACAAGCGCTATGTGCGCCGCGATGCCAAGGGGCAGTTCAAGTCCGAGGTCGATGAAGGGAAGTCGCTGTCGGCCGATCGCCGCCAGAAGGCCAAGCACGTCGCCAAAGCGGGTGAAGGCGACAAGGGCGACCGGCAGCGGAAATAGCGGTATGCCGGCTGCCCGGAAAAGCAGGCTTAAGGTATTCCAGGCGCCCTTCGGCTTTTATGAATCGGTGCTCGCGGTGCCAAGCAAGGCGGCGGCGTTGCGAACTTGGGGATCGCACCAGGATTTGTTCGCCTATGGCTTCGCCAAGCCGGCCACCGACGAACGCGCCATTGCGGCCGCGCTTGCCCATCCGGGCGTCCCGCTGGTCCGCGCCGTCGGCTCGCACGATCCGTTCGCGGTCAAGGCCCACGGCCTGCCGAATATGCCGAAAGCCGAGAAGACCGCCAGGCGGGCAGCCCGCAAAACCAAACCACCGCCCGACCGGTCACACTTGGATCGGGCTGAAAAGAGCTTGAGCCGGCTGGAGCATGCTTTCGGCCGCGATGCGGCTGAACTGGCGCGCCAAGTGGACGCGTTGCGCGCACGGCAGGACTCGCTGCGCCGCGCATATACGGAAGACAAAAAGGCCGCCCAGGCAGAGCTGACGGCCGCGCGCACCGCCTATCGAAAAGCCGGCGGTCGATCCTGAACCGCATAAGAAAAGCCGTGCGGGCGGCAATCGCCCGCACGGCTTTCTTTCGGTCAGTCGCCCGGCTTATTTATCGTTCCGGATATCCTGACGGTCGTTACGGATATCCTGGCGGTCACTGCGCGAGTCCTGCCGGTCGCCGCGGGCATCCTGACGGTCGCTGCGCGTATCCTGCTTGTCGTTCCGGATATCCTGGCGATCCTTCCTCATATCGCTGCGAATCCCTTGCGCGGCATTCGTATTGCCGTTGGTCTGGGCCCGGTCGAGCGCATGCTGGTCCTGGTTGATATCCTGGTGGTCACCGCGGATATCACCCCGGTTCTGGCGTTCATCCTGCCGGTTCTGGCGCTGGTCCTGCGTGTTCTGGCGGATATCCTGCCGATCCTGACGGATGTCCTGGCGGTCGTTCTGTACATCGGTCTGGGCCAGAACCGGCCCGGCGACGCCGAGCGCCAGCAGGCTGCTCGCCGCCAAAATTCCAAAGCGCATCATCGTGATTTCCTTTCCTTCGAGCCCGGCCCGTGCAGGCGGGGGCTTCAAGACAAGTTTCAGTCCATTCTCTGCCGGTCTAAACAGACCTCCCCGGCCTGACGTTCCGCGGAAATGTTGATGGAATATTTGAGATATCCTGTCGCAGAGATGATGAACGCGCCGCCTTTTGAATTTTATTTTCGGATTTTTTATAGGGCCTCTCGCGAAATCTGTGCGCGGACTGCAATCGGCCCAAAGGGCGCCGTCCATGCCCTCGGCAACGCCAGGTTTTGCGGCCGGCAACTCATAATCCCCGTGCCTTCGTTGGCATATTCGGGCTAGGATAAGGCCGCTTGCGCGCGCACCCGGTTTCCTTTCCGGAACCGGCTCCGATCACAACAGATTCGACCGACTGAGAGGGATGCCGATGGACCCGCAGGCAAAAGCCGTTCTCGACAAGATCGCCACGCTGTCGGCGACGCCGATGGAGAATTCCAGCGACGCCCAATGGCTGGTCGAGTTCCGCTGCGGCGTCGCCGGCCTGCGCGCCTTTGCACCTGGGCCAGAGCCGGTTCACCAGATCACCAATGTCCTGGCCGGCGCCCTGCCCATCCGGCTGTACCGGCCCAAGGAGGGCAAGCTGCCGCTGCTGCTGCACATGCATGGCGGTGGCGCGATCGCGGGCTCCGTCGATGGGCACGACCCGGCGCTGCGGGCGCTGGCCAATCGCACCGGCTGGCTGGTCGCGGCGCCCGGTTACCGGCTGGCGCCGGAGGCGCGGTTCCCGGCGCAGCTCGACGACGGCTGGTCGGCGCTGGCCTATCTCACCGAACATGCCGAGGCGCTGGGTATCGATGCCGGGCGGATAGTGATCTCCGGCGACAGCATCGGCGGGGCGCACAGCGCGGCGCTGGCGACTCTGGTGCGGGACCGGGGCGGCCCGGGGATCGCGGGCCAGATCCTGCTCTATCCCAACACCGACCTGCGCGAGGACGCGCCGCACCGGTCGCTCAAGGCCAAGAACGGCATCATCATCAGCCTCACCATGCTGAAGCGGCAGGTCGATCTCTATCTCCAGGCGCCGGCCGACCGGGAGAATCCGTTCGCCTCGCCGCTGCTGACCAAGGATCTGTCTGGCCTGGCCCCGGCCCTGGTCGTCACCTGCGAGGACGATCCGCTGGACGACGAGGGGCTGGCCTATGCCGGGCGCCTGACCGAGGCCGGGGTGCCGGTCCGGGTCGAGCGTTTCGAGGGGATGATCCACGCCTTCCTTCAGATGGGCGGTCATGTCGATGCAACCGAACGGCTCTATACGGTGATGGCCGACTGGCTGGCGGCACTCTAGGGCCTGCTCATAAAAATGCCACTGACTGGTGGCATATAGGCTGCCCAGTACCTAAGCTGGCACGAATCACAAGTCGCCGGGTTCACACCGCAGGGTAAGAACCAGGACGTGCGTCTCGTTTGCGCAGGAGAAAAATCGCCTAGCAAACCCGCATGCACAGGTTGGGGAAGATTTGGCCGTCAAAACTTCGTTCATAAGCGTCCACCGCGCGCTGGCGCGGCTGGTCGTCTTCAGCCATCGCCATGCGATCGCCATGGCGCTGATCGCCGTGCTGTCGGTCATTGCCGGCGGGGTCATCGGCAAGAGCCGGCTGGACGTCAATACCGACACGGCGCTTATGTTTCCGGAGACCCTGCCCTGGCGGGCGGCGCAGCTCCAGTTCAACCGGGACTTTCCGCAATTCACCGACCTGATCGTCGGCGTGATCGATGCAAGGATCCCGGAGGAGGCCGATGCCACCGCCGCAGCGTTGCAGGCCGCGCTGAAGGACGACAAGCAGCATTTCATCGAGATTCGCCGGCCGGACGCGGTGCCCTACCTCCAGCAGGAAGGGCTGCTGTTGCTCGACAAGCCGCAGCTGCAATCGACCCTCGACACCATCATCACCGCACAGCCCTTCCTGGCCCAGCTGTCGGTCGATCCCAGCGCGCGCGGCATATTGGGTGCGCTGGGCCTGATCGGCACCGGCGTGGCCCAGGGCCAGGGCGATATCGGCCCCTATCTGCCGGCGCTGAACGGTTTCCACACCGCGATGGCGGGCGCGCTCGCGGGCCGGCCCGAGCCGCTGTCATGGCAGAAGCTGCTCGGCGGCAAGCTGGCCGAGCTCGGCGGCAGCTACAAGTTCGTGCTGTTCCGCATCCATCCCGAATTCGGGGCGCTAAAGCCGGGCGGATCGGCCACCGATGCGATCCACGCCGCGGCGGCCGGTCTGGAATTCGTGAAATCCGGCGCCGCTCATGTCCGCGTCACCGGTCCGGTCGCGCTGGCGGACGACGAGTTCTCGACCGTCGCCCAGGGCGCCGTCGCCGGCATGATCGGCAGCCTGGTCCTGATCACGCTGTGGCTGTTCCTGGCGGTGCATAGCTGGCGGCTGATCGTGCCGATCCTGCTGACCTTGTTCACCGGCCTCGTCTTCACCCTGGTCTTCGCCGCGCTGGCGGTCGGCACCCTGAACCTGGTCTCGGTCGGGTTCGGCATATTGTTCATCGGCATCGCGGTCGATTTCGCCATCCAGTTCAGCGTCCGGTTGCGCCAGGTCAGGGTGACCGCCGCGGAGCTGCTGCCGGCATTCGACGAGACCGGGCGGCGGGTCGGCCCGCAGATCCTGGTCGCCGCGGCGGCGACGGCGGCTGGCTTCCTCGCCTTTGTCCCGACCGATTTCCGCGGCGTCGCCGAGTTGGGGCTGATCGCCGGGGTGGGCATGCTCATCGCCTTCCTCTGCACGATGATCTTCCTGCCCGCCTTCATCACCGTGTTTCGGCCCCGGGGCGAGCATGACGATGTCGGCTTCCGCTGGGGCATGCGGGCGGACGCGCTGATCGTCCGGCGGCGCTGGCCGATCCTGATCGCCTTCGGCGCGCTGGCGGTGCTGGGGGCGGCGCTGCTGCCCAGCCTCACTTTCGACCCCGATCCGCTGCACACCAAGAACGCCGGCACCGAGGCGATGCGGACTCTCTACGACCTGATCGACTCGCCGGTGACCAACCCGTTCCCGGTCGACGTGATCGAACCCAGCGTCGCCGCCGCGGTCGCCACCGCCGACCGGCTGGCCAAGCTGCCGCTGGTCGCCAGCACGCTGACGGTCGAAAGCTTCGTGCCCACCGACCAGGCGGAGAAACTGGCGCTGATCGACGACACCGCCACTTTGCTTGGGCCGACCTTGGACAAGCCGACCACGATCACGGTGGTGACGCCGGACAAGATCCGCGCCGCCGCCGCCGACGCCCTGAAAAAGATCGAGCCCGCCCTGCCCAAGCTGCCGGCCGGCCACCCGCTGGCGCTGATCGCCGGCGATCTGAAGGCGATCGGAGCCGCCAGGGACGACGCGCTGCTGAATGTCGATCAGGCGCTGTCGCGCTTCCTGCCCGCGCAGCTGACCCAATTGCGCGATCTTCTCGACGCTAAGCCGGTGACCTTGAAGGACCTGCCGCCCGAGATCGCCCGCGACTGGGTGCTGCCGGACGGCCGCGCCCGGGTTCAGGCGCTGCCCAAGAAGGAGGCGCGGGGCAGTGCCGGGCTGCGCCGCTTCTCAGAAGAGATCCTGACGGTGGCGCCCAATGCCGGCGGCGCGGCGGTCATCGTCGTGGCCACGGCCGATACGATCATCGGCGCCTTTCGCCAGGCGGCGATCACGGCGCTGGCCGCCATCGCCGTGATCCTGTTCATCACTTTGCGCCGGCTGATGGATATGGCGCTGGTGCTGGCGCCCCCGCTGCTGTCGGCACTGCTGACCGTCGTGATCGCGGTGACGGCGCCGGTGCCGCTCAATTTCGCCAACATCATCGCCCTGCCGCTGCTGCTGGGCGTCGGCGTGTCGTTCAATATCTATTTCGTGATGAACTGGCGCGCCGGGCGCGACGACGTGCTGAGCTCGGCGACGGCGCGGGCGATCCTGTTCTCCGCGCTGACCACCGGGACGGCATTCGGATCGCTGGCGCTGTCGGCCCATCCGGGCACGGCCAGCATGGGCAAGCTGCTGCTGATCAGCCTGGGCTGCACGCTTATCGCCAGCCTGACCTTCATCCCCGCCCTGCTGGCGGTCGCGCCCAGGCCTCCTAAGCGCTAGCCCCTAAACGCTGGAACCGGTCTTCACCGCGATGGGCCCGGCGTCGCTGTTCGTGCCCAGCCTGTGGCCACGCCAGACGACCTCGCTGACGCCGAAGCTCGCCGCGATCTCGGCCACCGACAGCAGGTCACGGAGCGGCAGCATCCAGAAGGGCGTCGGCAAGGCGGGGCGGCCGACCATCGGCTTCAATGCGCTGTCGATCATGCCGGCGGCAATCCAGCGAACCGCCCAGGCGGCAGCGAACAGCACCAGGCTCCAGGCCGCGCCGCCGCCGGCCAGCACCGCGAGCAGCGCCCAGAACAGGGGATATTGCAGGGTCGAGCCGCACAGCGAGACCGGGGCCAGCGCCCGGATGGTGCTGGTCCAGCGGATCTCATGCTCCCACAGCGCACGCAGATCGGGCTCGGGCACGGTCGCGGTGGGGATCGTGTCGGCAAGGCCGACCCTGAGGCCCAGCCCCTTGACCCGCTGGCCCATCACATTGTCCTCGGCCAAGAGTTCGGACAAAGCGGGGAAACCGCCGATGCGCTCCAGCGTCTCCTTGCTCAGCATCGCCGTGCTGCCGAGGCAATCCTCGCGGCCCAGCGCCCGCGACAGCAGCACGCCAGGCAGGAAGCCATGGCTGATCTGGGTCGAACCCATCTTCGCGGCCCAGCCTCCACCCGGCGGCGGGACGCCGATATAGAGTGTGGTAACCAGCCCGGTGCCCGGTCTTTCCAGCGCCACCACCAACCGCTCCAGATAGTTGCGCGGCAGGTGCAGGTCGCTGTCGGAGATGACGACGAGCCCATGCTTGGCCGAGGGCAGCATATTGATCAGGTTGGCGACCTTGCGATTCGGTCCGTGCGGCGTCGGATCGACGACCACGGCGATGTCACGGTCCGGAAAGCGCCGGCGGACGCGCTCCAGCACGCCGAGCGCCGGGTCGTTCGGGTTCTGGATGCCGAACACGATCTGGAAGGCGGGATAGTCCTGGGCAAAGCAGGAGGTCAGCGCCTCCTCCAGCAATGGCTCGTCGCCGCACAGCGGCTTCAGGACCGTCACTGCGGGCGGACCGGCCGGCAGGATGCCCTGGCCCCGCATGCGGGCGAAACGCATTCCAACCCACACGCCAGCCAGGCATTGCAGCAGCGCAATGCAGGCCAGGACGGCCATCAGACCGGCGACGAAAGTCATCGACGGGTCCAATCGTAATAGGAAAGCGTCATTCGTCCGAACCTTTCCCGTCGCGCCGGTGTATAAGCAATTCTGGATTGCCGCTCATAGCCGTACGATCAGACCATGGAATTCCTGCCCGGCCTATGAAGAATTTAAAGCTTCTCTCGATCGCCCTGGCGCTGCTCGGGGTGACCGGCGCGACCGTGTTGGTGGCGTGGTTCGGTTTCGACCGGGTGGCGCATGCGATCCTGTCGGTCGGTATGGCGGGATTCGGTGCGTTCTGTGCCTGGCAGCTGGTCGTCATGGCTATCATGGGCGCCGGATGGTGGGTGGTGGTGCCGCCGGAGCAGCGGCGGCCTCTGCCGGTATTCGTGTGGGGCCGGATGGTGCGCGACTCGGCAGCGTCCTGTCTGCCCTTCTCGCCGGTCGGCGGCTTCGCCATCGGCGCCCGCGCCGTGACCCTGCACGGGGTCTCCTGGCCGGTCTCGGCGGTCTCGACCGTGGTCGATCTGACAGCGGAATTCGCCGCCGAGATCGTGTTCGCACTGGGCGGTTTGATCGTCATCGTGGGCCGCACGCCCGACCCGGCGATCTCTCGGCCGGCCGAGATCGGAATCGTCATTGCCGCCGCTGCGACACTCGGCATCTTGAAGCTTCAGCGCGGCGTCGCATCTATCTTCGTAAAGCTGGGGAAACGGCTTCTCGGCCAATGGTTCGCCGGGGCGGAACAAGACGGGATTTCGACCGTTGAATTGACCGCGATGTATGGCGACACCGCACGCCTCGCGTTGTGCACTTTGGCGCATGCGCTGGGCTGGATCGGAAAAGGTTTGGGCAATTGGATCGCATTCCGGCTGCTGGGATCGGACTTGGACCTGATGGGGGGACTGGCAATCGAGGGATTGCTCCACATCATGATGGCCTCCGCCATCCTCATTCCTGGTTATGCCGGGGTGCAGGAAGCCGGCTACGTCGCCCTGGGCTCGGTCTTCGGCGTGCCGCCGGAGATTTCGCTCGGCGTATCGCTGGTTCGGCGCGGGCGGGACATCGCGATCGGCATCCCGATTCTTCTCGTCTGGCAGTTCATCGAGGCCCGGAATATCAAGGGCCGCAATCTCGGCGGCGCGCCTGCGTCATAGGGGCGCTGCCGCTCAGGTATGAGCAAACCGCATTGCGATGTGCTGCGACGCAGCATAGGCTGGGCCCCAATTAAGGAGCGGATTATGCGACCGTCGAATTTCCAAGGTAATATTCACATCATCAATTTCCCTTCCAGTACTTCGGCCGCCGAACTGGCTGAGCTGTTCGACGATTTCGGCCTGGTACTGGGTGCCCATATCAAATCCATTCCTTCGACCGGCGGCCATCTGCGCCTGGGCATCGTCTCGCTGGCGCCGGACAAGGTCGCCGACAAGGCGATCGAGGCGCTGCAGGGCTATCAGCTGGGCGGGCAGAAGCTGAAGCTGAAGCGCGCCGTGAAGCCTGTGAAGGGCGAGAAGAAGGCGGGCGCCGCGCCACGCCGTCCGATGGGCGACCGTCCCCAGGCGCCGCGCCCGATGAACTACAATCCGGCCGAACACTTCCCGGCCGCCGCCCCGTCCGAGCCGCCGCGCAAGGTCATCGTCGAATATCGCGGCCGCCGTTCGATCAATCGGGCGATTACGCGTTAACGCGCGGCGGGTTTAGCCGCCGTCACTCTTTCGGAATATCCAGCACCATCAAAGTCGTGCCCATATGGGCACATAGCCGTCCCTGGCTGTCGGTAATGCGCGCCTCGGCGGTGGCGGTGCGGCCGCCCAGATGGATCACCTTCCCCACACAGGTCGCCCGGCCCGACGCCATGCTTACGGCGCGGATGAAGTTGATATGCAGCTCCAGCGTCGTGCAGGTCTTGCCGAAAGGCAGGCGCGAATGGACGGCCAGGCCCGCGGCGGTATCGCACAGCGCGCTTAAAATCCCGCCATGGACGCAGGCGATCAGGTTGTAGTGCTGCTCCGCCGGGTCGAGCGCGAACACCATCTCCCCCGGCTCCACCGAAATCGGCTTGAAGCCCTGCAGCTCGAACGAGGGGGGCAGCGGCATCTCGCCCGCGACCATGCCGCGCAATATGTCGATCCAGGGCAGCTTCTTCTCGACACCCTGCAGCAGGGCGGGGTCGGCCCAGGAGACGCTCATATGGCGGTTATGTTCGACAGGCATCGGTCTTCCTTGTTCTGCGAGTGCTAGCTGAGATCGGGCGGCAGGACGATAAAGGTCGCGGTCATCAAACTGCAGAGATTTCCGGCCGAATCCAGCACTTTCGCTTCGCAAGTCGCCGTGCGCGATCCGATGCGGGTGGCCCGGCCGACGACCTTGATCCGGCCTGACGCAAGGGTCACCGGCTCCATGAAACTCACCTGCATCTCCAAGGTGGCGCAGCGCACCCCGAGCGGAACCCGCGTATGGATGGCATAGCCGGCCGCCGTGTCGGTCAACGCCGCCAGGATGCCGGGCTGCACGACCCCGGTATGGTCGAGATGCTGCTCGGCCGGCATCATCTCCATCACGATTTCACCGGGCGCGACCTTGGTGAGCTTCGCGCCGAGCAGGCACATGGCCGGCTCCAGCGGTACTTTCCCGTCGCGCACCGCACGGAACAGATCGATCGAGCTCAACTGCTTGTGCGCGGCATAGAGCACCGCCGGATCGGTCCAGGCGACTGTGGTCTGATGTCTGTGATCCATCCCTGTTTCGTAGCGAAAGCCGAGGCCTACAGGAAGCTGTAGGGATCGATATCGACCTGGACGCGGACATTGCCCGGCACGCTGACCCTGCCCAGCCATTCGGCCAGCAACGGCTGGACCGGCACGTCGCGCCGGGCCTTGAGCAGCAGCCGTTCGCGGTGCAGTCCGCGCAGCATGGCGAGCGGGGCCGGCGCCGGCCCCAGCACCACCATGCCGTCGCCACGCGGGGCGGCCTGCGCGAGGTTGCGGGCGGTATGGCCGACCTCGGCCATGTCCGGCCCCGAGACAATCAACGCCGCCAGCCGGGCATAGGGCGGCATGGCGGCACTGCGGCGTTCCTCCGCCTCGACCTCCAGGAACGCCTCGCGCTGGTCGTCGGCCAGGGACTGCATGACCCGATGTTCCGGCATATAGGTCTGGAGCAGCACCCGGCCCGGCCGTTCCGCCCGGCCGGCGCGGCCCGCCACCTGGTGCAGCAGCTGATAGGTCCGCTCGGACGCGCGCAGGTCGCCGCCATTGAGGCCGAGATCGGCATCGACCACGCCGACCAGGGTCAGCATCGGGAAATGGTGGCCCTTGGCGATGATCTGGGTGCCGATGACGATATCGACCTCATGGTCGCGCACCTGCCGGATCGCCTCCTGCAAACCCATGGCGCGGCTGCCGAACCCTAGGAACAT
>DATBAZ010000183.1:0-4227 GCA_036271255.1 Alphaproteobacteria bacterium
CGTTCCAGGCCTTCATGAGCATCATGCGCGACCCGTTGCTTGGTCAGATGCCGCCGACCGTCTCGTGGGAGGTTGTCGGCGTCGTCACGCTTACCGGATACGCTGTCACAGCGGTCTTCTTCTCGCGCTTCCGGGCGCGCATCGTCTACTGGCTCTGAACCATGGCCTCGATCACGCTGGACCGGGTCACGGTCGATTTTCCGATCTACAATGCCAAGAAGCGATCGCTCCGATCCGAATTGATCCGCCGCACCGCCGGTGGGCACATCGAGGCGATCGACGACAGCCACGTCTCGGTCGTGGCGCTGCGCGATGTCAGTCTGACGCTTAGGGACGGCGATCGGCTGGGGCTGATCGGCCACAATGGGGCCGGCAAGTCGACCCTGCTGCGCGTCCTGTCCGGCGTCTATGAGCCGCCGATCGGCCATGTTGCGATTGATGGCCGGGTCTCGGCGCTGACCGACATCATGATGGGCATGGATCCGGAAGCGACCGGCTATGAGAATATCCTGCTGCGCAGCGTCTTCCTGGGCCTTTCGGTCAAGCAGGCGCAGGCGAACGTCTCCGATATCGAGCAGTTCACCGAGCTCGGCAATTTCCTCAAGCTGCCCATGCGGACCTATTCCACCGGCATGATGCTGCGCCTGGCGTTCGCCGTTTCGACCGCGGTGACGCCGGAAATCCTGATCATGGACGAACTCATCGGCGCCGGTGACGCGGCCTTCATCAACAAGGCCACCAACCGGCTGAACGGGCTTATCGGCCGGACCCAGATATTGATCCTGGCCTCCCACAATCTCGAGTTGCTGCGCCAGCTGTGCAACAAGGCGGTGCTGATGGCCGAGGGCCGGATCAAGATGATCGGGCCGGTCGATGAAGTCATCGCCGCCTATACCGGCTAGGCAGCAGCCCGCGCTAACGCCGGCGGAGCCGGCGGCGGATACGCAGCAGCGGGCGGACGGCCAAGCGAAAGGCGAGGCGGCTCAGCGCGAAGACAGCGGGCTGGCGAAATAGCCTGCGGGCCAGCCATTCGACGCGCACGGCCAGGTAGTAAGCCGCCTTGTCCCCTTCGGCCGTCGAATAATTCGGCGCCGGCGTGATCTCCGGCGCCCCGGAATTGCCCGACAACGTGTTGAGGAGCCGCATCGCCCGGACGCGTTCGACGATGTCGGAATATTGCGCCCTGGCGAGCGCCATATCGATGGCAGCCCCGATCTCATGGGCGGAACGGGCGGCGCCATCGTGGTTTCGCGGGCTCATTTCCAGGTCCTTCCAAGTCGGAATGACCTGCAGCTGTGCGGTCAGGTCCGCCGTCGTTTCATAGAAATGGACATTCGGATTGCGGGCCAGCCTTTCCCACAATTCCTCGAATACCGGCAGCCGGCGCACAAAGATCGGCCGACGTGCCGCCAGCGCGTTCAACAGCGGCAGGCCGAAGCCTTCATAATGGCTCGGGAATACGATGACGTCGGCACTGAGATAAAAGGCGGAGAATTCTGCATCGGTAAAATGGCCGACCTTGGCGCCGACCAGGTTCACCGCCGGGCTCAGGCTGGGAAGGCCATAGGGATTGAAGGGTTGGGCGATGTTCGGCTTCGTCTGGCCCAGCGCCATAATCTTGCGATCGGGGAACGCCTCCGCCAGGGCATTGGCCGTCGGCACGAGATATTTGTGCGGAAAGTGATTTCCGATGACCAGCACATTGCCCTGCCATGCCCCGGGCTTTTTCCGTTCAGCACCGGCGTCGGTCAAGGCATAGTCGACCAGATCCATCGAATGCAGCGACTCCGCCCGGACCACGCGCTCGGGAATTCGGAAGCGATTGGTGACCTGGGTCATCGACTGCTTGCTCGGCGTCACCAAAAGATCGCAGCGGCTGAGCGCGAATTGCCAAATATCCTGCAAGTCGGGTGAGGTGAGCTGGGTGCAGTCGAGAGAGATCGTGTCCAGCATATAAATGCCGATAACCGGCCCCTTGCGGATAAGCCGCTCCATGGACCGCCAGGTGAAGGGTTGGCCGACCCGGAAGACGACGGCAAACCGTTCCGGCCCGTCGGGATCGCGCCGCGGCACGCCCAGCTCGGCGTATTTGTGGAAGTCGTAGGCCTCCTCGGTGCACAGCACATGGATGTTGAAGCGGTCGCTCCAATCCCTGACCGCCGGCTCCAGCAATTGCCGCCCGGCCTTGTAGGTGCCCGAATGCTCCGGCGGAAAGCTGGAAAAATCGAAAGCCAGGTCCAGCCTGCCGGCGTCATCGGGAACGAGGGTGCTCAGCAGCCATTCGCCGGTGAATTCGGGCGAGAGGAAATAGGCCGAGGTGTTGCCGTCATATTCGGGATAGCGCTCATCCAGCATGGCGCGGTTGATGCGCTCCAACGTCGTCTTGGGCACGTCGGCGATGCTGAAGGACTTCTCACCCTCGTGCTGGACGAAGGCCTTGTTGGCCAGGACGGCGCGATAGCCGCATCGCCCGGCCCGCATGACCAGGTCGTTTTCCTCGTTGTAGCCGGCGCCGAATGCTTCGTCGAAGCCGCCGAACTCGGCGAGTATGTGCCAGCGGATCAGCATGCAGAAGCCGACGGCGGTCGGCACATAGCTGAAATCCGGAAGCCTCGCCGCGAGCGCGGTGTAGGCGGAAAGATCGAACGGCTTCTGTGCCTCACCCCGGCGATGGGCGGCCGGCAGGGTCGCCAGGGTGGCGTTGTCCGACCGGGGATTGACGAAGGCGATCATCGGATCGAGCCGCGCGACCCGCGCCATCTCGGTCAGGGCGCCGGGGTAGACGATCGTGTCCGAATTCAGCAGCAGCAGGTCCGCTTTGGCCGTCACCGCCTCCGCCACCGCCTTGTTCATGGTCTTGACGAAGCCGAGATTGGCCTGATTGTCGATCAGCCGGCAGGGGAATGCAGCCTGCGCCTCGGGCAGGATCGCCGCCAGCGCGTCGCCAAGTGCGGGATAGTCCGGCGAGTCGTTGAAGAGGATGACCGCGCCGCCGATCGCGGCGATGTCGTCGGCGCAGCTCATCAGCGAGCCAACCACCGAGCGCACCAGACCTTCGTTCTTGTAGAAAGGGATTGCGATCAGGATCTTGCAGCCGGATCGTGACCAGCTTTCGGTCGCGCCGGCAGTCTGATCAATCTGAATATTCAAAAGAAACCTCGCTCATATTGCCGCCAGGCGCGGCAACCTCACGTTGCGCTATATGGACTGACACCCCGTCCAAGTCGAGCGGGATTCGAAATCCGGATTCCCCTGACAGGTCTGGCCTTGGCCTGCCATCTTCTCTAAGGTCGCCGCTCATTATTTTGATGGGCCCGGTTTATGAGCGAAACCAATCCGAGGGAATCGGATTTGATCGAGGGATTTTGTGACGGTTACGATAATGGCGTGTTCCGGGGCTGGGCCTGGTATCCGACGCGGCCGGAAGTAGACGCCCTCATCGAAATCCTCGTGGATGGCCATCCCGTGGCCGAGGGCGCAGCCAATCTTCGGCGGGGCGATCTGGCCGGCGCGGGCAAGCGCAACGGCGATTGCGCATTCGCCGTTGCCTTCCCCTTAAGTGAAATGCATCCGCCCCGAACGGCGCAGGTCACCGTCAGGTCCAAGGACGGCCAAGTGCTGCAAAACGGCACCTTTGCCGTGGATATCGCGGAGCAGCTCACACCGATGCCGGTCCGGTTCGGCGGCCCGGTCGGCGTCTTCGGTTATGTCGACCAATTCGGCCCGGATGTCTTTTCGGGCTGGATTTCCTGGCCGGACAAGCCATCCCTGGCGATCGATATCAACCTCTGGGAGGCCGGCGAGCATGTCGGCACCGTCGTTGCCGATATCTGGCGGACTGACATCGAAGAGACGCATCAGGGTGACGGCCGATGGGGGTTCGAGGCGCCGGTGCCGCTGGCCCTGCGCGACGGCGAACTTCACACTATCGAGCTCAGTGTCGGACATGACCGGCGGCCGGTTACGGACCGTCCGATCGAGGTTAAGTTGCCGCCCCCGCAAGGCGATCCCATTTCCCTGCCGGCCCGCCGCATCGACGACGATCCCCGCAGCGCGTCGATCAGGCCGCCCAGGCACGACGTTCCGGACGAGGTTCTCTTCACCGTCATCGTCAATTTCTACAACATGACGCGCGAGGCGGCGCGAACGCTGACCTCGCTCGGCCGCTCCTACCAGCAGGGCATCGGCGATCTTCGTTACGAGGTGATCTGCATCGATAACGGGTCG
>DATBAZ010000184.1:0-8989 GCA_036271255.1 Alphaproteobacteria bacterium
CGCGATAGCCTTTCCGCCGCCAATAGCATTTGTAAAAGCGACCGAATATCCGGCTGATATTCTTGCCGAATGTCTCGTCGATACCGGTCTGCTTCCACTGCTCCCGCAGGTCCCGGGCCCGCAAGGTGGAATAGCGGTCGAGCCGGGCGATCATCTCGGAGATGTTGCGGTCGACATAATGCTTCAGCGGCGATTTCAGCCGCTCCCCGGCCTCACCGGTCAGCACCAGCTTGGGATGCACGCGCTGCGGCCCCCAGGTCTTGGTGCCTTTGCGGAACAGCCCGACATAGGCGCCCTTGCCGAAGGCGGCACCCCAGCCATATCGGACCAGATGGTCGCCGATGAAATTGTCGACCGGGATCAGGTGGCGGGCGTCCTGCGAATTCCGCGCGGTCAGCACGAT
This sequence comes from Alphaproteobacteria bacterium, assembly GCA_036271255.1. Classification (GTDB taxonomy): domain Bacteria; phylum Pseudomonadota; class Alphaproteobacteria; order BOG-932; family Roseiterribacteraceae; genus BOG-932. Next base: position 404 of record DATBAZ010000184.1, read on the forward strand.
CTCGGCGGCCAGATCGCCGGTCACCCGCTCGTCGGCATCGACCTCGAAGATCCAGGGGCCGTTGGCGGCGTCGATGCCGGCATGGCGGCGCTCGCCCTCGCGTTCCCAGGCGCCCTCGACAATGCGGACGCCGAAGGCCTCTGCGATGGCCTTGGAACGATCGGTGGAGCGGTCGAGGACTACGACGATCTCATCGGCGAAATCAAGCCCGCCCAGGCAGTCGGCCAGCTGGCCTTCCTCGTTGCGGACGCACATCACCGCGCTGATCATGCGGCGTGTTCCACCGCATAGAGCGCCTGCGCAGCCTTAACCACCTCATCGACCGACAGTTTCTCCATTTCCGCCAGGGCTAGATAGTCGTCGATCTTGCACATATCGATGGCGCGGTTGGGATCGTCATCGGCGATCAGATAGGTCGCCGCAGAGCCCCACGGGCGGTAGCGGGCCGGCAGGCCGGGGCCGAACAGCGCCAGGGTCGGCGTGCCGGCAGCGGCGGCCAGATGGGTAAGGCCCGAATCGTTGCCGATATAGAGATCGGCCCGCGCCAGCCAGGCCGCCGCCAGTAGCGGGTCGGTCCGGCCGACGAGATCGATGACCCGGTCGGGGGGCAGTGCGGCCACGACGGGATCGGCCTGGGGCCGCTCGTTTGCTCCGCCCAGCACGACCAGCTTGCCGCCGGCCATGATGCCGTCACCTGCCAGCAGCCGGTTCGCCAGCGCGGCATAGCGTTCGCTGGGCCAGCGCTTGCCGAAGCCGTGAGCGCCGGGCGCCAGTGCGAGCAGCGGCGTCTGGCGCGGGACGGCGGCGGCCACTTCCTCCAACGACGCACGATCCAGCCAGAGGCGCGGGGAGGCGTCTTTCGGATCGGCATTGATCAGCGACGCCAGCCCCTCGACCATGTGCTGGCGGGGCTTCAGGCCGGTGAACACCTTGCGCGACCGGCTGCGCACTAGCCGGCTGACGGCGCTGTTGCGCAAATCGACCACCAGGTCCCAGCGTGTGCTCACGGTCTGCCACCACAGGCTCAGCCAATGGCGATGATAGGGGCGCTTGACCATCTCGATCAGGCGAACCACCTGGGGAACCTCGTTGAACAGAGGCGCCGGCAGCGGCCCGCAGGCAACGGTAATCTGCGCACCGGGATAGCGGTCGATCAGCACGCCCAGAATGCCGGTCGAGAGAACCGCATCGCCCAGCCGGTTGGCGGTGATGAATAGGATGTTCACGTATCGACGCTTCTGGTCCGGAATGCTTTCGGCGTTCAGCCAACGGGCGATTATAGAAAATGCCGTGCTTCGGTTATAGACAAGCCGACTCCCCGGCGCAAAGCAGCGTGGCGGATAGAGGACCTGATGATGGCGGGACAAGACACTGATCTCGACGGTTTCGTGCGGCTGCCCAACCGGGGTTTCCTGCGCCTTTCCGGCGAGGACAGGCTGAAATTCCTGCAAGGTCTGGTGTCGAACGACGTCAACGCCGCCGCGCCTGGCCATGCCGTCTATAGCTGTCTGCTCACGCCGCAGGGCAAGTTCCTGCACGACTTTTTCCTGATCGCCGACGCCGACTCGCTGCTGATCGAATGCGAGGCCGACCGCTGCGCCGACCTGGCCCAGCGGCTAAAGATGTACAGGCTCCGCTCCAAGATCGAGATCGCCGAGGCGGAGTATGACCTGTTCGCCGCCTTCGGTGCGGCGCCGCTGACCACCGACGCCATCGTCTATCCCGACCCGCGCGCCTCGGCGCTGGGCAAGCGCGTGCTGCTGCCCGTCGGCTCGAAGCCGGAGCCGGAAACCCCGTTCGACAACTACGATCGACTGCGCATCGCGCAAGCCGCGCCCGATGGCAGCCGCGACATGGAGGTCGGCAAGGCGATCCTGCTGGAGAACAATATCGACCTGCTGAACGGCATCGCCTGGGACAAGGGCTGCTATACCGGGCAGGAACTCACCGCCCGCACGCACTATCGCGGTCTGATCAAGAAACGGCTGACACCGGTGCGCATCACCGGCGCGGCGCCTGCCATCGGCACGCCACTGATGGAGGCCGGCAGCGAGGTCGGCGAGATGCGCGGCGCCAACGGCGATCTCGGCCTCGCGCTGCTGAAGCTGGAGCGGATGCGCAAGCCGGAGCCGATCGCCATCGACGGCGCGGTGCTGACGCCGGAGCCCCCGCCGGCTCTGGCCGCGCTGATCGCCCAGCCGCAGGCGTGAGCTTGCCGTCCGTTCTGGTCTATCGCGACACGGTCGGCGTCCGCTCCGAAGCCTTCATCCAGCGGCAATACAAAGCGTTCAAGGAACTGACACCGCTCTATGTCGGCACCAAGCGCGGACCGCTCGCGCCAAAGGATGCGCTGATCCTCGCGGCGCCCGGCCCGTTCGGCGCCTATGGCCGCGCCGTGTTCCGCCAGTTCGGGCACATTCCCGCCAGCCTCGATCACCTCATCGCCAAGCATCGGCCCGGCCTGATCCACGCCCAGTTCGGCCTCGGCGGTGCGCTGGCTCTGCCGATCGCTGAAAAGACCGGACTGCCGCTCGTCGTCACCTTCCATGGCGGCGACGCGACCAAGGACAAGCATTTCGGCGAGCGCGCCCTGGTGCCGACGATCTTTCAGCGGCGACGCCAGAAGATGGCCGAGACCGCGCACACGATCCTTTGCGTCTCCCACTTCGTCCGCGACACGCTGATCGCGCGCGGCTTTCCGAAGGACAGACTTGTCACGCACTATCTCGGCATCGAGATTCCGGAAAATGCCGTGCTGCCTCCGGCGGGAACCGGCAACACGGTGCTGTTCGTCGGGCGGCTGGTCGAGAAGAAGGGTGTCGATACGTTGATCGACGCGATGGCCCGTCTACGCGAAACCGCCCCCACCTTCGAGTTGTCGGTTATCGGCGACGGGCCGGCGCGAGGCGATCTGGAGCGGCGGGCCAAGGCCGCCGGCATCGAGGCGCGGTTCCACGGCTGGCAGGACGAGAAGAAGGTTCGCGCCGCCATGCGGCGGGCGCTATTGCTTGCCGTGCCCAGCCGCGCGGCGGAGGGCGGGGATTCCGAGGGGCTGCCGACCGTGATCATGGAGGCGATGGCGATCGGCGTTCCCGTCGTCGCCACGCGCCATGCAGGCATCCCGGAAATCGTCTCAGACCGAGTCACCGGGATGCTCGTTCCCGAAGCCGACCCGCAGGTGCTGGCCCAGGCCATACTGGCGGTGAAGACCGAGCCCGACCTCGCCAACCGGCTCCGCGGTGAGGCCTATGCGGATGTCCGCGCCCGCTTCGACGCTGAACGCCAGTCGGCGCTGCTCGAGCGGATGCTGCTTGAGATCATGGGGTCTGCTGGTTCGCCGTAATCGACAGGCCCAGCGTATCGACCAGAGCCTGCGGCCCCTGCGCCGCGACATCCTTCACCGCGATCAGCGGAACGGGGGCAGGGGGCGCCAGCGCGATCGTCAGGTTTCGCGGCATCTTGGCGAAATCCGAAATTGCCTTCACCGAATCGGCGAGCTTCGGGTCGGATGCGACCGGCCCCAAAGTGGCGAGCAGGTTCGCGGCATAAGCCTCGCGCATCTGCCGTACTTCGGCAGGCTTCAGCTTTTCGTCCGCGTCGGCCTTCAGCAGGCGGTTGATCAGCGAGGCATCCTGATAACGCAGCGTCGCCTTGGCCAAGCCAGGCATTCCGGCCAACCCGGCAGCGGGGTCCACATTCACGAGATCTGCATTGAAGTCGAGTGAACCCAGCTCAGCGATGCTGAAGGCCACGTCGTGCAGCGATATTGTTTTCTTGTCGGCATCCCACTGATAGGCCAAGCCGAGATTGGCGGTGATCGACTTCAACTTGAACTTATGCAGCTCGTCTCGCAGGCGCGGGTCCAGATCTGCGATGTTCTGCTTGAGGCCGCTGACGGAGAAGCCGAACGATTTCAGGAAGCTATGGTCGAACGACATCTCGGACATGGCGGCCTTGTCGAGATGGGCGGTTCCGCTGGCCGGAACGGTGATCGACATTCCATCGAACTCGAGAGGACCAATGCTCGCGCCGTCCAGCATCGCCATCGAAAGCGCATCGCCATTCAACAGCCGCATCGCCGGATCGCGCAGCTTCATGCCGCCGACCGACGAGCGATCGGCGCTGATCTTGCCTTGAGGCCCCAGGTCCTCGACCATATTTTCGATCGTGTTCGCTCCGCCGACCGCGCGATCGATCGCCCCGGCATGCAGCTTCGCCATCGTGACGTGGAAACTGCTCAACGGGGCCCCGGCAACCGCGGGAAGCGAGGCGGTGACATCGAGCGCGGCCCCGTCGAAGCTGTCATAGCCCATGGCCAGAAACAGGGCGGATTCGATACGCAATACCGGCAGCAGCGCGTCGAGCGACTCTTTCTGCAGCGCCGCGATGTCAGCCGGTGATGGGGCGGTGACAGGCGACTCCTGGGCGTCATCGCCGCCGTCGCCGGCCTGCTGCTTTTGCGCCTGCGCCAGTATCGCCTGCTGCTGCGCGGCGATTTTCTGCTGCGCCTGCATGGAAGCGGCAATGACCTGGCCGATGTCCTTCAGCGCGGGCATGCCGGGCCGCGTCAACGCCCAGGGATAGATACGCATCTTGGTAAGAGAGGCGCTGGCGATGGTTCCGGTCGTCCCGCCGCCGGTCGATTTCACCCCGTCGACCTCGATACGGTCGGCCACCGGGAGTACGTCGTCGGGCTTGAGGGCTGATGGATTGGCCTGCGCACGGTTCCAACGGTCGGCGAAATCCAGGGCCGGGTTATCGACGACGACCTTGGCGATGGTTTCGCTCAGCGCCGATGGCCCCGATCCCTGGATCGAAAGATCGGTCACGGTCGCGACATGTGTCAGCAGCGAGTAATGCGCGCCCCCGTAATGGCCGGTATAGCCTTGCGGCAGTCCCGCCAAAGCCTGATCCAGCCCCGAGCGGAACTGATTGTCGGGCAGCACGAAAACACCGTAATAGGCGCCGCCGGCCACGAGGACAGCAGCCCCGGCTGCTATCGCAATCTTGCGCATCATCCCTCCCTCGGTCCACAGGGTCTGGCCAACGCTTGGGTATACCACCGAGCTATTCCGGAAACATGCAATTTCAATCCGGTGGCGTTCGCATGCGACCGGGCATAGACTTTCGGCAAGGACGCAAGGAGCGTCGGGCGATTGGAGGAAACGGCGATGGCGCACGAGGCTGATCTCGTCATTCGGGGCGGATTGATCGCCGATGGGTCGGGCGGGGAACCGTTCCTGGGCGATGTCGCGGTATCGGGTGGAAACATCGTCGCCGTCGGGCCGAACCTCGCCGTTCGCGGCACCGAGGAGATCGATGCCGCCGGCCATGTCGTGACGCCGGGCTTCATCGACATCCACACCCATTATGACGGCCAGGTGACCTGGGAAAACCGGCTGCGCCCGACTTCGGGGCATGGCGTGACCACCACGGTCATGGGCAATTGCGGCATCGGCTTCGCGCCGTGCAAGCCGGAGGACCGGCAGCGCCTGATGCGGCTGATGGAAGGGGTCGAGGACCTGCCCGAGCCGGTGCTGGCCGCCGGCCTCCCGTGGAACTGGACCAGCTTCCCGGAATATCTCGACAGCCTGTCCGCCCGCCAATACGACATCGACTTCGCCGCCCAGCTGCCGCATTCGGCGCTGCGCGTCTACGCGATGGGCGAGCGCGGCGTCGACCGCGAGGCGGCGACGGCGGACGACATCGCGCTGATGGCCAGGCTGGCGGGCGAGGCGGTCGAGGCCGGGGCTCTCGGCTTCTCCACCTCCCGCACCATCAACCACCGCGCCAGCGACGGCCGGCATGTGCCGACCCTGACCGCCGCCGAGGAGGAGCTGACCGGCATCGCGCTCGGCCTCACACGGGCAGGCAAGGGCGTGCTGCAGCTGGTGTCGGACTTCGAGGACCTGCCGACCGAGTTGCCGATGTTGCGGCGGATCGTCGAGGCTTCGGGCCGGCCGCTGTCGATTGCGGTGGGACAGTGGCATCACGCGCCGGACCGCTGGCGCACCATCCTCGACTGGGTCGCCGACGTGAACCGCGACGGGCTGAAGGTCGCGGCGCAGGTGCCGGGCCGGCCGATCGGCCTGCTGCTTGGCTTCGAGCTCAGCATGAGCCCGTTCATGTACTGCCCGAGCTACAAGGCGCTGGCCGGCCTGCCGATCCCGGAGCGGCTGGCGGCGCTGCGCAACCCCGAGCTCAAGGCGAAGATCATCGCAGAGGCGGGGGAGCCGACCGATTTCCCGGCCGCGCCGCTGGTCAATAACTTCGACAACATCTTCGCCATGGGCAATCCGCCGAATTACGAACCGAAGCCCGAGGCGATGGTTGGTGCGCGGGCACGGGCGATGGGCGTTCCGCCGCGTGAGCTTGCCTATGACCTAATGCTGGAAGACGGGGGCAGGGCGGTGCTGATCCAGTTCGTCATGAACTATGTCGAGCGCAACCTGGACGTGACGCTGAAGATGCTGAACGACCAGCACACTGTCCTGGGCCTTTCCGACGGCGGGGCGCATCTGGGCTATCTCTGCGACGCCAGCCTGCCGACCTTCATGCTGACCCATTGGGTGCGCGACCGGGCTGAGGGCGGGAAGCTGACCCTGGGCGAGGCGGTGAAAGCGCTGACGGTGGACACCGCCCGCGTCGTCGGGCTGCTCGATCGGGGCAGGATCGCGCCCGGCTATAAGGCAGATATCAACATCATCGACTGGGACCGGCTGACCCTGAAGCCGCCGACCGTGGCTTACGACTTGCCGAGCGGCGGGCGGCGGCTGACCCAGGACGCGGCCGGCTATGTCGCGACCATCGTGAACGGCATCACCGTCTATCGCGACGGCCGGCCGACCGGAGCATTCCCCGGCCGGCTGGTGCGTGGTCAGCAGGCCGCGCCGGCCGCCTAGCGGACGAAAACCGGCTGCCGGCGCCGCCAGGCGAGATAGAGCGGCAGGGTCAGCGCCAAATTGATCGCCACGCGGAAGGCGGTGTCGTGGCCGATACTGCCGCCGAAGCTGATCTCGCCGTGCTGCCCCGGCGCCAGTGGCACTTCGATATGCAGATAATTGATCCCGGCAACGATGCCGATCACGATCAGTCCGATCAGGGGCCAAAGCGGCCTTATCCGCTGACGGGTCGCAACGACGGACACAATCCACCCGAGCAGCAGCGGAACGACATAGATTTGAAGCAGGTTGATGGTGGCCGCCAGCGTGACTTCCCAGCCAGGTGCCGCTTCCCCGGGTTGCGGGCCGAGGGTTTTCACGAGCGCGATCATCAGGACGATGCTCAGGAAGTCGATCACGGCCAGCAGCAGCGGCGGACCGAGCAGGAAGACGGCCCACGGCGCCCGCGCGGTCCATGCCTTGAGCTCGGGCCGATCGATCATCGCCCGGGCCAGATCCTCCGGCCGGCCCAGCCGCTCCATGGCGCTTTCTCTCGGCCGAGGATTGCCCGCCGACTTAGCCGCGGCTTCCAGGTCATCGAAATGGTCAGCCAGTTCCGCCATATAGCGGCGGACATGGCGCGGCGAGACGCCGGCGATGAGCAGGCGGTCGCGCAGACGTTCAAACGGAAAAACCATGTTCCGCTCCTCTGAGTACGATGGAAATCGCGTTGGTGATCCGGCCCCAATCGGCCTTGACGGCGGCAAAGCGCCGGGTGCCGATTTCGGTTGCCTTGTAATAGACCCTGCTGCGGCCGTTGACCGTCTTGCGCCGGGCGGCCAGCGCCCCGTCGCGCTCCAGCGCATGCAGCACCGGATAGATCACGCCTTCACCGAGCGTGATCGCCGAGCCGGTTCGCTCCTGCACGGCCTGCACCAGCTCATAGCCGTACATCTCATTGTCCTGGAGCAGGCTGAGCAGCAGCAGCTCCGGCACCCCGCTCATGAAGCTCGGATTGGTCTCTCGCGACGGCATGCAATCTCCATACCTTGAAGTTCGAGGTATGTATACCTTGCCATTCTAGGTATGGGAAGACAATTCTTGAGGGTGGCGCTGAGCGTAGCGAAGCCCACCATCCGCCGCGCGAACCGGTGGGCTTCGCTACGCTCAGCGCCGCCCTACGAAGATCCCTGTACGGGGAAGACGGATGCGGGGCATCGGCATGTGGAGATTTGGCGGATTTCGCAGGAACCGTCCGGGATCGACGTGCCAGACAGCAGGGGCCGCAGCGACGCGCCCGGTAAGATGGATCTCAAGCGATGATACGCAGCCTTTTCTTCGTCCATGTCATGCTGATCTTCGCGATGATCGGGGTCGGCGGCATGGCCGGCGCGGTGCTGAATGACGGCCCGCTGGATCATTCGGACATGATCCAGCTCTGGCTGGCAGGCATCGCCTTCGGCGCGCTGACCGCGGCAAGCCTGACGACGTCGTTCATCCTGTCGAAATCAGGCTTCGAGCGCTTCACCAGCCGAGCCGCCGCGCATCACTCCAATCCGCGCGGATAGCTGAGCGGCTTCAGCTTCCATTCTCTGCGGCCAGCGCCCGGACTACGGCCGGCCGGTCTGCCATCCGGCTGCGATGGTCGATAATGCGCGGGACCAGCTTCGGGTCGATACCGTCTTCTTCCATCCAGCCGGCGACG
>DATBAZ010000185.1:0-3590 GCA_036271255.1 Alphaproteobacteria bacterium
GAAGAATCCGGAGGCGCTGACCCCATCCATCGACCGCTCGAGCGGAACGACACCGTAATAGCCCACCCAATGCCCGTCGATCTTCATCAGCCCATGATGGCCGAAGATCGCCGTCAGATAGTCGCCCGACTGACGCAGCAACGGCTTGATGCTGCCGTCCTTCGCATTGACGATAATGCCTTGGGTGAATTCCTGCTCATGCCGGGCATAGACGCTGAGGCGGCTCGTGCTGTGCATGTAGGCGATGACATAGTCGCTGCCCGCCCATTCAATACCGGCCAGCTTCAGGTCGCCGATTCCGACCTTCGCCGCCGGATGGCCGTCAGCGGTTTCGATCACCAGGAGACGCTGATCGCCGTCGGTCTCGACCATGGCCAGCATATTTCCATCACCCGACAGGGCGACCGCCTCGGTCCGCGGCAGCGACCCGTAGACAGCCAGCGGAGGCGGCGCAGCCGCGACGGCCATGGGCGCCAAAGCCGCCAGCAGCGATGCCCCGACGAGAAACGCCGTCATTCGTCCTGCGATCGACATGGAGTTCTCCCCAATCCGGTTTTTATGTCGTTGGGTCCAGTTAGCCATATTTTTAACGTATCGGCGCGCCCCGGCCTACGGCCCCGACATTGACTTCGAACGCAAAACGCGTATTTTCCCGGCCTACGTGACCGCCGGCGCGGTCGCCAACAGGATTCGTAACCATGGCCAAGCCGTCCACCGTACTGATTAAAATGGTTAGCTCAGCCGACACCGGCTACTTCTACGTCAAGAAGAAGAACCCGCGTAAGGCGACCGAGAAGCTTGAGATGACCAAGTACGATCCGATCGTGCGCAAGCACGTCGCGTTCAAGGAATCGAAGATCAAATAAGTTTCGGGCATCCCGAAACCGCGAGAAGCCGCCCATCGGGCGGCTTTTTTTGTGCCCGGCGCAGGAGCGGGGCCTCACGGAACATAATGCCCGCTGTAAGGTTGCGGGCAATAACGCCGACCGTCGCCCATGACGGGACGCACCAGCCGCTTTCAGGCCTGAAAATCCGGACCGATGCCGAGCGCAGTAAAAAACTGGCTTGGCGCGTATGAGGAATGGCAAGCCTCAGTCATCGTGAAATCAGCACCATGTCGTCGTGACAGTCATGGTATGGGCGGCTGTTGTGGAAGGGCGTGGATATGAAAAGGTCCGGCTGGATAGAAGGTGGTGTCGCAGTCGCAGTCATCGCTATAGGTGGCGGCTACTTGATTCATCATTTCACCGCCAAGAAAGCGCCCCCGCCCCAGGCCGTCATTCCGGTCACGCCGGGCACGGTCGCGGTCAAGGACGTGCCGGTCTATGTCCGTGGCCTCGGCACCGTACAGGCTTTCAATACCGTCCAGGTCAAGAGCCGGGTCGACGGCAATATCACCCAGGTACAATTCACCGAGGGGCAGGAGGTTACGGCCGGCGATCCCTTGTTCCAGATCGATCCCCGCCCCTATCAGGCTGTGCTTGAGCAGGCTGAGGCCAACCTCCAGAAGGACCAGTCGCAGCTCGCCGGCGCCCAGCGCGACCTGACCCGTTATGGCAAGCTGCTCGAGCCGGGCTTCCAGACACGGCAAAGCTATGAAGACCAGCAGGCGACGGTCGGACAGGTGACGGGATCGACCAAAGCGGACCAGGCGCTGATCGACAGCAGCAAGCTCAATATCGAATACGCCAATATCCGCTCCCCCATCACCGGGCGGACGGGCGCGCGGCTGGTCGATATCGGCAATTTCATCCAGGCCTCAACGGGAACCAACCTGGTCACCGTCACCCAGATGAAGCCGATCTTCGTTACCTTCACCGTGCCGCAGGACAATCTGGACCAGATCCGCCAGAACCAGGCGCAGGCGCCACTCGCCGTCCAGGCCTACGGCTCGGACGACAAGACCCTGCTTGCGACCGGCAGGCTGACCCTCATCAACAACCAGGTCGACACCACCACGGGCACGGTCCAGCTCAAGGCCACATTCGACAATGACGACGAGCGGTTGTGGCCGGGCGAGTTCATCAACGCCAGGCTGATCGTCTCGACCAAGAAGAATGCGCTGACGGTTCCCGCCCAGACCGTGATGCAGGGTCCGAACGGCGCCTACGCCTACACGATCAACCCGGACAAGACGGTCGACCGGAAGGATGTCGACGTCACGCTGACCCAGGACGGCGTGGCGGTGATCGACAAGGGGCTCAACGCCAACGACAGCGTCGTGGTCGACGGCCAGTACCGGCTGACCAAGGGGTCGAAGGTGAAGGACCAGAACCAGCAACAGCAGCCGGCCTCTTAAGCCTGATGAACATCTCTGAAACCTTCATCCGGCGCCCCATCGCCACCTCTCTCCTGATGATGGGCATTCTGATCTTCGGCGCGGCATCCTATCCGTTGCTGCCGGTATCGTCGCTGCCGACCGTCGATTTCCCGACGATTTCCGTCTCGGCCCAGCTGCCGGGCGCCGACCCCAACACAATGGCTTCCTCGGTCGCGACCCCGCTGGAGCAGCAATTCGCAGCCATTCCTGGCCTTGCGCAGATGACATCGACCAGCGGCCTGGGATCGACCAGCATCACGCTGCAGTTCGACCTCAACCGCAGCATCGATGGCGCCGCCGGCGATGTGCAGACCGCGATCAACGCCGCCGGCGGCCTGCTGCCCAAGGACTTGCCGAACCCGCCGACCTACAAGAAGACCAACCCGGCCGACCGCGCCATCCTGATCTATGCGGTCCATTCGGATGCGATGCCGATCTATAAGGTGGATGATTACGCCTTTACGATCATCGCCCAAAAGCTTTCGACCGTCAGCGGGGTGGCCGAAGTCGATATCGCCGGCCAGCAGCAATATGCCGCCCATATCCAGGTCAACCCCGGCGCACTCGCCTCACGCGGGATCGCGCTGGAGGACGTCCATAACGCGTTGGCCGCGGCGACACTGGACGCACCCAAGGGCAATCTGGAGGGCGAGCACCAGCAGCTGACGATCGATACCAACGACCAGCTGTTCAATGCCCAGGGCTATAAGAACGTCATCATCGCCTACCGCAACGGCGCGCCCGTCAGGGTTTCCGATGTCGGCCAAGTGATCGACTCCTCCGTGCTGCCCAGAACCGGCGCCTGGTTCCACGGCCAGCGCGCGGAAGTGTTGCTGATCCGACGCCAGGCCGGGGCGAACGTGGTCAAGGTCATCGAGGATGTGAAGGCGATGATGCCGCTGCTGCGCGCATCGATCCCGCCCAGCGTCAAGATCGACTTGGTATCCGACCGTTCGCAGACCGTTTCGGCGTCGATCTCGGATGTCGAATTTACGCTGGCCATCACCATTGCCCTGGTGGTGATGGTGATCTTCCTGTTCCTGCGCAACGTGTGGGCAACCGTGATCCCGGCCGTGACCGTACCGCTGTCGCTCGTCGCCACATTCGGCGTCATGTATGTCTGCGGCTACAGCCTGGACAACCTGTCGCTGATGGGCCTGACCGTGGCGGTCGGCTTCGTCGTCGACGACGCCATCGTCATGATCGAGAACATCGTCCGCTATATCGAGGAAGGCGACACGCCGTTCGAGGCGGCGATCAAGGGCGCGGG
>DATBAZ010000186.1:0-2212 GCA_036271255.1 Alphaproteobacteria bacterium
TCCGGCGGCAAGGCCACGATAGCGGCCACCCCCGCATGGATCAGCCGCTCCTTTAGGCGTTCGGCCGACGCCTCGCCATCCTTGCCGCGGTCACCGGCGATCAGCACCGACCGCACGCCCTCCGGCGGCGCCCAGGCCCGCAAATTGCGGGTCGACATCAGCGCCCATCCGGGCAAACCGAACCGTTCGCAGGCCGACAGGGTGGTGAACACGCCCTCGCCGACCAGCATCTCGGGCGCGGCAGGATCCAGCCGGACGGCGCAGCCGCCGGGCGAAGGACCGACGGTCTTGCGCGACAGGCGAAGGTCTTCAGCCCGCCGGCCGTTGGGGGCCAGATAGGTCACCTCGACGGCCGTGTAACGGCCATCCTCCGCCTGGATCCCTGCCAAGAGCGCCGGCCGGCGATAGCGACTCTGCCGATAGGCCGCCACAGGCGCTTCCGAATGGTGACGTAGCGCCCCCGCGCCGGGCAGGTCGCGAGTTATGCCGCGCATGCGGCAGTGGAGCTCCGAAGGCGTCGACCGGACCGCCCGGCCAGCCTCCCACAGCCGCAAGGCGGCGTCCCGCCGTTCCAGATCCGTTTGGGTCTCAGCCCGGGCGGCCACACGCGCCGCGCCACCCAACGACAACGGCGCATTGGCGGCGTCGATCAGCTGATGTTCGCGCAGGTGATCAAGCACGGCCCGCCAGTCGCCGTCGCCGAAGGTATGCACGACGATGCGGTTGTCCTGCAGCAGGAGCGACACCGAGCGATCGGCGGGGCTGTGGCCCGGCGCCGGGATGTTGGCGCGGCGGCCGCGATCATAGAGATCGCCGCCCAGCGTCTGCACGATGGTTCGCAGGCTCACGGCCACACCCCAACATTCCGGGCTCGATATGTTTGGTCCATCCTGTTCCTCCTGCCTTAGCTCACCCGACCCGGACCTTTCTTTTCCTCCAGATCGCATGTGGAAGCAGATAAACACCTTAAATAGTGCGTCTCAAGACGCAGTTTCGGGGGCGTTGCGGGGGTTTCCCCGCTGGTGGGGTCGGTGGAGACCGACCTTGGGCTCCGACGCAGGGGGAGGGCGCTCCCCCACAAATCGGGGCGCCTGCCGGTCGGGCGCCCCTCGCGCCTGCGACCACAAAGCTCAGCTTTGCGAGGGACTCACGAGCGGATTCAGTCTAGCTGTTGCCGCGAAGTGAGGTGAAGCCCGTGGCGGCCAGCAAGACCAAAGACCCGACCGACGACGATCGCAGCGACGAAACCTGGGTCCGCGCCGCCGGCGGCGAGACCAGCATTCGCCTGCGCAGCCTGAGCCACTACCTCGACAAGGGCGGCGCCATCACCGATGCGCGGCTGGTCGAGGATGCGGACGGGACGTTCTCAGTCTGGGTCCGGTTGGGCGACCGGCCTGGCGAGTTTCGCCTCAACCAGTTCCAGAACGACAAGCCGAAGACCTACCGCGACCTCAACCTCGCCGTGGCCACCCTGCGCAACGAACTGGGCTTCCACGGCAGCATTGTCCTGCAGACCGACAAGCGGCCGTCGCCCTCCAAGGGCTAGACCAGCGGCATCGTCAGGGTGAAGCGGGTCTCCGCCTCATCCGAGTGCACCACGAGCGAACCGCCATGAGCCCTGGCGATCTCGGAGGCGATATGCAGGCCTAGGCCCAAGCCCTGCTGGCTGGCGCGAACCTCGCCGCGGAAGAATGGCTGAAACAGCCGCTCCATGGCCTTCGCCGGGATCGGCGGACCCGCATTGGCGACCCAAACCTGCAGTTCCCCGGCCTGAGCGATTGCCCCGAGCCGCACCGGCGCCTTCGGATCGCCATGGGTCAGGGCGTTGCCCAGCAGGTTAGAGACCAGTTGGCCGATCCGCCCGCCGTCGAAACTGAGCGGCTCCGGCAAATCGAATTCACAGATGAAGTCCCGGCTGGGATGGCTCGCCTCGAGCTCCTCGACCACATGGCGCAACACCGGCTCCAGCGGTGAGATCGTCCGGTGCAGATCGATGCCGCTGCCAAGCCGTCCCCGGGCGAAATCCATGACGTCATCGATCAGACCGGCCATGCGGTCGACGCTGGTCTCCATCATCTGCAGGATCTTGAGCGCCTTGTCGCTCTGGACCTCGCGCCGCAACAGACGCGCGGCGCCGACGATCGAGGCCAGGGGATTGCGCAGATCGTGGCCGAGCACGGCGATGAACTGCTCCCGCAGCTCGGAGGCCTCG
>DATBAZ010000187.1:0-1829 GCA_036271255.1 Alphaproteobacteria bacterium
CGCTGTTCACGAAGGTCAATACCGACCTTTAAGGCGCGCCGATCTCCGGACGATCCGGACGCCGGTTTCAAGTCGAACGGCCCGCCCCGAAACCCTGGGGCGGGCCGTTTGCCGTTCGAGACCCCGCGAAACTCCCGAATAACGCTGATTTAACATTGGGATGTTTCTCTCTGCACGGTAGGCCGGGCGAAGTTACGCCGCCGGTGGACACGGAGATTTCAGATGTTTGCCAACCCCATGCTCCATCAGTTCCTGATGTTCTGCTTCTTCGCGCTGACCGTCGCGGCCGCGCTGAACGATCTCAGGGAATACCGTATCCCCAATAAGATCAGCCTGGCGCTGCTGGCGCTCTACCCGCTCCATGTGCTGGCGAGCCCGGCTCCCGTCGATTGGCTGATGGCGCTCGCGGTCGCGGGCCTGGTCTTCGCAGGCGGGCTCACCCTGTTCTTCTGCAACATGATCGGTGGCGGCGACGTGAAGTTCCTGGCTGCTTCCTCGCTCTGGGCCGGCTCGGCCCTGACCCCGCAGCTGCTCCTGGTCATGTGTCTGGCCGGCGGCGCCCTCGGGCTGGCGGCGCTGGGCATCCAGAATGTCCGGCGCTACCGTTCGACCGGCATCGCCGGCGTCATCGTTCCCGACAACACCGTTGCGGCGCCCAAGCTGCCTTACGGTATCGCCATCGCCGCCGGTGCCTTCTATGCCGGCATCCAGATGCTCGCAGCCTGAGGCGCCCGCCATGAAAATCCGCACCATCCTCTTCGCGGCCATCGCGCTCATCATGGGGCTCGTTACCGCGACCTTCGCCCGCCATCAGCTTACCGCCGCGCGTGAGCATGTCATGCAGCAGGCCCAGGAGCGTCCATCGACCACCGCCTATGTGCTGGTCGCCGCGCATGACGTTCCGGCCGGCGAGCTGCTGCAGGACGACGACTTCACCTGGCAGAGCTGGCCTGACGACCGGCTCAGCGACGCCTATCTGCGCAAGGGCCGCGACGACGCCCATTCATTGGCCGGCGCGGTGGTGCGGCAGCACATCGGCCAGGGCGAGCCGATCGGGACCGGCAGCGTGATCCATCCCGGCGAACGCGGCTTCCTGGCCGCGGTGCTGGCGCCGGGCATGCGTGCCTCGACCGTCCCGCTCAACGCCACCGCCGACGGCGCCGGGCTGATCCTGCCGGGTGATCATGTCGACCTGCTGCTGTCGCATCAGATCCCCGACATGGAAACGCCCAACGCCCCGGCCCGCAATGTGAGCGAGACCGTTCTGAGCAATGTCCGCGTCGTCGCCATCGATCAGACCGTCAACGATCAGGACAAGAAACCGATCACCGGCAAGACCGCGACCTTCGAGGTCACGTCGAAGCAGGCCGAGTCCATCGAGGTCGCCAAGCTGATCGGCAATCTGTCGATCGTGCTGCGCAGCGCCGGCGATCCCGAGGGCAAGGACGGCGCCAAGCAGATGGCAGCAGGGCCCACCTGGGACAGCGATGTGAGCCCCTTGCTCAAGCGCCCCGACCGGGGTTCGGGCGGCGTCGCATCGGTCACCATCCTGCGCGGAAACGCCAAGGACGGCGACGGCGGGCCGGCCACCGCAACCGGCGGGCTTGGCGCGGGAGCCGTTTCGATGAATAATGGGGCCAACGCCGCCAAGGGGATAGTCAACGCAGTGTCTGCGTTGCGTGCCACGGCCGGCGCAGGTTTGGTGGGAGGGTTCTAATGACGACGTTGCGGGCCTCCGCGGCCCGGATGTCGGTCGCTGTGACGCTTTTTGGGTTTCTCGGTTTGCCGGCTACACCGGTTTTTGCCCAGGAGCTGATCCGGCCGTCAGG
>DATBAZ010000188.1:0-7140 GCA_036271255.1 Alphaproteobacteria bacterium
ATCGTGGGCGTGCTCACCTTCTCCCCCGGCCTCGTGACGATAGGGCTGGGCATGTGGCTCGCCATCATCATGGCCGCCAATGTCTGGTTCATCATCTGGCCGAACCAGAAGAAGGCGCTGGGCATCGTCCCGGCTGACGACGCAGCCAAGGCCGCCGCCGCGAAGCTCGCGATGGTCGCCTCGCGCACCAACACGGTGCTCTCGATCCCCATGCTGTATTGCATGGTGATGCAGGGTGGCGTCGGCGGCTGATCCTTCTGCTCAGCACAAGTCAAAGGGGCCGGAGACGGCCCCTTTTTCTTTTCACCGGAACCGCCGCCCCGCCTCCAGGGTCAGGCCGGCCGCGACCGACAGGAAATCGGCGCCGGTCGCAACTCCTGCATCCGGCGCTGCCCGCAATATCGCCGCCCGTACGGCCGGGATCAGGCTGGAACCGCCGGTGAGGAAGACGGTCTGGATGTCGCCAGGCTTAAGCCCCGCGGATTCAATGCAGACCACAGCAGCGCGATGCAGCCGTTCGGTATTATCGTGGATTGCCGCCTCGAAAAGCTTACGCGCCGCCGGTGCATGCAATCCCGCCTCGATGAAGCCCAATGCAATATCGGTCGCGTCGCTGCCGCTGAGCGCGACCTTACCCTGCTCCACTGCGATCGCGACACGGTGACCGAGCCGTTCCAGAATGACCCTCTGGAGCCGCCCGACCCGCTCGGGTTCCCGCGCCCCGGCCAGCAGTTCGGCTACGTGCCGCTCGTTCCTGGGCGTATAGCTGAAATTGATCGTCGCCCAGGTCGACAAGCCAATATAGGGCGCCAGCGGCATCGGCAGATTCTTGGCGACCAGATGCGACCCCAATCCCAGCAGCGGCATGACCGCATTCATGCTGAACAGCGAGTCGAAGTCCGTGCCGCCGACATGGACGCCTGTATTGGCGAGAATATCGTCGCCCCGGTCGGGCCGTGCGCGGCGATCCGGCCCTATGCGGATGACCGTGAAATCCGACGTTCCGCCGCCGATATCGGCGATCAGAACGACCTCCTCCCGCCGGGCGGTCTGCTCGTAGTCATAGGCGGCGGCGATCGGTTCATAGACGAAATGGACATCGCGAAACCCGACCTGGCGCGCGATGCCTTCCAGACTGGCCTGAGCCTTGGCATCGGCCGCATCGTCGTCATCGACGAAGCGCACGGGACGACCATGGACGACCGCCTCGATCGGACCGCCGGCGAATGTTTCGGCTTGGGCTTTGAGGTGCCCGATGAAAATCTCGATGATCTCAACGAAAGGCACCTTGCGGCCGGCCAGGGCTGTGGTTTCGTCGATCAAGGAAGAGCCCAGGACGGATTTCAGCGCCCGCATCAGCCGGCCATCGACATGCGCGATATAGCTGTCGATCGCATCTTCGCCGAACTGGATATGGCCTTTCGTCTCATAGTCGAAGAAGACCGCGCTTGGGATCAGTGTGCGGTCGCCTTCGACCGGCGCCAGAGCGGCCTTGCCGTTACGGGGTACGCCGATAGCCGAGTTCGAAGTGCCGAAATCCAGGCCGCATGCTCTCATCGAAACGCTCTTTTGAGGAAGGGCGCATGACCTAATACAGGCGGTCCCAACTTGCCAGCCCTGTCCCGAAGAATGCTTAGCGAAATCACAAATCCGCCTTACCATGGCCGGAACGCGAAAAGACGCCGGGCCACGTCGCCGGCATCAGGGAGGAACTACCCCATGACAAACTGGATTTCGTCACGCCGCCGTTTGATCGCGGGCAGTGCTCTCGCTTCGGCCGCCGGCCTCTTGCTGGGCGGATCGCGGGCGCTCGCCGCGCCGGACGTGCCCCGTTCGAAGAATGTCGAACTGATCCTGACCTTCTGCAAGGCGGGCCAAGACCGCGATTTGGAAAAGCAGATGAGCTTCATCGACGAGGATAGCGTCTATCACAACATGCCCGATGCGCCGATCATCGGCCGCGCCGGGATTGGCGCGCTGCTGGGCGGATATCTCACCAGCTCGGACGCGACCGAGATCCGCGTCCTCGCCATCACCGAGGCCAAACCCGGCCTGGTCATGACCGAGCGGGTCGACCGTTTCCGGCTCAAGGGCGGCAAATGGATCGACTGCCCGGTGATGGGCGCAGCCGAGGTTCGCGATGGCCGGCTGAAACAGTGGCGCGACTATTACGACAACGAGTATCTGCGCAAGCAGATGGCCTGAGGCCTACTGCGATACGGCATAGGCCTGGGTGTCCCAGCGTGCGACCGTAACAGGAAGGCTCACCTGCCCATTAAGGGTAAGGGATGAGCTTGAAGCATTGGTGAGCAGGTTGGTCACTGTATGGAAGCCAGCAGCGAACCCTTTGAGAGTGACGGTGCCGGCCACCGCCGCATCGCCAGGATTTGAGACTGTCACGATCCGCCTGTTGTTCTGGTCGTAAAAGCCCATGCCTGTCAGGCCGTTCGAATAGGACAGCGGTGCGTTGGAAAAGCTTTTCGCCGCGGACAGCGAGGTCAGGACCGGGGCGATCTTCGCAAGCCGCGTTTTCTCGGCCGCGGGCGTGCGATTATCCAGCACCACCCACGCCACGGGCCTCGCCGCTGCTGTCAGCTTGGCCAGTGCGACGTTGCCGACATAGTAGCCCACCGGCCCGCCGCCCTGCTTGAAGGCCATGAGCAGGTTGGGGTTCATATAGGTCGAGCCGCCGCCTGGCACGCCGACCTCCGCCGCCTGCTCGCCGGCCTCGGAATAATAGACGGCGAAGCCAAGCGGCTTGGTCGGCACGATCGTGGTGATCAGCTTCTGCACCGTCGCGTCGATCGTTCCCTGGTCCCAATAATCGCGCGACATGAAGGAAAGCGCGCGCCGCACGGTTCCCTGGCGGGTGGCGATGTGAGACCAGGCGGTTTCCAGCCAGACCCGCTTGAGCTCCTTGAGGCCGCGCTCATGCTGCTCGGTTGAGGACAGGTTGCTCCAGAACTGTGCGGCTGCCCGCCAGAAGGCGTTGTCGTCAGCGCTGAGGTTGCCGCCGTTGCGGATGTTGGGCTCGCGCGCGGCGGCGATCACCATGCCGCCGATCCCCCAGATCATCGGCTGGCCGGAACGCCCGACCTGCATCGTCTGATTATCCCAGATGCACACATATTCGCCTTCGGTCATTGCCTGGGCGATGATATGCGCATCCGTTCCCTGCAGGCGCCGGGCGCTCGGCCAGTCGCCGCATTGATCGATGATCAACGGACGATGGCCTCCTACCGCAAGGCGGCTCGCCAGCGCCGTGTAGAACTTCGCATAGCCCTCGGCGAGATAGTTGTTCCACTGGATATAGGCGTGGCTGTTGATGAAATCCGCACGCGCCGGCACCGGGCCGGCCGGGACGGCAATGCCCGCCGCCTTGGCGAAACCATCGATCAGCTGCGGATTGAATCCGATCTTGAAGCTTGGATAGTCCGGCTGGGAGTCGGTGAAATCGGACAGGATGATGCCGTAGGCGCCACTGCGTTGGGCGGTCTGCCCCCAGCGATAGGCGAACCAGTCTCCATAGGTGGCGTTTTTCACTCCGGGCGGCCAGTCGGCTGCCGGCAGCGGCATAAGCGGGCTGATATGGCCCCAACTCCCGCGCCATTGCCGGAAATTCACGCCCTCGGCTCCGCCATCCGATCCGAGGGTGAACAGATTGGTGTGCGCCTTCTGCCACTTGACCCAGGCCTGGAACTCCGGCTTGCCGGTCAAGCCTTGCGCCTTGCGGTCGTTAGCGATCCAGCCCGGCTCCCCATGGAATAACGAGGCCGGTTGGGAAATCTCGTAAGTATCCTCCCAGCGCTGGGCGCCGCCGGCGGGCACGATGCCCTTGGCAGTCAGATTGTCGGCCGCCTCCTTCGCCTCCCTCATGGTCTGTGCATCGGTGAAAGTCTTTCCCGATGCCCAGAACAGGTTGGCCGGCGTCAACCCGGCCGACGCACCCCATGATTGTGCGAAGATGCTGCCGGCGAACGGCAGGCTCGTATAGCTGGTCTGACCGACATCACCGTCGGCGTTGATTGTCGGCGAGCAATTGCTTGGCTGGTTGTGCAAACAGCCCGCGCCGGCGGCGTTCGACACAAGAAGAACGCACGCAGCAAGCAGCAACGCCACCCTGTTGCCGCAGGGCACCGGACGAAAATCCTCGGCCATTGCCGATCCGCCTCCAGACATCATGATGAATCTGAAAGACAAAGCGGCACAGCGCCGGCCTTATTTTTCTTCCGGATTCCTCAAACTCAGATTGGACGTGATGAACACTTCCTGTTTTCTTTACTGAGTTGTTCGCAAAACGGATTTAGAAATCTGATACACAGACGATCAGAATGCCGGCAAAAAAGCCGGACCCAGAAGGCCCGGCTAAGGTTCTTGTCATTATTTCAGAGTGTTAGCGATTCCACCGTCAGGCCTTTTTTATAGCGAAAGCACGCGTATCCCAGCGCGTGATCGGGAACTGCATCACCCCCTTGCCGGCGGCAACGGTGAAGCGGATCACGGCCCCCATCGTCAGGTCCGTCGCGACATAGGTACCGGCCGGCAAATCCCTCAGGATGATGCTGCCGTTCAGGCCCTGGGCGCTGAGGTTCGAGGCGGTGACGATCAGCCGGTCGTTCTGGTCATAAAAGCCCATGCCTGACAGGTGCTCGGAATAGACCAGGGGCGCATGCGCGTAATTCTTCGCTTCCGCCACCGTTCTCAGCACCGGCGCGACCTTGCGCAATCTTTCCAGCTCGCTGTCGGGTACCCGGTTGTCCAGTACCAGCCAAGCCGCCGGGCGCGCGGCCGGCTTCAGCTCGGGCAGGCCCGCATTGCTGACGTAATAGCCGACGGCCCCCCCGCCTTGCTTGAAGGCCAGCAGGCGGTTCGGGTTCATATAGGTCCCGTTGGTCCCGCCCTTGGCCGGCACATCGGCTTCGACACTCCGTTCTCCGGCCGTCGAGTAATAGAGCGCATAGCCGAACGGGCGGGACGGCACGATGCCGCGGACCAGGCTCTGGACCTTCGCATCGAGCGAACCCTTGTCCCAATAGTCGCGCTGCATGAAGGCCAGCGCGCGCCGCACCGTGCCCTGGCGTGTCGCGATATGGGACCACGCCGTCTCCAGCCACACCCGCTTCAGCTCCTTCAGCCCGCGCTCATGCTGATCGTTGTAACTGAGACCGCCCCAGAAGTGGGCCACCGCCTGCCAGAACGCGTCGTCGTCGGCGCTCAAATTTCCGCCGTTGCGGATATTCGGCTCACGCGCGGCCGCGATCACCATGCCGCCGATTCCCCAGATCATCGGCTGGCCGTTGCGGCCCACCTGCATCGTTTGGTTGTCCCAGACGCAGAGGTAATTCGCCGGCCGCATGCTGTGGGCGATAATGGTAGCGTCGGTGCCCTGCAGGCGCCGCGCGCTGGGCCACTGGCCGCACTGGTCGATGATCAGCCCCGGATGCCGGGCCGCAGCCAGCCGGTTGGCCATTTCGGCATAGAAATCTGCATAGCCCTGAGCGAGATAATCGTTCCACGCCGGATAGTAGTGGGCGTTGATGTATTTCGCCTTCGCGGGCACGCCGCCGCCCGGGATAGTGCGGCCGAGCTTGGCCTGGAAGCCGGCGATCACCTGCGGGTTGAAGCCGATCTGATAGCTGGGCGACACCGGCTGGGAGTCCGAGAAGTCGGACAGCATGATGCCGTAGGCCCCGCTGCGCTCGGCGGTCTGCCCCCAACGGACTGCGTACCAATCGCCGTATTTCGCGTTCTTGATGTCTGCGGGCCAATCTGCTTCAGGCAAGGGCATCAACGGGCTGATATGGCCCCAGTTGCCCCGCCAGGGCCGGAAATCCGAACCTTCCTGACCGCCGTCGGCGCCGAGCATGAACAGGTTGGAATGGGCTTGCTGCCATCTCACCCAAGCCTGGAATTCCGGCTTGTTGACGAGGCCCAGATTCTGCCGGTCGGCGGCGATCCAGCTCGGCTCACCGGGAAATTGCGAAGCCGGCAGCGCGGCCTCGTAAGTATCCTCCCAGCGCTGGGCGCCGCTGGCCGGCACGATGCCCTCCGCCGTCAACTTGTCAGCATATTGCCGCGCCGCCCGCATCGTCTGGGGATTGGTAAAGTTCGTGCCGTGCCGCCAGAACAGATTGGCCGGCGCCAATCCCGGCGACGATCCCCAGGACTGCGCATAGATGCTGCTGGCGAACGGCAGTGAATCGTAGCTCGTCCGGCCGACTTGCCCTTCGGCGTTGATCGTCGCGGCGCAGGTTTTCGGCTGGTTGACGAGGCAGCCCGCAACCGCGGAACCGGATGCAAGAAGAAATGTTACAGCAAGTATTGCCGAAGATATTTTTCCCTCAAACCTTCCGGTATTTTGGATATTGGCAAGGCGATGCGTTCGCAAAAATACATGCGTTATCATCATGACATCCCCATCATGTATGTATCGGTCACAAGTATATTCTGACTATTATTGTGATAACGTAACGGTCGGATGTGATTCTTGGCGTCCGCTTACGCTATTCTGTAATCCCTGAAGTTCGCCGATTACAGGAGCGGTTTTCGGCAATCAACACTTTTTTAATCCCATTTACCGAGCTGCCCCTTAAACACCCGGAATAATTACACTTTTCCCCTGTGACCAAACGGAGGCGCGAGGAGATTTTGAATAAACCCGTCATTCTTGTGGATTTTTAGCGCTTTAACGCCGCACGGACGGGAAAACAGGAACCCATGTCGCCAGTTACCGTTACAAGGTCAGGCCGATTCCGTTCGGCCTTCAGACAGCATTCCCAATCCAGGAGATTTACCATGGCATTCGAACTGCCACCCCTTCCCTTTGGCTATGACGCTCTGGCCCCGCACATGTCGAAGGAGACGCTCGAATACCATCACGACAAACACCACAAGACCTATGTCGACACGGCCAACAAGCTGATCGAGGGCACCGGGCTGGAGAACAAGAGCCTGGAGGACGTCGTGATCGCCAGCGCGAAGGACGAGAAGCACAGGAAGCTGTTCAACAATGTGGGGCAGATCTGGAACCATAACGAGTTCTGGAAGAGCCTGAAGGTCGATGCCAAGGTCCCGGCTGAGATCGCCGCGCACATCGATTCCGACCTGGGCGGCATGGAGAAATTCAAGAAAGACTTCGTT
>DATBAZ010000189.1:0-7016 GCA_036271255.1 Alphaproteobacteria bacterium
GGCCGCGTCAACATCGTGACCAAGATCGCCCATGCCGACGGCACCAAGCTCGATATCCGCCTGTCGACCACACCGATCCTGAACGTGGACGGGTCGATCCGCGCCATCGTCGGGATGATGGAGGATCTCACCCAGGTCAACAAGACCGAGGCGCAGCTGCGCCAGGCGCAGAAGATGGAGGCGATCGGCACGCTGACCGGCGGGCTGGCGCATGATTTTAACAACCTGCTGGGCATCATCATCGGCAATATCGACATGCTGCGCGAGGCCCGCCCCGACGATGCGGAGGTGGATGAGTTGGCCGGCGAGGCGCTGGAAGCGGCCGAGCGCGGGGCGGAACTGACTCGCAGCCTGCTCGCCTTCGCCCGCCGCCAGCCGCTTCAGCCGGTCAGGCTGGAGCTCGACGTGCTGATCGGCAGCCAGGTCAAGCTGCTCAGCCGGCTGCTGGGCGAAGATGTCCAGATCAGGCTCGACCTTGCCGACACGATCTGTCCGGTGGTGGCCGATCCCGCCCAGCTCCAGGCGGCGCTGACCAACTTGGCGACCAATGCCCGCGATGCCATGCCCAAGGGCGGGAAGCTGACCATCGCGACCGCTCACAGCAAGATCGACGGCGACTACGCCGCGGCCAATCCCGACGTCCCGCCCGGCGACTACGCGCTGATCGAGGTCACGGATACAGGCAGCGGCATGCCGGCCGAGGTCAGGAGCCGTATCTTCGAGCCTTTCTATTCGACCAAGGAGGAGCGCGGCACCGGCCTGGGGCTCAGCATGGTGTTCGGCTTCATGAAGCAGTCCGGCGGCCATATCTCGGTCTATAGCGAGGTGGGCGTCGGCACGACCTTCCGCCTTTACCTGCCCTGCTCGCAGGTGCCTGAGGAGAAGAAGACCGATCTGCGTGCAGACGGCCCGCTGGCGGGACGGAACGAAACCGTGCTGGCGGTGGAGGACAGCGAGCCGCTGCGGCGGATCGTCGTGCGCCAGCTGCGCGGGCTGGGCTACCGCGTGCTGGAGGCGACCGGCGCGGCGGAGGCGCTCCAGACCTTGGACACCGAGCATGTCGACCTCCTGTTCACCGACGTCGTAATGCCGGGCGGCATCGACGGTTTCGCGCTGACCGAACTGGCGCGGCAGAAGCGGCCGGGAATCAAGGTGATCCTGACCAGCGGCTTCCCGCAATCGCGGTTCTCGACCGAAATGCAGCCCGGCTCATTCCACCTGCTGAGCAAACCCTACCGCAAAGGCGACCTGGCGCTGCTGGTCCGCAACGTGCTGGACGAGCAGATGGAATCCGTGGCCGGCTGAGGACCCCCCCTATGGCAAAAGTGCTCGTAATCGACGACGACCCCGGATTCCGGCGCATGATCCGGATGATCCTGACCCGCATGCGCCACGATGTGGTCGAGGCGCAGGACGGCAATGAGGGCGTCGACAGTTTCAAGGCTGAGCATCCGGACCTGGTCATCTCCGACATCGTCATGCCCGACAAGGAGGGCATCGAGACGATCCTCGAGATCCGCGCCCTGGCGCCCGACGCAAGGATCATCGCCATGTCCGGCGGCGGCGTCAGCGTCGGGACCGGCTATCTGACTGCGGCACTGAAGCTGGGCGCCGATCTGATCCTGTCCAAGCCCTTTCGCCCGGCGGAGCTGACCGCGATGGTGGAACAGCTCCTGCCGAATGTCGCGACTTCCTGAGCATCCATGCAGGACGACTTGCCGCCCGCCTTCGATCTCGCCTACATCGCCGACCAGTGGGGCAGCTCGGACGACGATATCTACCGGACCGTTCTCGGCATCTTCGCCGAAGAAGGCACGAAGCTGTGCGGCGATGCCCGCGACGCACTGGCCGAAGACCAGCGGCAGGCGCTTGAACGGACCGCCCACACGATGAAGAGTGCCGCGGCGAATGTCGGCGCGCTGCACCTGTCGCGTTGCGCCCGGGCGCTGGAGGAGGCGGCCGGGATGGGAGCGCCGGGAGACTTGGCGCCATTGGTGGCGCGGCTTGAGACGGCCTGGGCTGCCGTCAGCGCGCGGATCGCAGACGGAGGCCCGGCGGTCCCGGAGCTGGTGCACGATGGCTGAGCAGCGCACCATCCTGATCGTCGAGGATAGCCGCTCTCTCGCCCACACCTGTAAGCTGCAGCTTGAGGCGGTCGGACATCTTATGCTGATGGCCGAAACCGGCACTGAAGCCCTGGACCTGCTGCGCACCGACACCATCGATTGCGTGCTGCTGGACCTCAACCTGCCCGACATGGACGGAATGGAGATATTGCGCGAGATGCGCCAGTGGCCCCAGGCGCCGGCAACGGTGGTCACCACGGCCAACGCGGCGCTGACAGTGGCGGTCGAGGCCGTGCGCCTAGGTGCCTTCGATTATCTGGTCAAACCCTTCGCCGGGGCGCGGCTGGTCACGACCGTCACCAACGCCTTGTCGAATGTCGAGCTAAAGCGCGAGGTCGAGACCTTCCGGCGCACGGTCGAGCATGCCGGCTTCGCCGACTTTATCGGCCGGTCGCTGCCGATGCAGCGTGTCTACCGCACGATCGAGGCGGCGGCCCGCAGCTCGGCCAGCGTCTTCATCACCGGGGAAAGCGGCACCGGCAAGGAACTGGCCGCCCACGCGCTGCACTCGCACTCGCCGCGCGCGACACGGCAGTTCGTGGCGCTGAATTGCGGCGCCATCCCGCGCGATCTGCTCGAAAGCACGATCTTCGGCCATGTTAAGGGCGCCTTCACCGGCGCGACCGCCGACCAGGACGGGGCGGCCGCCCGCGCCGACGGTGGCACCCTGTTCCTGGATGAGCTCGGCGAGATGGAGATGGGACTGCAGACCAAGCTGCTGCGCTTCATCCAGACCGGCACCTATGAGCGGGTCGGCGAAGGCCGCAGCCGCCACGCCGATATCCGCTTCATCGCCGCGACCAACCGCGACCCGCTGGAGGCGGTGCGCGAGGGACGGCTCAGGGAGGACCTGTTCTACCGCCTGTTCGTCGTGCCGATCGCCATGCCGCCGCTGCGCGACCGGGGCGAGGACATATTGCTGATCGCCCGCCGCTTCCTTGAAGAGTTCGCGCGCGCCGAGGGCAAGGAATTCAAGGCCCTGACCCCGGAGGTCGAGGCGCGGCTGTTGGCCTATTCGTGGCCGGGCAATGTCCGGCAGCTCCAGAACGTGATCCGCAACGCCGTCGTGCTGAACGACGGATCGGTGATCGCCGAAGCGATGCTGCCGGCCCTGCCCGAGCCGGACCAGCGCGGCACACCGCGCCCGCCAATGAACGGAAGTATGAACGGCCACGCGCACCCGCCAGTATCCGCCGACCTGCCTGAAACCTCCGAGGCGATCGTCCCCCTGGCCGAGATGGAGCGGCTCTATATCGAACGCGCGATCGGCCTTCATGACGGCAACATCCAGCTGGCGGCGCGCAGACTGGGGATCAGCCCGTCGACGATCTATCGCAAGAAGGAAGGCTGGACCTGATCCCTTGCCGAGCGGTGAGCACGGGTGCGATTGTTGCGCACGCAACGCCAACATCTGGAGCTTCCCGGCATGGCCGACACGACCGAATATACGCCGCCCAAGGTTTGGACATGGAACAAGGCCAGCGGCGGGCGCTTCGCCAACATCAACCGCCCCATTGCCGGTCCGACGCATGATAAGGAGCTGCCGGTCGGCAAGCATCCGTTCCAGCTCTATTCGCTGGCGACGCCCAACGGCATCAAGGTGACGGTGATGCTGGAGGAGCTGCTGGCCGCCGGCCACGGCGGCGCCGAATACGATGCCTGGCTGATCAATATCGGCGACGGCGACCAGTTCGGCAGCGGCTTTGTCGCGGTCAACCCGAACTCGAAGATCCCGGCGCTGCTCGACCGCAGCGGCCCGACGCCGGTACGGGTGTTCGAATCCGGCGCTATCCTGCTCCACCTCGCCGAGAAGTTCGGCGCCTTCCTGCCCACCGACCACACGCGGGCCGAGTGCCTCTCCTGGCTGTTCTGGCAGATGGGCAGCGCCCCTTATCTCGGCGGGGGCTTCGGCCATTTCTACGCCTATGCCCCGACCAAGATCGAATATGCGATCGATCGCTTCGCCATGGAGACCAAGCGCCAGCTCGACGTGCTCGACCGCCGCCTCGCTGAAAGCGAGTATCTCGGCGGCAACACCTTCTCGATCGCCGACATGGCGGTGTGGCCGTGGTATGGCGGCCTCACCCAAGGCAAGCTCTACAATGACGGTGCCGAGTTCCTGCAGGTGCAGGAGTATAAGAACCTGCTCCGCTGGACCGCCCAGATCGCCGAGCGCCCTGCCGTCAAGCGCGGCAAGATGGTCAATGCGGCATGGGGCGAGCCGGGCGAGCAGCTGCCCGAGCGGCACGACGCCAGCGATTTCGACAAGGCGGCCGAAAAAACGAAGGGCTGACCGGCGGTGGAACTGCATCTCGCCTTCGAGCTGCGCTCGCCGCCCGGAACCGCGCCGCATCGGGAGCTCTACGCCGCGATGCTCGATATCTGCGGCTGGGCCGACGAGAATGGTTTCGCCTTTGCCAATTTCGGCGAGCATCACCTGTCGACCTCCGGCTACAACCCCTCGCCGCTGGTGACCTGCGCGGCGGTGGCGGGGCGGACGAAGCGTATCGGAATGCGGCCCAACGTGTTGCTGGCCCCGCTCTACGACCCGATCAAGCTGGCCGAGGATTCGGCGGTGCTGTCGCTGGTCTCCGGCGGCCGCTTCCAGCTCGCCATCGGCTCCGGCTACCGCCAGAAGGAATATGCCGCTTTCGGCCGCGACCTTAACAAGCGCTGGTCGCTGCTGATGGAGGCGGCACGCGTGCTCAAACAGGCCTGGACCGGCGAGCCATTCGACTATCGCGGCGCGGAAATCGCCGTACGGCCGGTGCCCGACCCGGCGCCGAAGCTGCTGCTGGGCGGCGGCGAGGCCGTGGCGCGGCGGGCTGCCCATGTCGCCGACGGCTATTCGATTCCGCACGACACGGCCCATTGGGAAGTCTACCGCCAGGAATGCCTCAAGCTCGGCAAGCCCGATCCGGGTCCGGCGCTGCCTCTGGGGCCCGTTTTCCTGTGGGTGGCGGAGGATGTCGAGGCGGCCTGGAAGATGCTGACGCCGCATATCCTCAGCCAGATCGAGGAATATGCCTCCTTCACCGTCGAATTCTACGGCGAGCAGGCCGGACCCTATAAAGGCGAGATCGATGCCCAGGCGATCCGCGGCAACCCCGCCTATCGGGTGATGACGCCGGCCCAGGCTGTAGATCTGGGCCGCACGCTGGGCCCACGGGGATTACTGCTGTTCAACCCGCTGATGGGCGGGATTCCGCCGGCCGAAGCCTGGAAGATGCTGGAGCTGTTCCGCTCTCAGGTCCTGCCGCATCTGCCCTAGCAGGCGGCGAGCATCGAGACCGGCTGAGTCCGCCAGTCAGCGGAGCGGCGCGAGATGCGGGCCTCACCTTCCAGCTTGCGCCAGACCTCGACCATGGCGTCGATCTCGGGCGACAGGTTGGTCATGACCCGGGAACGGCCGGTGAGCATCGCCCCAACGGCGAACCCGATTTCCTGCATGACTTCCACACCGCCCGCGGCCGTCAGCGGCACGCCGCTCTCCGCGGCAACCCGCTTGACGATCTGCTCGAACAGCAGACCTTGATGCGGCTCCAGGGTACGCAGATGGGGTGTCGACATCTTTCCTGCCCGGATATAGCGAATCCAACCCAGTATATTTGCGCTTTTCCCGTTAAAGTTCAGTTATTGAGGTCACAGGATCGCGGTCAGCACCGTCAAGGTCACGCATTCGACGATCACCTCGGCGGCGCCGAGCACATCGCCCGTGTGGCCGCCGATCTGCACACGGGCGAGCCAAGCCACGGCGAGCGCCGCCACACCCGCAGCGACAACGACGACAAACGCACCGCCGACCGGCACCAGAAACAGCAGGAACAGCCCGACCAGCGCAAAGCCCAGCGCCGCGCTCCAGTGCGGAACACGACCCATCCCCGACGCCATGCCGTCGGTGCGCGCTGGCGACAGGAGCAGCAGCGGCGCGATCATCGCCGCGCGCCCTGTGATCGCGGCGGCAATCAGCGCGATCAGCACGGCGTGCGGCCGTTCGAGCGCGGCCAGCGCGCCCACCCGGATCAGCAGCGCCAGGGCCAGCGTGACAGCGCCGTACGACCCTATCCGGCTGTCCCGCATGATCTCCAGCTTCCGCTTGCGCGTGCGCCCGCCGCCGAAACCATCCGCGGTATCGGCCAACCCATCTTCGTGGAAAGCGCCGGTAACGATCAGGATCGCGGCAACGGTCCAGGACGCCGCCAGCCAAGCGGGCACGCCGACCGCGTGCAAGAACCAGTAAACGACGGCCCCGATCGGCCCGACGACCAGGCCGACGACCGGAAACGCCCAGACGTTGCGCGCCAGATCCGACGAGCCTGAGCCGAGCCACCCGACTGGCAGGCGGGTCAGCAGCATGAAAGCGGTGACGACATCCTGAAATGACGGCAAGCGCTAGTCCCGGTTATCGACCGCGGCCTCGGCGAAGGTCGCCATGCCGGTGTGGCACGCCAATGCCGCGCGCAGCAGCGGCACAGCCAGCGCAGCGGCCGAGCCCTCGCCCAGCCGCATGCCGAGATCGAACAGGGGCTTGAGCCCCAGCGCATCGGCCAGGACGCGATGCCCCTCCTCCGCCGACACGTGCGCCAGCGTCGTGTGGTCGAGCGCGCCGGGAACCACCTGTGCCAACGGCGCAGCGGCGGCGGTACAGATGAAGCCGTCGAGCAACACGGGAATTCCGAGACGGCGCGCGGCCAGGGTTGCGCCCAGGATCGCGGCAAGCTCACGTCCGCCCAGCGCCATCGCGGCGGCAAGCGGGTCAGCCAAGCTGGCGGCATGCAGCGCCAACCCGGCATCGATCGCCCGCCGCTTGCGCGCGAGGCCGTCATCGTCGATGCCGGTTCCGCGCCCGGCCCAGCGGAGGCCCCCGCCGCCGAACAGAGCCGCAGATAC
>DATBAZ010000190.1:0-19080 GCA_036271255.1 Alphaproteobacteria bacterium
GTCATGCGGAATATCGAGCAGCGTCGGCTCGGGCGCGGAATCGAAATCCAGGCTGTCGTTGGGATTCTCCTGGAAATACCATTTCAGCTTGCCGGTCGCGGCATCGAGGGCGACGACGCTGTCGGTATAGAGATTGGCGCCCGGCCGCGCGTCCGCGTTCAGCATCGGCTGCGGGTTGCCCACGCCCCAATAGACCAGGTTCAGCTCCGGATCGTAGGAGCCGCCATACCAGGTCGAGCCGCCGCCGATCGGCCAGATGTCCTTGGGCCAGCTGTCGTTGCCAGGCTCTCCGGCGCTGGGGATGACATAGAACCGCCAGGCCATCTTGCCGGTCTTGGCATCATAGGCGCTGATATAGGCGCGATGGGCGACGTCGCCGCGGGCGCCCACGATCACCTTGTCGCCCGCCATGATCGGGGTGAATGAGGTGGTGCATTTGCACTGGCGGTAATCCTCGATCTGGATGTCCCAGACCTCGTGCCCAGTCTTGGCGTCGACCGCGACCAGGTGGTTGTCGCGCGTGCCCTCGAACAGCAGCCCGAACCCCATGGCCAGCCCGGTCGAGCTGCCGACGCCGCCCAGGGTGCCGGACGGCACCTCGCGCGCCAGCGACCAGATCACCTTGCCGGTCGCGGCATCCAGGGCGAAGAGATGGTTGTTGGGGGCCAGCAGATACATGGTCCCGTCGACGACCAGCGGCGTCGCACCCAGCCCGCCGGCCTCGCCGGTCGAAAAGGCCCAGGCGACACCCAGGTTCTTAACGTTGCCGCTGTTGATCTGGTCGAGCGGGCTATAACTCTGCGCCTTGTTGTCGCCGAAGAAGCCCGGCCAGTTGGTCCCGGCCTGGTCGGCCCCAAAGGCGATCCCCGGGGCGGTCCCGGCAAGGCACGGCAACAGCACTGCACCCATGCCTGCCCAGGCACGCGCCGCCTTTGCCCATTTCTGACGAATCATCCCCATACCTCTTCGGACCCGTAACGGGTCTTATCATTTTCGAACTGTCGGGCATTTCATAACTGAATGTCCAGTCATTTTATGCCCGCAAGTTTTATGATGGCAAATCCAGTGCGGGGAGGGCAAACATTCCCGCGTAAGAATATGGGCGCCTGCCGCCACGGGAGGACGCTTTGAGCGATTTGGTGGCAACAATGAAGCTTTTTGGTTTGTGCGCGGCTGCCGCTCTGCTCGCGCCGTCAGCATTTGCGCAGGCGCCGAGCCCTCCGATCGAGATCGATTATCTGGGTCTGAAGGTGGAGCGCACCCTGCAGCTCGCCTATCTCGATCAGCCGCCGCCCGATGCCGGGCTGCAGGGCGCGCGGGTCGCGCTGGCCGACAACCAGACCACCGGCCAGTTCCTCAACCAGACCTTTCATTTGACCGAGGATATGGCGGATGACGCCGCCGGCATCGTCGATGCTTTCAAGAAACGCGTGGCTGCCGGAACCAAGCTGTTCGTCACCGACCTGCCGGCGCCGATCCTGCTCCAGGTGGCCGACCTGCCTGAGGCCAAGGGCGTCACCCTGCTCGACGCCACCACGCATGACGATTCACTGCGCGCCGAAAGCTGCCGCAGGAACGTGCTGCACACTGCGCCCAGCCGGGCCATGCTGGCCGATGCGCTGATGCAGTACATGATGACAAAGAAATGGGGGAAGATCGCCCTGGTCATCGGCGGCGACCCGGAAGACAAGCTCTATGCCGAGGCCATCCGCAACGCGGCGCACAAGTTCCGCATCAAGATCGTCAAGGAAATTCCCTGGACCTTCGACCCCGGTTCCCGCCGCACCGATACCGGCGCCTATGCCGAAGAGGCGGAGGTCGCGCGCATCACCCAGGATGTCGGCGATTACGATCTGCTGGTGGTGGCCGACGAGGCCGACAATTTCGGCGACGAGTTGGGCTATCGCACCACCGAGCCCAGGCCGGTGGCCGGCACCCAAGGGCTGGTGCCCTCGGCCTGGGCGCGCCCGTTCGAGCAATGGGGCGCGACCCAGCTGCAAAGCCGGTTCCTCAAGGCCACCAACCGCTGGATGACGGACAATGACTACGGCGCCTGGCTGGCGGTGCGCTCGGTGGGCGAGGCGGCGACGCGCGGCAACACCACCGACCCGGCGAAGATCGGCGAGTTCATGCGGTCGAAGGATTTCGATGTCGCCGGCTTCAAGGGGACCAAATTGACATTCCGGGACTGGGATGGACAATTGCGCGAGCCGCTTTTGCTCGCCGACGCGCATTCCCTGGTATCGGTCTCGCCGCAACCGGGTTTCCTGCACCAGTTCTCCGAACTCGACACGCTCGGTGTCGATCGTCCCGAAACCAAGTGCCATATGTGATGATGAGCGTTCTTTCGAATCGTCATTCCCGCGAAAGCGGGAATCCGTGGTCGGGCATCGCGGCGGCGGGAAAATGGATTCCCGCTTTCGCGGGAATGACTGTCTTATTCTTGACGTCGCAGCCCGCCTTCGCCGAGAAGATCTTCGTCACCAACGAGAAGGACAATACCGTCACGGTGCTGGACGGGGATTCGCTGAAGATCCTGCAGACCGTGAAGGTCGGGCAGCGCCCGCGCGACCTGAAGGTCTCCAGGGACGGCAAGAGCGTCTATATCGTCGCCAGCGATTCCAACCGGTTCGACGTGCTGGATATCGAGACGCTGAAAATCACCGGCACCCTGCCCAGCGGCCCCGACCCGGAGCGGTTCGACATCAGCCCCGACGGCAAGACGCTCTATATCGCCAACGAGGACGACAACAAGGTGTCGTTCGTGGACATCGCCGCGAAAAAGGTCGTCGCCGAGGTGCCTGTCGGCATCGAGCCGGAGGGCATGGCGGTCAGCCCCGATGGCAAGACCGTGGTCGATACGACCGAGACCACCAGCATGGCCCATTTCATCGATACCGAGGCCAAGAAGGTCATCGTCAACGTGCTGGTCGACAGCCGCCCGCGCGTCGCCGCCTGGACGCCGGACGGGTCGCAGCTCTGGACCTCGTCCGAGGTCGGCGGCACCGTCGCGGTGATCGATCCCAAGACGCATGCGATCCTGAAGAAGATTGCGTTCGACATCCCCGGCCTCACCTCGGGCAAGGCCCAGCCGGTGGATATCAAGTTCACGCAGGACGGCAAGACGGCCTTCGTGGCGTTGGGCCCTGCCAACCGCGTGGCGGTGATCGACCCCAAGACCTTTGAGGTCCAGAAATACATCCTGGTCGGCCAGCGCGACTGGAACATGGGCTTCTCGCCCGACCAGAAGCGCCTCTACGTCGCCAACGGCGTGTCGAACGACATCACCGTCATCGACGTCGCCGACCAGAAGGCAGTGAAATCGGTACCGGTCGGCCGCTCGCCCTGGGGCGTTGTGGCCGCCCCATGAGTAAACGCCAATGAGCAGCACGGCCCTCTCCGTCAATCACGTCAGCCACAGCTTCGGCGACCGCAAGGCGCTCGACGATGTCAGTTTCGGCATCGGCACCGGGGACTTTACCGTCCTTCTGGGGCTGAACGGCGCCGGCAAGACCACCCTGTTCGCGCTGGTCACCGGCCTCTATCACAGCCGGGGCGGCTCGATCGCCGTCTATGGCGCGGATCTGAAAGGCCAGTATCTGAAGGCGCTGGCCCGGATCGGCGCGGTGTTCCAGCAATCGACGCTCGATCTCGACCTCTCGATCGAGCAGAACATGTTCTACCATGCGGCCTTGCACGGCATGGCCAAGTCGGTTTCCGCGCCGCGCATCACCGCCGAGCTGGAGCGCATCGGCCTCAATGACCGCCGCAAGGACAGGGCGCGCGATCTGTCGGGCGGGCAGCGCCGCAGGGTCGAGCTGGCGCGGGCGCTGATCCACGAGCCGACCCTGCTGCTGCTCGACGAGCCCACGGTCGGGCTCGACATCGAAAGCCGTCAGTTCCTGCTCGATCATGTCCGCAAGCTGTGCGCCGAGCGCGGCATGGCGGTGCTGTGGGCCACGCACCTGATCGACGAGGCTGACGACAATTCCAAGGTCGTGGTGCTGCATAAGGGCAAGGTGCTGGCGACAGGCGGCGTGCCCGACGTGGTCGCCGGCGCCGGTGAGACGACCTTGCGCGGCGCTTTCGACAAGCTGGTCGGAAGCGCCCCAGCCGGGAAGGGGAAGCCGCAATGAGGGCCGCGCAGTATCTCCGCGTCTTCCTGGGCATCCTCAACCGTGAGGCCGTGCGCTGGTTCAATCAGCGCAGCCGGTTCATCTCGGCGCTGGTGCGGCCCCTGGTCTGGCTCGGCATCTTCGCCGCCGGCTTCCGTTTCACCCTGGGCCTGTCGATCATCGAGCCCTACGACACCTATATCCCGTATGAGGTCTATATCGTCCCTGGCCTGATCGCGATGATCCAGCTGTTCAACGGCATGCAGAGTTCGCTCTCCATGGTCTATGACCGGGAGATGGGCAGCATGAAGACCCTGATGATCAGCCCGTTTCCGCGCTGGTACCTGTTGCTGTGCAAGCTGATGGCCGGCGTCGCCGTGTCGATTGTCCAGGTCTATATGTTCCTGGCGGTGGTCTGGCTGGGCGATCTCGCCAATTTCTGGGATGTCTCGCTGCCCCCGCTGGGCTATATCGAGGCGCTGCCGGCGATGGTGCTCTCGGGCCTGATGCTGGGCGCGCTGGGGCTGGTGCTGTCATCTTTCATCAAGCAGCTGGAGAATTTCGCCGGGGTGATGAATTTCGTCATCTTCCCGATGTTCTTCGCCTCCTCGGCCCTGAACCCGTTATGGCGGGTCAAGGAATCCAGCCTCTGGCTCTACCGCATCTATTCGGTGAACCCGTTCTCGCATGCGGTCGAGCTGATCCGCTTCTCGCTTTATGGGAAGTTCAACGGCCTGGCCGCCGGCGTTGTCGCCGGGTCGCTGCTGGTCTTCATGATCGCCGCCGTCTGGGGCTACGACCCCGGCCGTGGCCTGATCGCCAAGCGCGGTGGGCCGCCGGAGTAACTAGTCGTCGAAATCGAAATCCCCGCCATAAATGGCTCCTTCGATTTCGGCCCCCGAACCGACTATCTTCACCGGGCCGACATCCGCTACGACGTCCGGTGGAAGATGCGGAAGGACATCGCCCCGCGTGACAGCCGAGCAAGCGCCGTCGCCCAACCAATAGATGAAGGCGCCGGTCGCATCGGCAATCCGCCACAGCGCATCGAAAAACTTCTCGCCCATCCCTTCATCGAAGCTCAACTGCTCGAATTCGTCGGCCTCGACGCCGTAAACCTCCCCGCCATCGGCATCCGAAAACCGGATCGCGGTGACATTGGGACCATGCATCACGGCGGCTGAGCCGAGCATCGTGGCAATCTCCGACCGCTTAAAGGAAACGGCCTCACCATTTTGGTAGCGCTGAAAGAAAATTGGCATGCTCATGATCGCTCCAATTCTGTGAATGACTTCATATTTTACCAGGGTAGGGGATCCACCGGACATTGATCCTGTCGGTTCCACCTGGATTGGAAAAAGCACCATGAAACAGGGCCTGTACATGATTTCGCGCACCCTCGTCCGCGAAATCCCATTCCAGCGGTCGACCTTCGCTCGCGGAAATTTGCCTTGATGCTTGCCGCAGCATGTAGGCATCGAGGCCAGCCGTCAGTTTGGCATTGTTCCGGCGATACATGTCGCCGTAACCAGGCCCTTTCGCCTCAACCATCTCGCCAGTCGAGCGATAGCAATCGTCGTAAGTGACGTACCGTCCGGTTTCCGGGTTTAACAGGCGAACTGCCAGTCCGGGCTCGAGCGGAGCTTCAGGATTCACTAAGGTATTAATATAGCCTTGATAGAGCACCGACCTTGCGCTCTTCCAGCCGGGCCGATCGGGCACTGGATCTGGGCAAAGTTCCGGCTGTGCAGTGTCCGCGCCGGTGATTGCTGTGGACCGAGCACCGGCTGTGGCATCACTTCCTGCGATTTCAGCCTGACTGGGAAGAACGCCGTCATCGACGATGACGCAACCGTCGAGTTGTCGCCCGACTTTGTTGCCGTCCGGATCGCGAACGAAGCCGTCGCTATCGATCGAACCAGAAAAAAGGGGCTCTCCGTCGTGTTCTGAAAAGCTGACATAGCCGCTTTCGGGGTCGTATTCGTAATCGACATCCGGCCGGTTCTTGATAGTCCCAGTTGCCGTCTGCTCCTCCTGCAGGCGCTTGATCGCGATATAGCCGAGAATGGCGATGGCCCCGACAGCAACCAGGGGAAGTAGAAATTCGGCAGTTGCAGCCAGTACAACTGGTGCGGCTTCAGCGAGTAACCCGCCTGCTTCACCGGCGGCTGCAAGAGTGCGGCCCACCCCAATCGCAGGGGCGACAGCAGGTAGAAAACCCGCATCAGAGTGGGGAGGCGCCGATGACCCTCCACCTGCCGTCCATCGGCCTCCCTCATCTCGGTTCTCATCGTGCCGGTATCCATCTTTCAAGATGGCTTGAGTATCGACGACCCGCTGAATCAAAGAAGCGCGTTGTCCAAATCCGATATAAACTTCCGCTTTAGGTGTTTTCTGAAGCAGCCCGCGATTCCTACGGATCACGCCGGTATCGATGTCGAGTGGCCGCCTGGAGGGTTGCATCCGCTACTTGATCCTTCAATCTGCAAGATGTTCTATGTTGAGAACATAGATAGAACATGTAGATAAAATTGTCAAGCGGATATCTTGTCGGTCGTTACTGCTGTTTTTTCGACGAACCGCCGGCTTGCCTCGACGAACGGCGCGATTTGTTGACGCCAACCCACAACCGGTACGTTAATAAAGGCGATGGCAAATATCGCGCTTGAACCATCCGCCCTGACGTCCGCCGCCGCCTCGCGCGCGGCAGGCCGGTCCGCCGCCAAGGCGGCGCGGGCCCGTCTGCCCAGTTGGGCGACGATGAAGACCATTCTGGCCTTCTGGGCCTTCTACTTCGTCATCAACACCTTTCGTATGGCGGCGATCGAGGCCGAGGGCCAGGCCGGGATGCTGGTCCGGCGCACGGTCGTCAGCCTCGTCGGCATCCTGCTCACCACCCTGCTGTGGCAGGTGCTGCGGCGGTTCGAGACCAAGTCGATGCGGGCGATGGTGACGGCTGCCTTCGTCGCCTCGCTGCCGATCTCCTTCGCCTACGCCACCGTCAACTTCACCGCCTTCTATGTCGTGCATCCCCATGATTCCGAGCTTCGGGAGATGCATGAGGAGCATATGAGGGGGAAGCCGGCGGAGCTGTTTCAGATCATCGATTCCGCTCTGAACTGGTATTTCTTCGTCGTCGCCTGGGCGATCATGTATATCGCGCTGTCCTATGCCGCGAAGGTGCGTGTGGCCGAGCGCGCCGCCGCCCAGTACCAGGCCGAGGCGCAGACGGCGCAGCTGCGCGCGCTGCGCTACCAGATCAATCCGCACTTCCTGTTCAACACGCTGAATTCGCTCTCCAGCCTCGTGCTGCGCCAGCGCGGCGACGAGGCGGAGCGGATGATCATGAACCTCTCCCACTTCTTCCGCACCTCGCTCACCACCGACCCGACCGAGGACGTGCCGCTGGCCGATGAGATCCGCATGCAGCGGCTCTATCTCGATATCGAGCGCATTCGCTTTCCCGACCGGCTCAAGGTGGAGATCGACGTGCCGGCCGAGCTGGAGCATGCGGCGGTGCCGGGCATGCTGCTGCAGCCGCTGGTCGAGAACGCGATCAAGTACGGCGTTGCCCGCAGCACCCGCCCGGTGACGGTGACGATCCGCGCCCGCACGGGCGAGAGCAGCCTCAACCTGACCGTCGAGGATGACGGGCAGGCGGCCGCCGACACGCCGCTGCTGCCGTCCGAGAAGGGTCACGGCGTCGGCCTGCGCAATGTCTGCGACCGGCTGGCCGCCCGCTTCGGCGAGGCAGCGACCTGCCATTACGGGGCCCGGGCAGAGGGCGGTTTCCGCGTCGCCCTGGCGATGCCGCTCAGGATGGATCCCGAACCGGCCGCATGAGCGACAACAGGCCTCTCAAGACTTTGCTGGTCGATGACGAACCGCTGGCGATCGAGCGGCTGCAGATACTCTGTGCCCGCGTGCCGGAGCTGAACCTGGTCGGCACCGCGGCCGACGGCGCCGCCGCGCTCCGCCTCGTCGAGGCGCTGCAGCCCGATCTGCTGCTGCTCGATATCGCCATGCCCGGCCTCGACGGCATGTCGGTGGCTCGGGCGCTGGAGAAGCTCGAACCCGTTCCCTCGGTGATCTTCGTCACCGCCTTCGATCAATATGCCGTTGCTGCTTTCGATGTGGCTGCCGTGGATTACTTGCTGAAACCCGTTGCCCAGGACCGTCTGGAAAAAGCCGTCGCCCGTGTCCGCGCCCATCGCGCCCAACCGGCGGAGGTGCAGGCCGAGGCCTTCACCCAGGAATTCTGGGTGCCCCACCGCGCCGAGATGATCCGCATCGCCGCCCGCGAGATCGACCTGATCGAGGCAGAGCGGGATTACATGCGCCTCCATGTCGGCCCGCGCTCCTACCTGCTGCATCAGACGATCACCGAACTCGCCCGCCGCCTGGACCCCTCCGCCTTCGTTCGCCTCCACCGCTCGACCATCGTGCGCCGCGACCGCATCACGGGCTTCAAGCACGACGGTATGGGCGTGTGGACCGCCCAGCTGACCGACGGGAAGGAGCTGCGCATCGGGCGGACCTATCTGGCGGATGCCAGGGCGATGGCTGGGCGGTAGACGCGCTACTTCCCTAAGGCGTCATTCCCGCGAAGGCGGGAATCCAGAGCCGCCTGCACATGAATTCAACGCCAAGGCGCCAAGAAACGCCAAGTAAATCCGATTTTGGTTTTGCCTTGGCGCTTCCTTGGCGTCTTGGCGCCTTGGCGGTTCAATTCCTGGATTCCCGCCTTCGCGGGAATGACGAGAAGAAAGCGGGCCAAAAAATAAAATGGGCGGGAAGCCTTTCGGCCGCCCGCCCATTCTTGCCCGGTGCTGCTGGGAGTCAGCGGCCGAGCATCGCGATGGCATCGTGATTCATCGCATAGCGATGATCGGATGAACGCACGGAGGCTATGACGGCGTCCATCTGGGTCGATGCACTGGCGATCGCGGTATTGCGGCAGCTATCGAAACGCTCGCGGTCGGCGAGCGTGCGGCCGCCCTGCGGGCCGCAGACCGTCTCGGCGGTCTTGGCGATGCGGGCCTTCAGCTTGGCCTCGCCGGCGCCGGTGCTGAGGTCCAGGTCCTGGTAGTGGACCAGGGCTGTCCGGCTGTCGGCGTCCGCGGCGCGGGCGGGGCTGGCGAAGCCGGCCGCGGCCGTGACGAGCAGGGCGGAGGCGGTGAAAGCGAGTGTGCGGGTGGCGAGAGCGAGCATGACGTTATCCCTTCGATTGCTAATTTGGCTGGCATCTCGGGGAGTTTTGGAGTGGCCTTTTTTGACCGCTCGTCCCGTGCCGATGACGGGAAGCTAGGCGCGCCCATCCGTACTGTCGCGCGGCCCTCGACCGATCGCGGACAGCATTCCACCAACGCCAGAAGCCACCGACGAACGGTGTGTTTCTATCGACGAACTACAGAGGAAGACGGGCGATATCGACTCAGGAGAGATCGATTGCGAAGCGTTTCAGGTCGTCCAGCGCGCAGTAATCGAGCGCTTCCAGATGGGTGGCGCGCAGCACGACGCGGGGCGCGGCGTCGTTCTCCAGCGCCTGCTGCCAGCGCGGCGCGCACAGGCACCAGCGGTCGCCGGGCTGCAGGCCCCTGAAGCCGACCTCGGGCACCGGCGTCGACAGGTCGTTGCCGGCCAGCCGGGAGAATTGCAGGAATTCGGCGGTCAACACCACGCAGACCGTATGGCTGCCGACATCGCCCGGCCCGGTATCGCAGCAGCCCTCGCGGAAATATCCGGTCATCGGATTGACCGAGCAGGTCTCCAGCACCCCGCCCAGCACATTCAGCGACGGGCTCCGCCCCCGCCGTCCCCCACCGGTCATGTCCAACGGCATGATGGTCCCTTGCTCGCTGTTTATGCTCGGCAGCTTAGCGGAACGGCGTTCAACCCACCACCGGCAGCGCCATCACCTCGGCGATGGCCGTCAGGTGCGCGCCGGCGGCGGCGAGGACCAGGGCGTGCCAGACCGCGTTGTGAAACGGCCAGGCGGCGCGGCTATGGATGAAGGAGCCGAGCGAATAGAGCACTCCCCCGATCAGCATCAGAGCGATCGCGCTCGTGGGCAGGGTTCCCACGAGCGGCAACAGGGCCGTCCAGCTGAGCGCGAGATAGAGGAAGACCGAGATCCGCTCGGCCCAATTCTGGTTCATCAGCTTCAGTGCGCTCCCCATGGCCGCCAGCAGCCACACGGCGATGCAGAGCGGGATCGCGATATCTTCCGGCATGGCGATAAGGCCCAGCGGGGTGAAGGTGCCGGCGATCATCACGAAGATCATCGCATGGTCGACGCGCCTGAGGATGCTTTTCAGCGGGCCGGCACGGACCAGGTTGTAGAGCGCCGAGGCCCACAGCATGCCGAGCAGCCCGGCGGCATAGACCGTGCCGGTGACGATCCGCCCGGTCGTGATCTCGGGCCCGGCATGCAGGAAAAGCCAGGCGATGGCGAGCGGAGATGCGACCAGTCCCGCCACATGCACCACGCCATCGGCCCATTTCTCGGCAGCCGTGTAATCGGGAAAGGACTGCAGGGTCGAGAGCATCAAGGCCCCTCGGCTTCGGTCGGGAAAGGCGGGCAGGGAAGCCGCCCCGTTCTGAACGCGCAATTCATATGCTCGCTGTCATGTACCGATACAACCTGCTGCGACTGAAATGCTCTCAAGGTTAATACCGCTCAGCCGGTACAACGGATGCGTTGCGCATATCCTTCTGTTCGAGAGATCACAGAAGCGCGTGCCCTCCGCGCCCCGGCCCGCTACACTCCCCAAAACCCACCGGGAGGACGCCATTCATGAAAATCGGCCTGCAGATCCCGAACTTCACCTGGGGCACCGGCCCGGGGCGCATCGGCGGGACGCTCGCGGATATCGCCCGGGCGGCTGAGATGGCGGGGTTCGCCAGCATCTGGGTGATGGACCATTTCTTCCAGATCCCGCCGGTCGGCCCGCCCGAGACCGACATGCTGGAGGGCTACAGCGCGCTGTCCTACCTCGCCGCGGTGACGAGCAAGGTGAAGCTCGGCACGATGGCGACCGGTGTGGTCTATCGCCATCCCGGCATCCTGGTGAAGACGGCGACCACCGTCGACGTGCTGTCCGGTGGCCGCGCCTATCTCGGCATCGGCGCCGCCTGGTTCGAGCGAGAGGCGCTGGGCCTCGGCACGCCGTTCCCACCGCTCTCCGACCGGTTCGAGATGCTCGAGGAGGCGCTGCGGATCGCCAAGCAGATGTGGTCGAACGACGACGGCGCCTATAAGGGCAAGCACTATCACCTGGCCGAGACGTTGTGCGTGCCGCAGCCGCTCTCCCGCCCGCACCCGCCGATCCTGGTGGCCGGCAGCGGGGAGAAGAAGACGCTGCGCCTGGTCGCCCAGTATGCGGACGCCTGCAACCTGTTCGGCGATGCCACGATGGTGGCGCCCAAGCTGGAGGTGCTGAAGGCCCATTGCGGCCGCCTGGGCCGCGACTATGCCGAGATCGAGAAAACCACCCTCGGCACCGCCCATCTCGCGCCCGGCCAGATGACGGCCAAGGACATCGTCGCCCACTGCAGGGCGCTGGCCGCCATCGGCGTCGATCACGCGCTCTTCAACATGCCCAACGTCCAGGACATCACCCCGCTCGAGGTGTTCGGGCGTGAGGTGATTCCGGAAGTGGCCGAGCTTTAACAGGGGAATTCGAAATGCTGACCGTGCATCACCTGGGCGTGTCCCAGTCCGACCGGATCGTCTGGCTCTGCGAGGAGCTGGGCGTCCCTTACGAGATGGTGAAATACGACAGGGAGCCATCGGGCATGGCGCCGCCGGACTATAAGGCGCTGCATCCCACCGGCACCGCGCCGATCATCACCGACGGCGACCTGGTGCTGGGCGAATCCGG
Organism: Alphaproteobacteria bacterium; assembly: GCA_036271255.1. Lineage (GTDB taxonomy): Bacteria > Pseudomonadota > Alphaproteobacteria > BOG-932 > Roseiterribacteraceae > BOG-932. Next base: position 11,999 of record DATBAZ010000190.1, read on the forward strand.
CGCCATCATCGAATACATCATCGGCCGGCACGGCGGCGGCCGGCTGGCGGTGACGGCGGACAAGCCGAACTTCGCCGACTATCTGTTCTGGTTCCACTTCGCCAATGCCTCGATGCTGCCGCGCTCGATGGTCGTCATGATCCTGGCGATGGCCGGGGCCGCCGAGGGCGGGGACCCCAGGGTCGCCGCGATGGCCGCCCGCGCCGACCAGGCCTTCGACATGGTCGAGAAGCGCCTGGGCGCGGCCGACTATTTCGCCGGCGCGGAGTTCACCGCCGCCGACATCATGATGACCTTCGGCCTCACCGTCATGCGCATGTTCGCCCAGCGTGATCTGACGCCCTATCCGAACATCCGCGCTTATCTCGGGCGCATCGGCGCACGGCCGGCCTATCAGCGCGCGACGAAGAAGGCGGACCCGGATTTGCCGCTCATGCTGGGATGACACCACACATCGTCATGCCCGGACTTGATCCGGGCATCCACGGGGTTCCACGGGTGCTGACGCCGGGTTTGAGCGCAAATGGAGCCGCGTGGATGGCCGGGTCAAGCCCGGCCATGACGAGCTTGGGTTATTTTGGTTCTGATCACCGCTACCCTGAACTGGTGCAAAACAACAATCGATAAAGAGGGAAGGAACCAAACCATGCAGCCATCCGAGCAGGACTACCGTGCGATCGAGCAGCTTCTCTACCGCTATGCCTGGATGGTGGACCGGCGGAAATGGGAGCTGATGGATGATGTCTTCGCCCCTGGCGGTACGATCGACTACGCCTCCACCGGTGGCCCGGGCGCGACGCCCTACCGGCCCTGCCTGGAATGGCTCGACCGCGCATTGGAGCCCTGGCCGATCAACCTGCACCACATCACCAATATCGCGGTGGACGTCGATGGCGACCGTGGCGAATCCCGCTGCTACTTCACCGCCCCGATGGCCCGCCTGAAGCCGGGCGGCGGGCAGGATGTGATCACCAACGCCGGGTACTATCTGGACACGCTGGTCCGCACGAAACAGGGCTGGCGGATCGCGGCGCGGTTCTGCGACATGACCATCCAGATTGGGGGCCTGCCGGCGGATTATACGATTCCGGATTGAAGGGTCGCGCGCTCACTCCGCAGAGTGCTGAAGCTTTGAAATTTCGTCGTCCGACAGCTGCCGGCCGCGGGCTCCGCCGGCTTCGCAGCTGTAGTGAAGGTGTGTCACGCTGATGCCGTCTTTCGACGTGTGAAACTCCAGATCGTTTTCGATGTCGGATCCATGGTCGCCGCATACCCATGATACGACGCGGGGCTTGCCTTGCGCCAAGGCTTTCCATTCAACGGGCCCGAGCTTCAGCGCACTGTCTGGCGCGTCCGCGGTTCCGAATACATGGAGATGCGGGTTCGCGGCGGAGACGCCGACGACGATGGCCAGCTGGTGAAAGCCGATGGAATTGGCCACCGGCAGCATGAATTCCGTGGCATGGCCATCGTGGTCGTAGTCCCGGAACCGCATGATCCGGACAAGCGGGCGGCGGGCGATCTCCTGGTCGGTCGGGCCGTCTTGCCGATCGAAATCTTCTTTCCTTGGCGCATGTTTCTGAACAGTGGCCTGGGTGCCGGTCGCGTCGTCTTCGGTGAAGTAACCCGTCAACCGCAGCCGCTCATATTCAGAGCCGTTGCGTAACCGGATCAGGCTCAGCGGCCCCGCCTCACCGAAGGCGAAGGGATCGCAAGGCCGTGTCGACCAGGATGGATCGACGCTGGGTGTGCATTCCGGGTGCGGTTTGCGGTCCCATTGCAGTCGCCAAATCTCATCCACTCCGTTGACGTTGAGATGCTGCGCCTCGCGAATGACGGGAGCATCGGCAGTTTTCGCGGCCGCTATTCCGGCCGGAGCGACCAGCAACGCCAATGCGGCCAATATTCGGCCGGTGGTCATGCGCTTCACTTCTGGCTCTTCGCCCACAACGCCGCCTGCGTCCGATTATCCACGTTGATCCGCGTCAGCAGCGCGCGGACATGCACCTTCACCGTCGCCTCGGCGACATCCAGCTTGGAGGCGATGGCGCGGTTCGACAGGCCGGCTTCGAGATATTCCAGGATCTGGCGCTGGCGGTGGGTCAGCGTGTCCTTGGAGATTGGGGCAGGGGGCGGCAGGCCCTCGGCGGGCGGCAGCGGGGTGTGGCGCCAGAGGCTGGCGGGGGCGGTGAACAGGTTCTCGCCCAGCGTGACGAGCTCCAGCGAAAGGCCCAGCGCTGCGCCCGAGAGGTTCTTGGGTAACAGGCCGCTTGCGCCGGCCTGCGCAGCCAGATCCGCTTCGGCGGCCTCGATGCGCTCGGCCAGGATCACGACCTTGGTCTTGGGGAAATCGGCGACGATCTGTTTCAGCACGTCGAACTGGCCGGCCGCCGCCCCCGTCCGGTCCCAGACGACGAGGTCGGCGCCTCTCTTTGAGGCCCTGAGTGCGGCCAGCGCCTCGGTCAGCGATGCGGCCTCGGCGATCACGCTGAGCTTCCGGTCGGCCAGCACACGCTTCAGCCCATCACGGAACAGGCCGCTCTCCCCGGCGAGTATAAGCCGCGGCTCGGTCATCGCCCGCCCGAAAGCCCAGGCCCGGCCGCCCGCGGCCGGCGATACGGGATAGTACTCGCCGCCAGGTGCGGAAGGCTTCCAAGGAAAATGGGAGGATCGAAAAGGCCCGTCGGCCCTGCGATACTAATGCTGGAACGGAAGTCCGGTGCTGTTATTTGATGCCCACGCCCTGTGATTATGCTTCGGGAGTGGGGCGCCGTTTCAGGTCTTTATCCTGCTTGGCAGCGTCCAGCCCGCGACTTAGGTCTAAGCGGGCAGCATAGGACCCCGCCCGATCCCGGCGCAATAGAAAAAGGCCCCGGACATGGAGCCTCTTTCCATGTCCGGGGCAGTATATCGGCCTGGTCGGAAGCCGATAGGTCATGAAGCTTAGTGTCCCGGCTTGATATCCGAGCTCAGCACGCGGTCGCCGACGATGGTGATCTTGGTGTTGTCGGCGGTGAAGATCGTCGTCGTGTGGCTGCCGCCGCCGGTGATCGTCGCATGGGCGAGGCCGACTTTGAGCTGGTGTTGGGTGATGTGGCTGATCGAGATCGTGTCGGCTTGGCTCGAGAACGCGGTGATCGTGTGGTGGCTGTGGACCGACGCGTCCAGCTTGAACAGGTCGCTGCCGCCCTTCGCGTCGCGCAGCGCGCCCGTCATCGTGTCGGATTGCCGGCCGGCGCTGAACACGTTGTGCTCACCGGCGATGTGGCTGTAGACCGCGTGCCCGGCATGGATGGTCGAGGCCGCCCCTTTGCCCGCCGCGACCGAGGACTGTCCCTTGCCCTTGCCGTCGCTGCCGATCACGGTGGCTGAGTGGCTGCTGGACTTGCCGGGCGCGGAATAGGTGATGGTGTCGTTGGCGCCGCCGACGAAGATCACCGTGTCGTTCGAGCCGACCAGATTGACGCTGTCGCCGGTGCCGTTGACGTAGATGGTCTCGTTATTGCCGGTGATGGTGGCGACGAGGCTGCCGCCGGTGATGCTGACGGTGCTGCCGTCGGCGAGCGTCAGCTTGTCCTTCGTGTTGTCGCCCGACAGGTCGATCGTTGCCTTATAGGCGGCGGTGACGGTGTTGCTGCCGGCCAGCACGTTCACCGTGTCGTTGCCGCCGGTGCCGAGCAGGCTCACGGACCCGTTGCTCAGATTCACCTGGTTGTTGCCGGCCTCCAGATAGGCGCTGACCATTCCTTGCGCCGAAACGGTATCGCTGCCCGCGCCGCCGATGATGGTCGCGGCGGCGGCGGTGCTGGAGATCGAATCGCCGGCATTGTTGGCGAAGAAGAGGGTGGTGGCGGCGTTGCCGATCAGCGTGTCCTGGCCCAGCCCGGTGTCGAACAGCGCCTGGACACTCGTTCCCGCGACCACCGTCGTCGATGCCAGCGCGCCGTCGAGAACCAGATTGAAGAAGCCCTTCGTGCCATCGACGCCCGAGGCGATCTCGTTGGCGGTGATGTTGGGGCCGGCCTGGTTGAAGAGATCCTTGATCGCGCTGGTCAGTGCGGCCTTGGCATCCTTCTCCACCGCCAGGCTGGTGAAGTTGCCGTTGCCGCCTGGGAGAGTCACCGTCACCAAAGCCATAGTCGCCTCCGTCGGTTAAGCCGAAAGGATTAATCCTATAGACGTACTCCTATCGCATTGCACAATGAGGCGTCAACGGGAAACTTCCGGGGCGATGAGGCAATTCGGTGGCTGGGCGCGTGCCGCTGGAAGACGTGTTCTTAATTAAAATTGTAATCGAATCCGAAGATTGTCCCTCCTGTGTGACAAACACGTGATCAGGACAGTTCTTGTTATTTGTGGTCCACTTAGGATCATAAAAACTATTGTGGAGATTTGTCTAAACAGAGTATCCATTTATCAAATCAACAATGTGAATCCAATTAAGGGGCGTCGGGCGGGAAGCCGGCGCTATGCCCTGGGCGCGGCATGCTGCGCCATCAGCTCTGAAGGGATTGCGCGGATGAGTTCAGTCGTCATTGTCGATGACCAAGGTGTGAACCGGAAAGTGCTGACCAGCCTGGCCTCGACATTGGAGCCTGACGTTCAGGTCAAGGCGTTCGGCGACCCCTGGCAGGCGCTGTCCTATATCCGCGAGCACACGCCGGATCTCCTGATCACCGATTATCAGATGCCGGCGATGAACGGCGCCGAGCTGATCCGCCGCTTCCGCCGGGTGCCCGATTGCCGGGACGTGCCGGCCATGGTCGTGACGGCGTACGAGGACATGGCCTATCGCGCCACCGCGCTCGATGCCGGGGCCAACGACTTCATCCTGTCGCCCCTGGACCACCAGGAATTCCGCCTTCAGTCGCGCAAGCTGCTGGCGCTGCGCCATGCCGAGATGCCGGCGCCCGCCGGGGAGGGCGCGCCCGCGGCCCTCGACCAGCTCGACCTGTTCAACAGCCTGGTCGAAAACCTGTCAGCCAACCTGATGCATAAGATCCACAACCTGAAGCGCATCGGCGCCGAGCTGCAGACCCTGTTGGAGGCGAGCGGGACACCGGCTCTGTTCGTCGACGAGGCGCTGCGCGTCCGCCATTTCACGCCGCACGCCGCGCGCGTCTATGCGCTGGGCGCGCAGGATATCGGGCGGCCGTTGCATGAGGTCGATTGCCACCTTATCTACGGCGATCTCGCTCGGGATTTCCACGAGATGGCGCGGACCGGCGAGAGTGTCGAGCGCTATCTTCCCAGCCGCACCGAGGCGGCGCACTTCCTGCTCCGCATCATCCCGACCCGCCACGGCGGCACGGAGTTCATCGGCGCTCTGATCACCTTCACCGACGTCTCCGCCTGGACGGATGCGCGAAGCCCCGAGACGTCGCTGCACTAAGCGTCAGGCGACGGCGCGCAGCTTCCGGCGCTTAGTGAGCTCGTCCCATTGCAGGATCAGGTCCGGCACGATCAGCGCCGCGAAGACCAGGAACCAGCGATAGGTCACGAAGTCGTCGTTGGTCTTCCAGTGCCACGATACCAGGTGCGGGGCGCGCGCCATGATGAAGACGAAGGTGAAGCCATAGGACCGGGCGACCCATTGGCGGTGGCGCGGAATGTTACGCTTCACCGCGAACACGAAAGCCAGCACGGCGCACAGCAGCCAGCCGCCGCCCTGGGCCCAGCCTTCCATGGCCGAGTGCACATTCGTCTCCCAATTGTCGCCGATATAGATCGCCATCGGCGCGGCGATGCAGATCGCCCCGATATAGACCCGGCCCAGCACCCGGTGCAGCTTCACGTGCGTGCGGCGCAGCCGTTCCGAGAATTGCAGCGGCCCGATAAGCAGTGCGGCCAAACCGGCCAGCCCATGCACCAGCAGCCACCACTGGAACGGCGCGATATGCGCCCATTCCTCATCCTTGCTGTCGACCAGGAAGCGCTCATCGGTCCAGATGACGCCGAGGATCAGCAATGCCCAGACGGCGAACACCGCCCATTTGGCGTAGTTGCGCGGGATGGCCGCGGCAACGGCCGGCGCTGGTTGGACCATGGTCATGGACAGCCTCCGTGGAGAACGATCTCCACGGCTAGGGGCTGTATATTATATTGGCAACTGGACTTTTTTGATCAGCCGCCCTTCACGAAGGCCGCGAATTTCTCGGCATAGTCCGGGTGCCAGCGCGACAGAGGCGGGCGGTTCTCGATCAGGTCGCCGGCAGCCCAGGCGATGCGGCGTTCGTCCAGGCTGCGCGGCACGTCGTTGTCGGGGCACAATATGTAGAAGTCACCGCGCTCCAGGCTCTCGATCATGAAATCGAACGTCTGCTCCGGCGTCCAGGCGCCGGCCGGCTTCTCGGTTGCGCCGCGCGCTGTGAGGCCGGTGAAGACATAGCCCGGGACCAGCAGATGGGCGCTCAACTTGCAGCCTTCGGTGTTGCGCAGCTCATGCTGCAGCGCCTCGGTGAAGGCCTTCACCCCCGCCTTCGACACGTTATAGGCCGGGTCGCCGGGCGGGGTGGTGATGCCCTGCTTGGAGCCGGTATTGACGATCAGTCCCGGCCGCCCGCGCTTGACCATGCCGGGCCCGAAGATCTGCGTTCCGTTCACGATCCCCATCAGATTGACGCCCAGCACCTTGGCCCATGTCTCGCATGGGCCGAAGCATGCGCTGCCATAGGCGGTGCCGGCATTGTTCATCAGTATGTCTGTGCCGCCGAAGTGTGTAGCCACACTTGCTTCCAGCTCTTCCAGTGCTTCGAGATCGCTGACGTCGGTCTCGACCGTCAGCACCTTGCCGCCGATCTCCTCGGCCGCCTTCGCCAGGCGGTCCTTGCCCAGGTCGGCGATGCACACCGAAAATCCCCGCCCGGCAAAATGCTTCGCCGCCGCCAGCCCTATGCCGGAAGCGCCGCCGGTGATCACGGCGACGGAATCGGGGAGGAGTTCGGAGGGTTTCATGGGAGCCTCTACGGATGGGAAGGACACACCATCATAATCGCCTCCCCCCTTGAGGGGGAGGTCGGCGACGCGACGCGTCGACGGGTGGGGGGGTATGTCCCCGCCCGCGCTATGATTCCGGACAATCT
>DATBAZ010000191.1:0-5365 GCA_036271255.1 Alphaproteobacteria bacterium
AGATTAAGATTTTCCGCTGCGCGGCTTCCTCCGCCGAAGGCGGAACACTCAAAAATCTGCGTTAATCTGCGTAATCTGCGGATAAAAAGGATTTCTCAGAACACCAAAACGCCGCGCGCCAGCTTGCCGGCCTCAAGGTCGGCGAAGGCGGCCTGGAAGTCGGCGAGCGGGTATTCCTTGGTGATCAGCTCGTCCAGCTTCAGCCGGCCCTGGCGATAGAAGTCGATATACATCGGGATATCGATATGCGGCCGGGACGAGCCGTAGCGGGTGCCGGTGATGGTGCGGTCGACATAGGCGATCGGGTTGATCGGCAGTTCGATGGTCGAGCCGTGCGGTGGAACGCCGACGATGACCGCCCCGCCCCCCCAGTCCAGCGCCTCGACCGCGCTCTTCAATGCCCGCGGGCTGCCGGCGCATTCGAAGGTCCAGTCCACGCCCCCGGAACCGAAGGTGCCGGTCGTCTGGGTCTTGCTGTGCGGCAGGAGCGTCCGGATCTGCTCGGCCGCGTCGCCTTGGGTCGCGTCGATGAAATCGGTCGCCCCGAACTGCTCAGCCAAGGCCCTCTTCTCGGCAACCGTGTCGACGGCGATGATCCGCGAGGCGCCCGACAGGACCAACCCCTGGATGACGTTGAGGCCGACGCCGCCGATGCCGAACACCGCCGCCGTGTCGCCCGGCCGCACCTTGGCCCGGTTCAGCACCGCGCCGACGCCGGTCAGCACGCCGCAGCCGATCAGGCAGGCGGCCTTGAGCGGAATATCGTCGCCGATCACCACCACCTGGTCCTGCTTCACCACCGTGTACTCGGCAAAGGCCGAGGTGGCGGCGAAGTTCGAGACCGGGGTGCCGTCGCCCAGCGAGAAAGGCGTGGTGCGGTTGCCCAATGTCTCGCGGCAATGGGTCGGGCGGCCGGACTCGCAATGGGCGCAGTGACCGCAATTGGCGACGGTATGCATGACGACATGGTCGCCCGGCTTGATCTTGGTGACGCCGGCGCCGACCGCCTCGATCACCCCTGCCCCCTCATGGCCCAGCACCGCCGGCGCCGGCCAGGGGATGTTGCCATGAACCACCGACAGGTCGCTGCGGCAGACGCCGCAGGCGTGGATATTGACGATGACCTCGCCCGGCCCCGGATCGCGGACATGCACATCGTTGCTGAGGCCGATCCGGCCCTCGCCGGTATAAAGCAGCGCCCTCATCGTCTTCCCCCTTTGCTGTGTTTCGTATCGGAATTTGGCATGAGTATTTGGGGCACCCGGCCGTTGCTGTTGCGTGTGACCATGAGGCAGCTCGTCATCAGCCGTTCCGCCAGTTCCTGGATCGCGTCGGCTGTGAGCGGCTCCTTGAAACCCTGCAGCGACAGGGTGAACGCGGCATGCCCATGCACGTTGAAGATCGGCGCGGACAGCATGCCGACCTCGTAGGACTGGGCCGGATCGATCGCCGCCAGGTGATAGATATCAAGCCCCATCTCGGCGATCAGGCTGGTCATGCGATGGCGTAGCCCGGCCTGATGCGGCGAATCGGACAGGTTGGCGACGACCTCCCCCAGCTGCGAGCGCACCGGGTTCTGCAAGGTAATCGCATAGCCGCGCTCCCGGATCATCGACAGCAGCCGCTGATAGGGTGCGGGATCGCGGGCGGTATCCGGCGCCTCCGCCAGCCACTGCCGTACCTGCGCCTCCGGCGCCCAGGCGATGAAGGGCGCGCCCAGCGGCGGCACCAGCGGCACGCGCTGCCCGACCTGCAAGGCGGCGTTGGGCGCGACGTGGCGGCCTGCGCGGGCGAGCGCGATCAAGTCGCCGCCGGTGCGGGCGGTGAGCAGCACCTCTAGGTCGAGCTGCTGCGCCAGTTCGCGCGCCTCGTCGCGGGCGATATCGATGGCGGGATGGGTCTCAAGCGCGGCATGGCCGATGGCGACCAGCGCGGGTCCCAGGCTGTAGGTGCGGTGCTTGGGGTGGCGCTCGAGGAAGCCGTCCTTGGCCAGCACGGTGAGAATGGCATGGCAGGAGGCGAAATTGACCTCCAGATGCTCCACCAGCTCCGACAGTGAGAAGGCCTCGGTCGGGTGCGCCGCCATGAAGTTCAGTATGTCGATGGCGCGCGATGCCGCGAGTGCCGGTCTGCTCATTTCCCCGCCCCAGAATTTAAGTTGACCATCGCATAAGGGTTCCGCGATGATCAATAACATTCCGATATCGTTTTCGATATTGCAATAAATTGAAGAAGACTGGGAAGATGAAGCTCCCCCCGCTCCGTCAAGGGACGCAAGCCACCGAAGACCTGCTGACCCGTCGCGCCCGCATGCCGTCGGCCTGGACGCCGGAAATGCTGGAGCCCGGGACGGTGGCACGGGATGTCGCGATCGGTGGCGTCGGCTGTCTGGTCTGCGAGGGGGAGACGGCCGCCGGCACGATCCTCTATTTCCATGGCGGCGGATACCGGATGGGATCGGCGGCCGCTTACGCGAATTTCGGCACGCGCCTGGCCGCCATAACCGGTTGCCGGGTTGTCGTCGTGGAGTACCGTCTGGCGCCGGAACATCCGTTCCCTGCCGGCCTCACCGATGCGCTCGCGGTCTATTCGGCACTGGTTGCCGAGGACGGCCGGCCGCCCATCGTCGGCGGCGATTCCGCCGGCGGCGGAATGGCCGCCGCTGTGGCGCTGGCCGCCGAGCCCAAGCCGGCCAAGACCGTGCTGCTGTCGCCCTGGGTCGATCTGACCGTGACCAACGTCACCTATGACTCACGCCCTGGCGACCAGTTCTTTCCCCGCGCCTCAGCCGCCGAGGCGGCGCAGCAATATCTCCAGGGGCACAGCCCCGAAGACGCGCTGGCCTCGCCCCTCAAAGGCGACCTGTCCGACTATCCGCCGACACTGATCCTTGCCAGCGCCGACGAATGCCTGATCGGCGACGCGCTCGCCTTCCAGGCCGCCCTGGCCGAAGCCCGCCGCCCGGTCGAAACCCACATCGTGCCGGCCATGACCCATGTCTGGCCCGTCATCGCCCCCGCCCTGCCTGAGTCTTCGGCAGCAATGAAAGCGATCGCGAATTTCGTGAGATCGTAGGGTGGCGCTGAGCGCAGCGAAGCCCACCATTCGCTGTGCCTGACGGTGGGCTTCGCTGCGTTCAGCGCCACCCTACAAAATCACGGCTCTGAGACATCCGACATCGAATTCCGGATCGACGGCATGTTGAGCGGGCGGGCGAAAAACAGGACGCCGTACCAGGTGCGGTCGAGAACCGGGTCGTGGCGGTCGACCTGCGCGATGCGGTGGATTTCGCGGCGCAGCTCCTCGGTCAGGCGGCGGATCTGGACCACGGCGGCATCGGTCAGGCGGACGAAATCGGACATGGTCAGCGCATCGTCGGCATTGTCGAGCGACACGAAGCTCTGCCGCGCCTCGAAATGCTTGGCGACCGGCCCATCCTTGCGCCAGGAGACCATGCGGGTGGTCAGCACCCGGATGCGCCCGCCCGACAATATGTCGATCAGGCCGAGCCGTGCCAGCCGTTGAAGCTCCCCCTGCATGGTCTGGTGGGAGATGGCGAGTTCGCGCTCGCAATCCTCCGGCGGCCAGCCGTTCAGCAGCGAGAAGAAGATGAAGAACAGGCGCGGGTCCTTGCCCAGCGCCCGCTCCTGCGATGGCGTGAACCGCTCGGCCTTGCCCGAATGGCTGCGGGCGGTCATCTCCACCAGCTCGAACAGCTCGATCTTGGCGAGGTCGCACAGATCCTCCAGCCGTTTGGTGGTGAGCCCCTCGCCCGCCAGCCAGCGCTTGACCGTCGCCAGCCCCACGCCCAGCCTGTCAGCGATATCACGCTGGCGCAGCCCCTGCGCCTTCAGATGCAGCTTCAGATTGTCGATCAGGGCCGGGAACTGCCGGTCGTGTGAAAAAGGCATCGGTCAAATCCGTTCAGGCTTGGCAGGCAGGACTATTCGCGAGGTTAAGCGAGCCAACGAGAAACACCGCTCGCTTAGCAGGGGTTGGTCTCATTGGATAAGACTCACAATGCCATGAAATGAGCCATCCAAAAAAAGCTATCTTGGCAGCATACCGTCCGTCCGGCACAAATCCTTCACAACCAACAGACAACCTGTTCGTGCGTTGATGGCCGTTTGCGCCATAAGACGCGCCTTGGAGGAAACATGGACGTCAAATCGAATCCCATCGCCACCGCCGACCAGGCCGCGATCGAACGGCGCGCCTTCGAGGTGCTGGCCCATCCGCTGGTCAAGGCCACGGTCGCGGAAATGCGCAAGGCCTGGCCCGAACTGGTCAAGCCGAGTGCCGAGATGATGAAGGCCTTCGAATGGGCTTTCGACGAGGTGGTCTATGCCGCCGTGATCTGGTCGCTGAACACCGACAAGGAGCGGCCGAAGGTCATCACCATCACTCGTCTGCCGCATAAGCTCGGCAACCTCGACATCCCCGGCTCGCGCTGGGGCCTGGACAATCCGGACACGGTCTATCGCGTGATCCCGATCTCGGGCGACGAGCGCTATGTCATCCGCGGGCGCGTTGCGCGCGGCCATCGGTTGACCGAAAATTATTTCTCGCTGTGGGACCCGGTGATGAACTCGGTCGCGGTGCAGAACGGGAAGGAGCTGGTGACCGACGCCGACGGCAATTTCACCTGCACGGTCGACAGCGACCCGGCCAACGGCAGGGTCAACCATATCCGGTCGGCCCCGGCGGCGCATGAATTCTATATCCGCGACGTGGTCATGGACTGGTCGAACGAGATGATCAACGAGTTGTCGATCGAGCGGCTGGGCGGCGCGCCGAAGACGGCAGCGCTGACCGACGACGAGCAGGCCGAGCTGACGGCATCGTTCCTGCGCCGCTATTACACCTCGACCGCGCGCTGGAACGACCAGACACTGAGCAAGCCGGTCAACGGCTTCGACTTCACCATCGACCGCGACACGGACGGGGCGCAGCGCAGCCAGATTTACATCATGGGCCATTTCAAGGTGGCCGATGACGAGGCGCTGGTGATCAATCTGCGCACCGGCGGGGCCGAGTATTTCATCGTTCCGATCACCAACTGGTGGGGCACCACCAACGCGGTCAACACCCGCACCGCCAGCATGAACAAGGCGCAGTCGGTTCCGGACGCCGACGGCACCTACACGTTCGTGGTCTCGGCCAAGGACCCCGGCGTCCATAACTGGGTGGATCCCTGCGACATGCATGAGGGCATCCTGACGCTCCGCTGGGCCGAATTCCCCGGCGGCGTGCCGGGCCGGGATCTGGGCGCGACGAGCAAGGTGGTGAAGCTCGCCGATTTGAAGAAAGAGCTGCCTGCTGAAACCAAGTACGTAACGGCGGAGGAGCGCAAGGCGCAGCAGGC
>DATBAZ010000192.1:0-2740 GCA_036271255.1 Alphaproteobacteria bacterium
GCGGCGAACGGGCTGGGGCTGATCGGCATTATGGTCCATCCGGTGCAGGGTGTCCCTGATTTCGGGATGGCGTCCGACACGCCGATGCGGCGGGAAACGCGGCAGCGTTGCCGCGACCTGGGAATCGCGATCGAGCTAATCGAGGGATTCCTGCTGACGCCGGAGACCGATGTCGCCGGCTTTCGCGGTTCGCTCGAGTCCGGCGCGTGGCTGGAGGCGCGCAGCGTCAATATCATTCTGCGCGACCCCGACCTCGCTCGCCTGGCCCACAATCTCGCCGCTGCCTGTGAACTTGCCGGCGAATACGGGATTGCGGCCGGTACCGAATGGTCGCGGCGCACCCCGCTCAAGTCGCCCGCCGAGGCTGCCGCCTTCCTGGGTGCCAACGCACCGGGCTGCAAGCTGCAATTCGATTCCCTGCATCTCTATCGCGCCGGCTTCTCGGCTGCCGACATCGCGGCGCTCGATCCCCGGATCGTCGGGCGGGGACAGCTGTCGGACGGCCCGGCGGAGATGCCGGTCGAACGCCAGTTCGAAGAGGCGCTGGGCGGACGGATGTTTCCGGGGGACGGGACGCTGCCGCTCGATGACTTTGTCCGCGCCCTGCCCGCCGGCACGGTCATCGGGATCGAGGTGCCGACGACCGCGCTCAAGGACCAGGGCGTCAGTGCGGCGGAACGGGTTGCACGCGCGGTCGCGGGAACACGGACAGTCCTGGCAAAAGCATGAAATCGGAGCATCTACGGACCTACTGATAATTTGCGGGGTTTATCTCCCGGCGCCGCCGAATTTCATCGTGTTCCCGGCGGCCCAAGGGAGAATTTCATGCAGCACTATTTGCGGCCGTGTTCGTACATTGTAACGGCCCTCACCCTTGTCTTGGCCCTGCCCCATCCACGCGCCCTCGCCGGCGACAACGGTACGCTGAGCATCCAGGCCGAGAACGACTATTTCAGCCCGGATAACCGCGACCGCCACTACACCAACGGCATACGCTTCGACTGGCTGCCGACGCCCTCCGCCCCTGGCGATGAAGGCTGGTTCGAGCGGCAGGCGGAATCGCTGCCGGTGGGCGCCGACGACAGCATCGGCCGCGTCGGCTGGTCGTTCGGGCAGAGTCTGTTCACGCCGCAGGATAAGAAAGCCTATCGGCCGATCCTGACGGACCGCCCTTATGCCGGCTGGCTCTATGCCGGGCTGACCCTGATCAAGGCGCCGAAGCCCGACCCCACGGTCAAATCCAGCTTCACCGATCTCGACACCCTGGAGATCGATGCCGGCGTCGTCGGCCGGGCCGCGCTGGGCCAGTTCGTGCAGAACACCTTCCATGACAGCCTGTTCGCCAACGAGCACGTCAATGGCTGGCACAACCAGCTGAAGAGCGAGCCGGGCCTGCTGATCTCCTACGACCATAAATGGCGGGCGCTGGGCCAGACCGATTTCTGGGGCCTGGGCGCCGACCTGACGCCGTCGGTGGGCTTCGATTTGGGCAATGTGATGATCGACGCCGCGGCCGGCGGCATGATCCGGATCGGCCGTGACCTGCCGAGCGACTACGGCCCGCCGCGCATCCGCCCGGGCCTGTCAGGCTCGAACTTCTTCCTGTCGGACGCCGATACCGGCCACGATTTCGGCTGGTACGTCTTCGCCGGCGCCGAGGGCCGGGCCGTCGCGCAGAATGTTTTCCTGGACGGCAATACCTTCGCCACCAGCCAGCACGTGAACAAGAAAACGCTGGTCGCCGATTTCCAGGCCGGTGTCGCCATCATCATCTCGGGCGTGCGTCTGACCGCGACCGAGGTCATCCGCACCCAGGAATTCTACGGCCAGCACGGCAACGACCAGTTCGGCGCGATCTCGGCGTCGTTTAATTTCTAAGAATTTCGCGGATTTCGTAGGATGGGTAGAGCGTAGCGAAACCCATCATCCAGTGCGATGAACGATGGGTTTCGCTACGCTCTACCTATCCTACGTTATTCTGCGGCCACCGCCGCCGGATTGATCCAGCCTTCCAGATCGGCCAGCGCCCGCGCGGTATAGGCAAGCTTGCGGTCGCGCCCCTTGGGAAGCTTGCCTTCGGGCACCGGGAACAGGCCGAAATTGACGTTCATCGGCTGGAAGCTCTCGGCCTCCGCCCCGCCGGTGATATGGGCGAGCAGCGCGCCCATCGCCGTGGTCTGGGGCGGCGGCGCCGGCTCCAGCCCGGCATGCTCGGCGACCGCGAAACGGCCGGCCATGAGCCCTACGGCGGCGCTCTCGACATAGCCCTCGCAGCCGGTGACCTGGCCGGCGAAGCGGACATGGGGCCGGGACTTGAGCCGCAAGGTCCCGTCCAGCAGGCGCGGCGAGTTGATGAAGATATTGCGGTGAAGCCCGCCCAGCCGAGCGAACTCTGCCTTCTCCAGCCCGGGGATGGTGCGGAAGACCTCGACCTGGGCGGCATGCTTCAGCTTGGTCTGGAAACCGACCATATTATAGAGCGTTCCCAAGGCATTATCCTGCCTCAGCTGAACCACCGCATAAGGCCAGCGGCCGGTCCTGGGATCGTCCAGCCCGACGCCCTTCATCGGGCCATAGCGCAGGGTAAGGACGCCGCGCGAGGCCATCACCTCGATCGGCAGGCAACCCTCGAAATAGGGCGTGTCCTTTTCCCAGTCCTTGAAGTCGACGGTCTCGCCGGCCAGCAGCGTGGCGATGAAAGCCTCGTACTGCTCCTGGTTCAACGGGCAGTTGATATAGT
>DATBAZ010000193.1:0-1860 GCA_036271255.1 Alphaproteobacteria bacterium
CCGGATCGGGCGGGGCGTTCTTCAGCATCGGTAAGCTCCTTCGTGGATATGAAAATCCAACGGCAGGGAGCTCCCCCCGGTTCCGCAGGCCCTTCAGCGCGGCATGCGATTCCAGGCGTCCAGCGCGGCGATCTTATAGGCCTCGGCCAGCGTCGGGTAATTGAAGGTGTTCTCGATGAAATAGTCGAGCGTCCCTTTCAGGTTGGTGACCGCCTGCCCGATATGGATCAGTTCGGTCGCGCCCTCGCCGACGATGTGGACGCCCAGCAGCCGGCGGGTCTTGATCGAGAATATCATCTTCAGGAGGCCCTGCTCGACCCCCATGATGTGGCCGCGCGAGGTCTCGCGGAAACGGGCGACGCCGACTTCGTAATGGATGGCGCGCTGCTGCACCTCCTGCTCGCTCATGCCGACGGTCGAGATTTCCGGCACCGCATAGATGCCGTAGGGGAAATGCTCCGGCGCCGGCGGCATCGGGATATCGAAGGCATGGCAGGCGGCCATCCGGCCCTGCTCCATCGAGGTGGAGGCCAGCGCCGGAAAGCCGATCACGTCACCGGCGGCATAGATATGCGGCACGTCGGTCTGGAAGGTCGCCGGGTTGACCTTGAGCCGCCCACGGGAATCCACCGTCAGGCCGCAATGCTCCAGGCCCAGTGTCTCGGTCGCGCCCATCCGGCCGCCGGCGAACAGCACCAGGTCGGTGCGGATCTGCCGGCCGCTCTCCAGAGTGGTCACCGGCGTCTCGTTCGGGAAGGTGATCGATTCCACCTTGGAGCCCAGCCGAATGGTCATACCGCGATCACGCAACTGGAAGGTGAAGTCCTCGATGATCTCGTGGTCGATGAAGTCAAGGAACGTCGGCCGGGGCTCGATCAGTGTGACGTTGAGGTCCAGCGCGCTGAAGATCGTTGCGTATTCCACACCGATGACGCCGGCGCCGATCACGGCGATGCTGCGCGGCAGCTTGGCCAGGCCGATCACCTCGTCGCTGTCGACCACGGTGGTGCCGTTGAACGGAATTTCGGCAGGCCTGAACGGATTGGTGCCGACGGCAATCAGGAAGCGGCCCGCTTCATGCGTATAGACTTCACCCGTCGCCGTCGTGACTTCGATCTGGTGCGTGTCGACGAATTTCGCCGTGCCGAACAGGGTTTTCACGCCGTTGCGGGCGAATTGATGCTCCAGTATGTCGACCTCATGATTCAAGGTCATTGCCAGCCGGCTCATCAGGTCCTTGGCCTCGATGTCCTGCTTGACCCGATAGGCGCGGCCGTAGAAGTTGCGCTCGCGCCAGCCGGACAGGTTCAGGACCGTTTCGCGCATCGTCTTGGACGGGACCGTGCCGGTATGGACCGAGACGCCGCCTACCTTACGGCCTTTTTCGACGACGAGAACGGACTTGCCCAGTTTCGCCGCCTGGACGGCCGCCCTCTTGCCTGCGGGTCCGCTTCCGATGACGATCAGATCATAAACACTCATGGCGGCCCCGTATCTGCGGTTGTTTGCGGTGCAAAATAGACGAAATGACGGTCATTTGGGATACATTTCCGTGAAATCTTGCGGCTGGCATGGGTATATGCCGCCCGGTCATTGCGGTGGCGGCAGGCCGGCAGCAAATAAGAAGAAGCATGGCAAGGGGAACAGGCTTGATCCGATCCAACATGTCGCATCTGACGCTCGTCTCGCGTGACGACGCCGGACTTCAGGATTTTACCGATACGCTGTGGCTGCGCCTTCGGCAGGAGGCCGAACTGGCCCTAGCCAAAGCACCGATGCTGGCCCCGCTTTTCGTCGATTCGATCCTGGATCAGCCGGGGTTCGAGGCCGCGGTCTCCCATCGCGTGTCGTCGCGGCTGA
>DATBAZ010000194.1:0-3479 GCA_036271255.1 Alphaproteobacteria bacterium
CGGCGTTTCCTGGGCGGGCTGATGATCCTGACCGGCAATGCCGAGCCGACCGACCGGATTGTCGGGCTGGAGCTGGGGGCCGACGATTTCGTCTCCAAGCTGACCTCGCCGCGGGAGATCGTCGCCCGGCTGCGCTCGCTGTTGCGCCGGTCGCAGAACCTTGCCGCGGCCCAGGAGGATTCTCCGCCCGAGAAGGCGCCGGCGCGAACCGGCAAATGGATTCTCGATATGTCGCGCCATGAGCTGTATGCGCCGGACGGGCGGCTGGTCCATCTGACCAGCGCGGAGTTCGGCACCCTGCGCCACCTCAACGCCCATAGGGGGGAGGCCGTGTCGCGGGAGGATTTGTCACAGGCCGTACTGCATCGCCGCTTCGACGCGCTGGACCGGTCGATCGACAATCTGGTGTCGCGCCTGCGCAAGAAGTTCGAGGCGCTGGATCCGGCCTGCCGGGTGCTGAAGACGGTGCGCGGCGAGGGCTATGTCTTCGTCGGCTTCGACCACGACGGCTAACGCTTGTAGTTGATCAGCTTCCAGTAGCCGACCGGGAACAGCCGCTCGATGATCGAAGCGTTCCTGGCGTCGGAGCCGACGATGATGCGCGGGCGGCGCTGCTCCACCGCCTTGACGATGATCTCCCCTGCCTCCTCGGGCGGCATCCGCAGCAGCTTCTCGTACCGGCGATGCGCGGCGTCCAGCTCGGCATTGGTCTGCGCCTGGGCGTGACGGGCGTTCTTGGCGATCGAGGTGGCGATGCCGCCGGGATGGACGGTGGTGACGCCGACCGAGCTTCCCTCGAGCTCATGGCGCAGCGATTCGGAGAAGCCACGCACCGCGAATTTGGCGGCGCAATAGGCGGTCTGGCCCGGCGGAGCGATCAGGCCGAACAGGCTGGAGACATTGACCAGCTGCGCGCGGTCGCTGGCCTTTAGCAGCGGCAGGAAGGCGCGGGTCATCCGCACCACGCCCCAAAAATTGATGTCGATCAGCCACTCGAAATCGGACTCGGAAACCTGATCGAAGGTGCCGCCAAGGGCGACTCCTGCATTGTTGACCAGTATATCGACCCTCGGATGCGCGGCGGTGACGACCTCCGGAAAAGCCGCGACGGCCTCCTTGTCGGCAACGTCGAGCCGATGACAGGTGATGCGCCGCCCTGCCCCGGCCGCCAGATCGGCAGTTTCGGCGAGCCCGGCCTCGTTCACATCCGCCAGCGCCAGATGGCAGCCGCGGCGGGCGAGCGAGCGGGAAATGGCGCGCCCGATCCCGTTGGCGGCACCGGTCACCACCGCGGTCTTTCCAGCGAGATTCATCATTGTCGAGGTCCTTTCGCGAATTCGAGCACGCCGTCCTCGACCAGGCCGAAGCGCATGACCAGCATGTCGAGCAGGTAATTCTGATGCACCCGCCACGGCGCCCTGGTGCCCTGGTGCGGCAGCACGCCCTCGGCCCGCCGGACATAACCGGAGGTGAAGTTCAACATCGGCTCTCTGCCGATGTCCGAACTGCCCACGCGCGGCATGCAGAAAGCATAACCCTGCCGGTCCATATGTTTGAGCAGGCGGCAGACGGCACGCGCGGTCAGATCGCATTTGAGCGTCCAGGACGCGTTGATATAGCCGAAGGCGAGCGTCAGGTTGGGCACGTCGTTGAACATCATGCCCTTATAGACCAGCTTGTCCGCCAGGTTCGACTTCGCGCCGTCGACCGTGACCTCCATCCCGCCCATCAGCTTGACCACCAGTCCGGTCGCCGGGACGATGATGTCCGCGGGCAGTTCCCCGCCCGAGCCCAGCCGGATGCCGGTTTCGGTGAAGCAGTCGATCGTGTCGGTGGCGACGCTGACCCTGCCCTCGCGGATGGCGGCGAACAGCTCGCCGTCCGGCGTCAGGCAGACGCGCTGGTCCCAGGGGTTATAAGGCGGGGAAAAGTCCTTGCCGACGTCGTAATCGGGGCCGAGATCGCGGCTGACGGCAGTCATCAGCGCCTTCCTGACCATCGCCGGTCGCCGCCGCGCCAGGATATAGCCGGCCGAGCCCACCAGCACGTCGATCCAGCGTGCGATTCCATCGGCCAGCCGCGTGGGAAGCCACGCACGAAGCCGCTCCGCCAGCCGGTCCGTCGCCGAGCGGGAGACAATATAGCTGGGCGAGCGCTGGAGCATGGTGACATGCGCGGCCGTGCAGGCCAGTGCCGGGATCGTGGTCACCGCCGTGGCGCCGCTGCCGATCACCACGACCCGCTTGCCGGCATGGTCCAAATCCTCCGGCCACAGTTGCGGATGGACGATGCGGCCGGTGAAGCGCTCGGCGCCGGGAAAGTCGGGCATGTAGCCGGCTGCGTAGTCATAATAGCCGCTGCACATATGGAGGAAACCGGCGGTGAACCGGCGGCCGCCCGCGGTCTCGACCGTCCAGCGGGCGCTCGTTGACGACCAGGAAGCCCTTATCGCCCGCTGGCCGAAGCGAATGCGGCGATCGATGCCGTACAGCTCGGCAGTCTCGCGGATATAGGTGCGGATCGCCTCGCCGCCGGCGATGGTCTTTTCCCCGCGCCATGGCCGGAACGGGAAGCCCAGCGTGTGCATGCTGGAATCCGAACGGATGCCGGGGAAGCGGAACAGGTCCCAGGTGCCGCCGATCGCATCCCGCGCCTCCAGGATGCAGAAGCTCTTGCCCGGGCATTCGGTCTGGAGCCGATAGCCGGCATCGATGCCGGAAATCCCGGCACCGACAACCAGCACATCGAAATGTTCGGCGGCTTCAGTTTCCGACATGCGCCTGTTGTCAGCCGCCGATCGCGAACTGACAAGCGCATTGTTACGGCGGGCGGTTCAGCTAGGGTCGAACCAGAGCTTCATTTGATAGTCGATGGTGACTTCCTCGCCCGCGGCGATCGCCTTCCGGCTGCGCAGTTCCAGCTCCAGCTCGTCGATGCGGCGGATGAAGACGGCAGTGGGATCAAAGGAATGATTGAGCAGGCTGGACATGCCGAGCGCGATCGCCGCCCTGCCGGTCCCGTTATACAGGTCCTGCTCGGTCGTTCCGTGCTCCCACATATAGACATAGGTGAAGACGATGGTCGGATCGATTTGCGGCCGGTCCTTCTCCGGGATGATCAGCACGGGGCACCGCTCGATCACCGTGCCTGCCGGGATATCACGCAGGGCAACGACGCCGCGGCCCTTGGCGCCTAAATGCCTCAGGCCGATCCAGTCATTGGCATAGCGCGACACACCTCCCGCGCCGGCCTCCTCTATCTCCGGAAGATCGACAGAACGCAGAACCAGATCGTCCATGGCAGAGCCTCGTGGCAGCAGGTCATTGCTTAACGACCTGAACGGATTGCGGTTCCTGGCTCAGTCCGATAGCAGGCCGAGCGCCTCGACCCGGGCCCAGTCCCGCCCGACCAGCATCTCGCCAATATCGCGGCGGAAGCGGAGCCTGGGGATGAAAACCTTGTCGGCGGTCTCGTAGGCC
>DATBAZ010000195.1:0-28770 GCA_036271255.1 Alphaproteobacteria bacterium
CCGATACGCCGACTGACCGCCAGCTCGCTCAGCACCTGCTGCGCCGCTTCGCCTATTCCGAGTCACCGGCGATGGTGGACCAGGTTGTCGGCCTGGGCGCCTCGGCCTGGGTCGATCAGCAGCTCAACTGGTCGACCATCGACGATACGCATTCGATGCTGAACCAGCCGCCGCATAAATACGTCAATCCACTGAACTGCGACTTCTGCCTGCCGAACTATTACGCGTTCGAGGCGCTGGTCTATCAGCACAACATGTTCACCAACAGGCAGCTCCAGGCGAAGATGGAACTGCACTGGCTCGAGCATTTCTCGATCAACACGTCGAATCTCGACCCGCCCAATATGTATAATTACGACCAGGTCGTGCGGGCCGACGCGCTGGGCAATTTTGCCAAGCTGGTCTCCGACGTGGCGGTCACGCCGGCCATGCTCCAGTGGCTCAACAATGACGGCAACAAGGCCAAGGGGCCGAACGTCAACTGGGCCCGCGAGCTGATGCAGCTCTACACCACCGGCGTCTTCAAGCTGAACCCGGATGGAACGCAGGTACTGAAGAAAGGCCGGCCGGTGCTGAACTATGTCGGCGCCGACATCAAGGCGATGGCCAAGGCGATGAGCGGGTACAACGTCGTCTTCCAGGAAGGCGCCGATCCGATGAACAACTATGCGGTCACCTTCAACCCGTCGCTTCAGATCGGCGGCACGGTGAACTTCCTGGGCGGCAATCACACCATTCCGCGCAACGCCACCGCGATCGCCACAGTCGCGAATTTCCTCGCGCACCAGCCGTCGACCGCGCCATTCGAGGTGACGGAGTTGCTTAAGCGCTTCGTCACCGAAAAGCCGAGCAAGAAATACGTCTCCGACATCGTCAAGGTGTGGAACGCCAATGTCGACGCGCCGGACCAGCTGGCCCAGGTGGTGAAGGCGATTATCCTCCACCCCCAATTCAACGCCGCCTATCACGCGCTGCCCAAGCAGCCGATCGAGAAGGTGTTCGGGGCGCTGCGCCAGCTGCCGGGCAAGATGCAGGCTTCGACGACCAAGGCCTGCGGTGAATTCCAGGATTTTCAGCAAGCAGGCCAGTCCCTCGAAGGGCTGACCGCAGAGACCGGGCAGGAGCTGTTCTACCCGCCCAACGTCTTCTCCTTTTTCATCCCCGGCCATATCGAGACGGCGAACACGACCAGCTCGGTCGTCGGCCAGACCGATATGTTCAGCCAGCTGCTCGAAGTTTCGCCGCCGCAATCGGACACCTGCAAAGGCACTGGCGCGGATGTCTGGATCGACGTGCCGACCCTGCTCGCCAATATCGGCAGCAGTGACGGCCACAAGGTCGCGAACTATCTGCTCGACGCGCTGGTCGATGGCGGATCGCCTGGCTTGCGCGCCACGGTCATCAACTATCTCGGCAGCGTGCCGGACAATGCCACCGTTCAGGGCGCTGTCTGGCTGATCCTGAACTCTCCCGATTACGGGGTGAACTGACCATGCTGATCAAGCGACGTTCGTTTCTGCAGGGTCTCGCCGGCGCCGCCTGCACGCCGCTGTTCCTCGAAGCCATGTCGGCCGAGGCTGCTACCAACAACGATCTGATCGTGGTGGTGGTTGGCCTCAACGGCGGCAATGACGGCCTGAACACGGTCGTGCCGCTGAAGCAGTACGGCCTGTACAACACGCTGCGCAGCCCGCCGGGCGCAGGCGACACGCTCGCCTATCCGCGGTCGCAGTTGGCGCTGACCGCGTTCGACGGCAATCCGGCCCATGTGCCCACGGCATCGACCGAATATGCCTTCGCGCCCGCGATGACCGCGATGCGCGATCTCTATACGACGGGAAAGCTGGCCGTCATCAACGGCATCGGCCTGCCCAACGCCGAGCTGGCGCCGCAGAGCCATTTCGCCGGCTGGAGCGATTGGTCGACCGGCCAGATCAATGTCGACGGGGCATCGATCCCGCCGGGCTGGCTGGGGGCCGCGCTCGCCAAGTTGCCCTCGGGCGTGCTCGGGCCCACCGCGTCGGTGGCCGGGGCCGAGCTGGTCACCGCCTCGGCGGCAAGCCAGGGGCTTGTGGTCGGCAGGCCCGCCGATTTCAGCCTGAACATCCCCTACTATTTCCCGCAGTTCCAGCTCGGCCAAGCGTTCCAGCGGATGCTCAGCGCGGGGCAAAGCAACGCCGTCGCGGCCGGCGCCCGCTCGGTGACCAACGCGACCTTGAACGCGGTCAGCGCCATGCAGGGCTTTTCCCAGCTGGCCGGCGACTATCCCACCGACGTGTCGGACCTGGGGCAGCAGCTGCTCTCGATCACCCAGATGATCGCCGGCAAGTCGGGCATTCGCGGCTTTGTGGCGGTCAGCTATGGCTATGACACGCACAGCGGCCAGAACAACGACCACCCTGTGCTGGTTGAGGATCTCAGCGTCTCGATGCAGCAGTTCTACGGCTACCTCCAGAAGAAGAAGCTGTCGTCCAACGTGCTGATCGTGACGATCTCGGACTTCGGGCGCACGCCGGCGGCCAATCTCAGCCTTGGCACCGATCACGGCTCGGCATCGACGGCCTTCGTGCTGGGCGACATGGTCAAGGGCGGGGTCTATGGCGATTATCCCAGCCTGAAGAACTTCGACAGCACCGGCAACCTCGCGGTGAATGTCGACTTCCGCAACATGCTGTCTGACGTCATCCAGGCGCTGGGTGGCAATGCCAAGGCCGTTCTGGGATCGACCTATCCGAAGCTGGGCTTCATCTAAATCGGCTTCAAACATTCGAAAGTGAGTTGGAGTTCCAAAAGAACTCCGACTTTTTTTCATATTATTACGCTGAAACGCTTCGTTGGGGAATAAATAGGACGGTGCGGTTTTCTTGTTGCATTCCGGTAGAATTAGGGTAAACCTCCGCCGCGCCGCCAGTATAGAAACCTGAATTACAATGTACGGGGCGATATATTGTGACGTTCATGTTACAAAACACTGAGGCGATGTGATTCTCACGCGTCCTCAGGAAATTCCAGACAGCTCAAGGCCTTTGTCAGCTCACCAACCCCGGGAACGGAGAGAGTAGGACAGTGACCATGGCAAATCAGCAGACGCAGACGGATATGACGGAGCCGAAGGTGGAGCACATCCCTGGCGCTGAGACTATGAAGGCCGCGGCCGAGCATGTCGCCGGCACGGCAGCCCGCGCGACCGATGAGGCAGCCCGCACGGCGCGTGAGCTGACCGGCGTTTTCGCCAGCTCCTACAGCGTGTTCGCCGACGGCATCCAGGAGCTCCAGCACGGCTATTGGCGGATCGTGCAGCAGTCCGTCGACATCGCGGCGCACGCGCCGGCCGAGATGATGCGCTGCCGCAGCCTGACCGAGCTGTCCGAGCTTCAGCGCGAGATACTCACCAAGTGTCTGGATGGCGTGGCCGATGCGAACCGCACGTTGATGGACGTGTCGGCCCGCGTCGCCGGCAGCGCCGTAAAGCCGCTGCAAGAGCATATCGGCAGGGCTTAGGTCCGCGGCCAATACATCTATCAAGGGCAAATCTTCATGGCTCACGCCTTCGTGGTCGAAGTGTTCGGCCGCACCGCCGGCATCCTGTCGCGTGAGCGCGACAGCTTTCGCTTCTCCGCCTCAATGCCGGCGATGAACGTGCTGGACGGCCAGCTGTTCAAAACCCAGCGCGATGCCGAACTGGCGACCGAGAAGGTCGCCGCGGTCACGCTGGCCCGCCTGCCCGACAAGCAGCCGGCGGTGTCGCGCGCGCTTTATTAGCGTTCGGCTTGTCCGCGCTGTGCCAGCAGGCCTTCGACGCCGATGCCGGAAATCAGGGTCCGTTCCTTGGCGTTGCCGGTCAGGCGCGCGCCCCAGTCGACGAGACCGCCATCGGCAAGCTGCTGCCAACTGCCATCGGGTTGCCCGGCACAGATGTGAAAGCAGAAGCCGGCATAATAGCCGGCCACCGCCGCGCGTTCCTCCTCGGCGAATTGGATGCCGCGCTGGCTTGCGAAGTCTCGGGCTGCGGTGAGCAGCGGCTCGCCTGTCACGGCCAGTTGCAGGCTGACGCCCGGGACGAAACCACCGATGGCGGCGCAGTAGAAATCGAGATGCCGCAGCAGCGCTTCGGCCTCGAAGTCCACGCTGCCACGGCTGTGGCCGGAACTCACCAACGCGAACAGCCGGAAATGCGCCAGCATGCCCGGCGCATCGTAATTCTGCGGCCGGACCACGCGAGCCGACGCCCCGAGATGAATGTCTTCAGCGGATGTTTTCCGCCTCAGCGCGGCCTCGATGGCAAGGATATTGGTGGGGTCCGAGATCACCTCACCCTTCCGCACCGTCGCGATCGACCAATTCTGCCCCACCTTCGCAACGGCCGCGCAAGCGCCCAGCGGCGCCATAGGTGACAGTTCCAGCAGCTCGAACCGCTCTTGGGCAACTTCGGCGGCCAGGGTGTCCCATGCCAGGAAGTTTGCAGCCGGCGATCTGGCCGGGGCGAAGAAACGGCTTTCGGTATAATCGCGGACGACGTCGCCCGGCGACCGCCGGGAGGAGCGGCGGCGCGCCACCTCGATCAGCAGCGATTGCAGGTCGGATGGATTGAGTTCTTCTGACAGCGTACTCAGCAGGCCCGGATGGTCCCGTTCCAGGCGTCGGATGACATCGCTCATTTTCGCTTCGCGCGGTTGGTTCCTGCACGACGATTAGCGGCTCGCTTCACAGCGCGGTCAAGCCGCGCCACGATCGAATAAAGCCTGGAAAAAGATGCGCCGCGGCGGCATGGTCCGCCGGATCATATGATGAGGGGAACAGAATGACGAAGACGTTCGGGCACGGCTCCACCACCGACGAGGTGCTGGAGGGGATCGACCTTACCGGCAAGCGGGTGCTGGTGACCGGCGCGTCGGCCGGGCTTGGGGTCGAGACTGCGCGGGCGCTGAAGGCGCATGGCGCCGAGGTGGTCGGCGCGGCCCGTGATCTGGACAAGGCGCGCAAGGCCACCGCTCATATTCCCGGCGGTATCGAGCTGGTCGAGCTCGACCTCGCCTCGCTCGCCAGCGTGCGCGCCTGCGCCGACGGGCTGAACGCTACGGCCAAGAAGTTCGACATCGTCATCGCCAATGCCGGCATCATGGCCTGCCCGCAGGAGCAGACGGCGGACGGGTTCGAGCGCCAGTTCGGCACCAACCATCTTGGCCATTTCGTGTTCGTCAACCGCATCGCCGGGCTGATCAAGGACGGCGGCCGGCTGATC
This sequence comes from Alphaproteobacteria bacterium, assembly GCA_036271255.1. Classification (GTDB taxonomy): domain Bacteria; phylum Pseudomonadota; class Alphaproteobacteria; order BOG-932; family Roseiterribacteraceae; genus BOG-932. The sequence continues at coordinate 5,243 of DATBAZ010000195.1, forward strand.
AACCTCAGCTCGGGCGGCCACCGCTATTCCGACGTCGATCTGGACGATCCGAATTTCGAGCACACCGAATACACGCCCTTCGCGGCCTACGGCCGGTCCAAGACCGCCAATGTGCTGTTCGCGGTGGAGTTCGACCGGCGCCATCGCGGGCGCGGGGTCAGGGCCGCCGCCGTGCATCCGGGCGCGATCCATACCGAGCTCGCCCGCTATATGACGCCCGACGTGCTGCAGGGGCTGATGGCCCAGATCAAGGCAGCCCAGGAGGCCGGCGTCGCAGCACTCCAGTTCAAGTCGATCCCCGCCGGCGCCGCCACCTCGGTCTGGGCTGCGACCGCTCCCGCGGACGAAGTCGGCGGCCGCTATTGCGAAGACTGCCACGTCGCCGGCATCGCCGAAGGCGCGACCACGGCGGACGGCGTCTCCGCCTACGCCGTGGACCCGGAGAACGCCAGGCGCCTGTGGGCCAAGAGCGAGGAGATGGTGGGGGAGCGGTTTCCTTAAACAGACGGCGGGGGTCCTACCCCCGCGCCGCGGCTTCCAGCCCTGCGATTTCGAGCTTGCCCATCTTCAGCATCGCCTCGGTCACCCGCTTTGCCGTGGCCGGGTCGCCGCTGCCCATCAGTTGGCCCAGCTGCTTCGGCACGATCTGCCAGCTAAGGCCCCAGCGGTCCTTCAGCCAGCCGCAGGGTTCGGTCTTGCCGCCCTCCTTCAGCGCGTCCCACAGCCGGTCGACCTCGGCTTGGTCGTCGCATTCGACTGCGATCGAGAAGGCATGGTTGAACGGGTCGAGCGGGCCGGCATTGATCGCCATATAGCGCTGGTCGCCCAAGGTGAAGGCCATCATGCCGACACTCCCGGCCGGCCCACTCGGATTGTCGGCCGCGACAGCGGAGGTCCAGGTGATCGAGGATCCCGGAATGAGGCCGGTATAGAACCGCACCGCCGCGTCCATGTCCCGCTCGAACCAAAGATGCTGAGTAACCTTCATCATCGTGCTCCTGTCAGTCTGTTCTGAACCGAGGACGATCGGGGTGCCGCCATTCCGACACGGCGTGAGAAATTTTTATGCGGGCCTGTTCCCGAACATGTCGCGCAGCCCCGACCCTGCGGCAATATCCTCGGCCCGCATCGTCACCAGCGCCTTCATCTCGGGGTGGGTGAAGATGTGGAGCTGGCGTTCGCGGATGCCGGCGGCGATCAGCTCGGCCACCTCGGCCGGGCTCATGCCGGCGGCGATGCCGGCAGTGTACATCTTGCGGAACTCGGCCAGCGACGGATCGGCGTCGGCCCGGCTGATATGGCCGGGCGGGGCGTTGCGCTCGTCATTGGTGATTGCGGTGGCGATCGAGCCGGGCAGCACCACCGACATGCCGACATTGGGCTTCTCCGCCCCGAATTCCCGCCACATCCCCTCGGTCAGCGCCACGACCGCGGCCTTGGCGGCGTTGTAGGGGTGAAGATAGGTGTAGGAATAGATGCCGGCGACGGAGGCGACGTTGACGATATGCGCCTCATCCTGCTTCTCCAGGATCGGCAGGAAGATACGGCAGCCATTGACGACGCCGAACAGGTTGACGCCAATCGTCCATTCCCAGGTCTCGGCTGTCGTCGTCTCGAAATGCTGGAAGCCGCCGACCCCGGCATTGTTGACCAGCACATTGACCGAGCCGAACCGCTTCACCGAAGCGTCGGCCAGCGCCTGAATGTCCTCGGCCTTGGCGACATCGGTGCGGTGGACCAGCACCTCATACCCGGCGGCCTCGAGCTCGCCCTGGGCGGATTTCATCGCCGCTTCATCGATATCGGCGATCACCAGCCGCATCCCCTCGGCCCCCAGCCGCCGCGCCAGAGCCAGCCCGATCCCGCTGGCCCCCCCGGTGATGACCGCAACGCGGCCCCTGAATGTGCGCATGGTGACGTCCTTCCCTGATGCCGTGCTTGATTGCCGCGCATGCGCGCGAATTTCGACCCACGATAGCGAACGCAGGGGCCACGGCAACGGGAAAGCTCAAAAGCGCTTGCCGCTCAGCGCGGGTATCGCATGAAGATACTCTACGTATTGATTCTGTGGCTGTTTCCCTTGGGGTAGAGGCTTGCGGTGCGCGCGCGCATCCGCGAGCGTTCTACCGATTTATGGAAGGATATTTGCCGAGTAGCGCTCGTTCACGACAATATCGACCGAAACCACATGTGGTGTTGTCGGGCGCACAGAGCGCCGTCAGTCAACACATCGAGGTTCCATTGTGGGTAAAGAACAGAAAGTCGCCGTCATCACCGGCGCGTCCCAGGGCATCGGTGCCGGCCTGGTCAAGGCCTTCCGTGACCATGACTACCGCGTCGTCGCCAATTCCCGTTCGATCAAGCCGTCTAGCGATCCCGACCTGCTCGCCGTCCCCGGCGACATCGCCGATCCGGAGGTGGCGCGGCGGGTGATCACGCAAGGCCTGGAGCGGTTCGGCAGTATCGATACGCTGGTCAACAATGCCGGCATTTTCATCGCCAGCCCCTTCACCAAATATACCGAGGATCAGTTCGCCGCGATGGTCGCGACCAACCTGGCGGGCTTCTTCCACATCACCCAGCGGGCCATCGCGGCTATGGAGAAGCAGGGCAGCGGCCATATCGTCAACATCACCACCAGCCTGGTCGACCACGCCAGCTCCTCGGTGCCGTCGGTGCTGGCGTCGCTGACCAAGGGCGGGCTCAATTCCGCCACCAAGTCGCTGGCGATCGAATATGCGAAAAAAGGTATCCGCGTGAATGCCGTTTCGCCGGGAGTGATCAAGACGCCGATGCATACGCCCGATACGCATGAGTTTCTCGCCAACCTGCACCCGGTCGGGCGCATGGGCGAAATCCCGGACATCGTCGGCGCGGTCCTCTATCTGGAGAGCGCGGGCTTCGTCACCGGCGAGATACTGCATGTCGATGGCGGGCAGAGCGCCGGCCACTGACCTTGAACCAAGGGAGCTACGATCATGAGCAAGCTCGATAAGGTCCTCTACACCGCAAAGACCCATGCCTCAGGCGGGCGCGAAGGCGTCGCCCGCAGCTCGGACGGGCGCCTGGATATCAAGTTCTCGCGCCCGGGCGCGGCGGGCGAGGGCACCAATCCCGAGCAGCTCTTCGCCGCCGGCTGGTCCGCCTGCTTCATCGGCGCGATGACAGTGGTCGCCGCGCGGATGAAGATCGCGCTGCCACCGGATACATCGGTCGATGCCGAGGTCGATCTGGGGCCGGTGGGCGAGGCCTTCGGCATCGCCGCCCGCCTCACCGTCACCCTGCCTGGCCTCGACCGCGCGACGGCGGAAAAGCTGGTGGAGACCGCGCATGGGGTCTGCCCGTACTCGCGGGCCACCCACGGCAATATCGACGTCACCACCACCGTCGCGGTCTGAACGCCTACCCCGCCCCAGTCTAAGGATACATCATGCCTTACGTATCGATCGCGCTCACCCGCGAGGGCACCGAGCCCGGTGTCGACCATGTGACCGCCGAGCAGAAGGCCGCCATCTATAAGGGCGTCAGCCAAGTTCTGTTCGACGTGCTGGGCAAGCCGCCGGAATGGACCTGGGTGGTCATCCGGGAGGTCGAGATGGAAGATTGGGGTTGGGGTGGTATGCCTGTCGCCGAGTACCGCAAGCATCTGAAGGCCAAGGAGGCCAAGGCATGAGCACCGTCCGCAACGCGCTGCTGGAAACGCTCGGCATCGATCTGCCGATCATCCAGGCGCCGATGGCCGGGACCTCCTCGCCGGCGATGGCGGCGGCGGTTGCCAATGCCGGTGGGCTGGGTTCGTTGGGCGTGGCCGCCATGACCGCGGAAGCCGCCGGGGCCTCCATCGCCGCGACGCGCGAACGGACGAACAGGGCGATCAACGTCAATGTCTTCTGCCATCAGCCCGCCAAGGCCGACGCGGCCAAGGAAGCCGCCTGGATCGGCCGGCTGAAACCCGAATTCGACCGGCTGGGGGCGACGCCGCCGGCAGCGCTGACCGAGATCTACAAGAGCTTCGTCGTGGACGACGACATGCTGAAAGTCCTCGTCGCCGCGCGGCCGAAGGTAGTCAGCTTCCATTTCGGCTTGCCCTCGGCAGACCGCATCCGCGCCCTGAAGGGGGCCGGGATCGTGCTGTTTGCCTCCGCGACCAGCCTCGCCGAGGCGCGGCAGGGCGCAGCCGCCGGTGTCGATGCCATCGTCGCCCAGGGCTATGAGGCCGGCGGCCATCGCGGCGTCTTCAACCAGCACGCGCATGATGACCGGCTGGGCACGACGGCGCTGACCCGCATTCTGGCTCGCGAGATCGGCCTGCCGGTCATCGCCGCCGGCGGCATCATGGATGGGGCGGGGATCGCCGCAGCGCTGAAGCTCGGTGCGGCGGCGGCCCAGCTCGGCACCGCTTTCATCGGCACGGCTGAGAGCCTGGCCGATGAAGGCTACCGCGCCTCCCTCTTTGGCGACGCCGCTCACCATACGACGATGACCGCGGCGATCTCCGGCCGTCTGGCGCGCTGCCTCGCCAACCGCTTCACCGCCTTCGGCGCCTCCGTTTCCGAGACCGATATTCCCGCCTATCCGATCACCTATGATCTGGGAAAGGCGCTCCACGCCGCCGCCAAGGCCAAAGGGGAATTCGGCTTCGGCGCGCAATGGGCGGGTCAGGGCGCACCGCTCGCCCGCGCCATGCCGGCGGCGGATCTGGTCGGAATCCTGGCGGATGAGCTGGCGTCGGCCTAGATCGGCGGAGCGTCCGTCAGGCGGCCTTGCGTTCGGCGACAGGGCGCCGGCGCAGGCTTGCGTCCGTCACCGCCGGCGGGTTGTAGTTCGCGTCCAGCGGCCCGACGTCGGTTCCGGGCGGCGCGATCTGGTCGATCTTGTCCAGAACTTCATCGCTCAGAAGGACTTCGGCGCCTGCGAGCAGATCGTCCAACTGTTCCATGGTGCGCGGTCCGATGATCGACGACGTCACGCCCGGGTGGGCGATCGAGAATGCCATCGCCATATGCGTCAGCGACATCCCTGCCACCTCCGCGACGGCGATCAGCTGCTCGACGGCGTCCAGCGCACGTTCGTTGGACATCTGCTTGGGAAAGACCTGCGTGCGCAGATTGTCGGGCATCTGCTGGCCCTTGCGGTACCGGCCCGTGAGCAGGCCCATCGCCAGCGGGCTCCAGACCAGCGTGCCCATGCCGTACCGCTCGCACATGGGCAGCACCTCGCGTTCGATGCCGCGCGTGAGGATCGAATAAGGCGGCTGCTCGGCGCGGAATCGCGCCAGCCCGCGCCGCTCAGCCACCCATTGCGCCTCGACGATCTCAGAAGCGGGGAAGGTCGACGAGCCGATTGCGCGCACCTTGCCCGCCCGTATCAGGTCGGTAAGGGCCGAGAGCGTTTCCTCGATGTCGGTGTCCGGCGAAGGCCGATGGATCTGGTAGAGATCGATATGGTCGGTCTGAAGGCGGCGCAGTGACGCCTCTACCTCTCGGATGATCCAGCGCCGCGAATTGCCCTGCTGATTGGGATCGTCGCCCATTGGGCCGTGCACCTTGGTCGCCAGGACGACATTGTCGCGCCGTCCCTTCAGCGCCTTGCCGACGATCTCCTCGGATTCCCCCGCGCTGTAGCGATCCGCGGTGTCGATGAAATTGATGCCAAAATCCAATGCCTTGTGGATGATCCGGATCGAATCCTCGTGGTCGGGGTTGCCGACGCCGCCGAACATCATCGCGCCCAGGCAATAGGGCGTTACCTTGATCCCGGTTCGACCAAGCGTGCGATACTGCATAGCTGCCTCCTGCTTATATGGAACTGGTTGCCAGGCACCGCATCCCCGCGGTAACCATGTATAACCGGAACATTGCTCCGTATATATACGGAACATTGTTCCGTTTTTCAACCGGGATCATAGTGAGCGGCCAGCGAAAAGATAAAGGTGATGCGTTGGAGAGCGGACACCCGGCCGGTCGCCGTCCCCGCGCCGATGCGCAGCGTAATCTCGGTACGCTGCTTCAGGCGGCGAAGGAAGTCTTTGCCACATCCGGTGTGGATGCTCCTGTCCGGGAGATCGCTGAGCGGGCGGGGCTGGGCATCGGAACCATCTACCGGCACTTTCCGCAGCGCGCGGACCTTATTGCCGCCGTCTGCCGGCAGGAAATGGACGCTTGCGCCGACGCGGCACCGATTCTCGCAAATGACAATCCACCGTTCGAAGCGTTGGTCAAGTGGCTGCAGCGATACGCCGCCTGGGTTGCCACCAAGCGCGGCCTTGCGAAGGCCCTGCACTCCGGAGATCCGGCGTTCGAGGCTCTGCCGGCTTATTTCGAGCAGCGCCTTCGTCCCGCCTTCCGGACCCTTTTCGCGTCCGCCTCGGCGTCCGGCGAAATTCGTGGGGATATCGATCCGGACGAGCTTCTGGGCGCGGTCGCCAGCCTGTGCATGTCCGCCCGCAACGACGACACGGATCACGCGCAACGCATGGTCACGCTTCTTGTCGACGGGATGCGCTACGGCGCCAAAGGATAGGTTGGGTGAAGACGGTCAAATCCCGCCTCATGGCGGCTGACTACTTCGCCGCCACCCGATAGGTCGGCGTCGGCGGCAGGGTGGGGCCGGACGGACGTACGTTCTGGACATATTTCTCGGCCCGCTCCAGCACCATGTTCTGGTACTGCACCGCCAGCGCCGGGGTGTGGGAATGGTAATAGCCGATGGCTTTGGGGAAATCGCCCTTGGTCTCGATCAGCATCTTCTTCAGGATCGCGGAGGCGATCAGCGCGTTGGCGCAGCCATTGTCGCGCACATGCTGCAGGGCCGTGGGCACCGAGACATTCCAATAGCGGCCAAGGGCCGGCCCCCAGGATGTGTTGATCTGGAAGGGTCCAAGATCGTAGGTGCCGTTGGTGTTGAGCACCGCCTGGCCCACCTTCCCGCCCTCAGTCTCCATGATGGAGTAGAGATAGACCTCAGGTAGATGATAGGCGTGCGCGGCGGCCGCCAGGCAGGCTGCTGTCAGGGGTGCGAGCACGTTCTAACCGGCGTCCATCTCGGATGCGTTCAAAAAGCGGCATAGTATTAGCTGAAATTTTCGCCGAAGTCATGGCGGATCAAGACGATAGGGAATCGTACCTAATCCGGCGGCGCGACCCTGCTCATCACCGGGCCTATATCGGTGTTCAGGACCAGATCGGCCATGTCGTCCATGTCGGTCGGGTCGCGGTTGACGATGACCAGCCGGGCGCCGTTGCGCTTGGCCATGACCGGGAAGCCGGCGGCGGGGAAGACGACCAGGGATGAGCCGAGCACGATGAAGAGGTCGGCGGCCCGCGTCTCGATCTCGGCCAGCCGCATCATATCCTCGGGCATCGCCTGGCCGAAGGAGATAGTGGCAACCTTCACCAGCCCGCCGCAGTTCCGGCACATCGGGATCTCGCCGGTGCCGAGGAAGCCCTGCTTCAGCACGTCCAGCTCGTGGCGCAGGCCGCATTCCAGGCAGGTGGCAAAGCTGGCATTGCCGTGCAGCTCCAGCACCTTCTCCGCCGGCACGCCCGAGGTCTGGTGCAGGTTGTCGACATTCTGAGTGATGACGGATGAGACCTTGCCCCGCGCCACCAGCCGGGCGACGGCGTAATGGCCCTGGTTGGGCTCGGCGCCCACCCAGCCGGCGACGCCGGAGAAGGCACGGTTCCAGGCCTCCCGCCGCATCGTCTCGTCGGCGACGAAATCCTGGAACATGATCGGCTTCATCCGGCTCCAGACGCCGCCGGGGCTGCGGAAGTCCGGAATGCCGGATTCGGTCGACATGCCGGCGCCGGTGAAGATCACGGCGCGGCGGGATTCGCCCAGCAGCCGCGCGAGATCCTCGACGCTGCCCTCGTCTATCCCCGGCATCCGCTTACTTCTTCGCCTTCGCCCGATCGATCGCCGCGACGATCAGGCTTCGCGCCTCGGCGGCGTCGCCCCAGCCGTCCAGCTTCACCCACTTGCCGGGCTCCAGGTCCTTGTAGTGCTCGAAGAAGTGCTGGATCTGCTCCAGCGTGATCCTTGGCAGGTCGTCGTAATTGTGGACGTCGATATAGCGCTTGGTCAGCTTGGGCGAGGGCACGGCGATGATCTTCTCATCCGGGCCGCCATCGTCGGTCATGCGCAGCACACCGACCGGCCGCACATTGATCACCGCGCCGGGCACGATCGGGCGGGTGTTGGCGACCAGCACGTCGATCGGGTCGCCGTCGTCCGACAGCGTATGCGGCACGAACCCGTAATTGCCGGGATAGCGCATCGGCGTGTGCAGAAAACGGTCGACGAACAGGGTGCCGGCCTCCTTGTCCATCTCGTACTTGATCGGCTCGCCGCCGATCTCGACCTCGATGATGACGTTCACATCCTCGGGCGGATTGTGGCCGATGGCGATGGCGTCGATACGCATGAAATTCTCCGTTCCGGACGTGTCTGCCGGGCGCTTCGGGGGGATCGAGGCCCAGAAACCTCATTCATGCGCGAGTCGTAAAGGCCGTGGACCCGTCGCCGGCGCCGAAATATACCGCGAAAGCGCTGCCTGCGTCAGATGGCCCAAGGGCGTCGGTTACGGTTTCTGAGCCTGGCCCAGGCGAGCGCCATCAGTTCGACCAGGAAGATGCTGAAGCCGGCGGGCTCCGGCGTGGCTGTGCCGGTCGTCGTTGTGCCCGGGGCGGTCAGATAGAAAGGGTTGTTCGCGGACGTGTTGTTGCAGCCGCCGAAGGTGCAGGTACCGGACGCATCCGAACCCCAGAATTCCAGGCCGGAATAGCCGGTGTTCTCGAAATACTGGATCGTGATCGCGTAGAGGCCGGCCGTGGCGAAGGTTGCTTGGCCGCTGTTCACGGTGAAGGAATGAAGGCCGTTATCGGCGATGACCGTCTGGTTGCCGATGGTCAGCTGCGCGCCGTCGTCCGAACCCAGGTTGAAATTATAGGTGCCGGCCTGCCCGATCGCGAGATAGCCGGTCAGCGTTATCCCCGAGGTCTGCACGCTCGAATACTGATAGGCCGGCGATGTATAGGTCAGCCCTGTGGCATTGCCGTTGAGGAAGGTGGGCAAGGTCGTGAACAGATCTACGGCCGTGCCGCCGCTGCAGTTCGGATAGCAGACCGATGTCGTGGTGAAGGTCGCGCTCGGCGAGCCGTTCATCAGCTGGATCGCCTGCGTCATGTTCGCGACGGAGGAGGTCGTGAATTTATAGAAGCTGCCGGCCAGACCGGTTCCGGCGGTCGTGGGTACCGCGCCGGCGTTGGCGCTCGTCGCGATGACCACGGCACGGGCAGGCGCCGCGGATACCACGACGCTGAGCAGGGCCAGGAAGGCTAGAATTCGCATTTTGCACCCCATCCCTTGGGCGGGATGCCGCAAACCGCGAGTTCATGCGCACACTACGCCCCTATGGGGCTTACCGCGCAGCAGCCGTTTCAGATTGCGTGATCAGGCCTTCCGGCGCCGTCGGCGGATCGCGGCCAGGCCGCTCAGGCCCGCGCCGAAGATCAGCAGCGAGGCAGGCTCCGGCGTCGCCGTCGTAGGCAGCGAGGAATAGAGCAGGCCGGTGGTCGCGGAGCCCGAGGCGCAGTTGGCGGCCAGACCGATGACACAGGTTCCGTTCGGATCCTTGGCGAAGAAATCGAGGCCGGTCGAGCCGCTATCCTCGAAATACGAAATGCTGATCGCATAGAGGCCGGCCTGGGTGAAAGTCGCATTGCCGCCGACAAAGCTGAAGCCGTGGTCGCTGTCGTTGTTGATCACCTGCTGGCCGCCGATGGTCAGCTGCGATCCGTCGTCCGAGCCCAGGTTGAAATTGTAGGTGCCGGCCTGGGTGATGGCGATATAGCCCGTCAGCACGATCGCCGAATGGTCGATCGAGGTCGGCTGGGTGGCGCTGGTATAGGAGAAGTTGCTGGCGTGGCCGTTCAGGAACTGCGTCATTGTCGACGAGTCCGACATGCTGGTGCCGGCGCAGTCGGGGAAGCAGACCTCGGTCGTGGTGAAGGTCGCGGTCGGACCGCCGGACGAGCTGATCAGCTGGTTGGCGTTCGACAGGGTGCCGATATTGCTGCTCGAGCTGAACTTGTAGTAGGAGCCGAGCAGGCCGCCGCCCGAGATGGAGGGGACCGCGCCCAGATCCTGCGACGCGCTGATCGTCACTGCTCCGGCGGAGAACGGGGCCATCAGCAGGGCGGCCAGCAGGGTTAATGAAATACGGCGCATCGGGTTCACTCGACAGACATCGAAAACAGCTCTCGGTATCCAGTTTAGCAAATGCCGTGCCAGTCGATAACACAGCATTAGAATCGTTGGCTTTCCGATGGGGCTTGCCTCGGGCGCCCGGGCGGACTGTCAAGAAACCCGACGGCGGGTGCATAAAAATCCATCTATTTCCTGGGTTTGTCCACGCGCCAACTTTGCCGCGACAGATTCTTGGCCAGGAAGTCGCCCAGCGCCTCGACCCGGGCCGGCCTGGGTCCGCCGGGCGGCGTGACGAGATGAAGGCCAGCGATCGGCCTCTGCCAGTCCGGCATGATGATCTCCAGCTGGCCTGCATGGACGGCTTCGCTGACGATGAAATCGGGCAGGGTGGCGATCCCCAGCCCGGCGACCAGCGCCGGGATCATCGCATCGCCGTTATTGATGCGCAGCGGCCCGGTCGGGCGGACCGATGCCTCCTCTCCGGCCGCGTTGCGGAACCGCCATGTGTCGGGCGTCACCTGATAGGCGTAGCCGATGCACTCATGCTCGGCGAGGTGCAGCGGATGGGTCGGCCGGCCGCGCCGTTCGAGATAGGATGGCGCCGCCACCGTCAGGATCGAGACCGGGCAGAGGCGGCGGGCCAGCAGCGGGGAATCCGGCATGTCGGCGATGCGCAGGGCCGCATCGAAGCCGTCGCCGATCAGGTCGATCATCGCGTCGGAGAGATGCAGGTCGACGGTGATCTCGGGGTAAGCGGCGAAGAAATCGGGCAACAGGGGCGCGACCTGGCGCAGTCCGAAGGACATCGGCGCGGCCAGCCTGACGAGGCCGCGCGGCGTCGCCGCCTGCGAGATCGCCTCGTCCTCGGCCGCCTCGCCCGCCGCCAGTAACTGTGCCGCCCGTTCCGCGAGCAGCCGACCGGCATCGGTCAGTGCCAGCCGCCGCGACGTGCGGTTGAACAGCCGCGCTCCCAGCCGGGCCTCCACCCGGCTGACCGCTTTCGACACTGTCGCCTTCGACATGCCGAGTTGCTCCGCTGCGGCTGAGAACGATCGCGCCTCGACTACCTTGGCGAATATCGCGAGGCCTTCGAAATCGGGCAGCTTGGACATCGGTCTAGCCCGTGCGCATCAGTTCGCCGTCGCGGAAGACGACGAGCTCGGACTTCGGCAGTGTCAGCCAGGTTTCGTCGCTGGTCAGCGGGCGGGTGGCGACGATGGTGACGACGTCGGTCGGGGTGGTGTGCTTGGCGAAGTCGACGGTCAGATCCTGGTCGACCAGGGTCGCGGCACGGAATGGCGCGCGGCGGGTCAGCCAGACCAGGTTGGTGCTGCGGAAGCAATAAAGCGAGCGGCTGTTGCTGAGCAGCATGTTGAAGATGCCGAGCCTGCCCAACTCCGCCGTCAGTTCCGCGATCGTCGCCTCCAGCGCCCTGTTGGATGACGGCTTTTCCCACCGGTCACGCAAATTGCCGAGCAGCCAGCAGAAAGCATGCTCGCTGTCGGTCGTGCCGATGGGCCGATACAAGCCCAGCGGCAGTTTCTTGATGCCGCGCAGCTGGCCGTTATGGGCGAAGACCCAGTTCTGGCCCCACAGCTCGCGCATGAACGGATGGGTATTCTCCATCGCCACCCGGCCGCGATTGGCCTTGCGGATGTGGGATATGACTATCTCGCTCTTGATCGACTGGCCGCGCAGGAAATCGGCGATCGGCGAATGGGCGCTGGCCGCGGGGTCGTGGAAGGTGCGGCAGCCCTTGCCGTCATAGAAGGCGATGCCCCAGCCGTCCTTATGCGGCCCGGTCTGGCCGCCACGGCGGATCAGGCCTGTGAAGCTGAAGCAGATATCGGTCGGCACGCTGGCGCTCATGCCAAGCAGTTCACACATAATTACTTCCAGATGTCCCAGTCAGCGGCGGCAAAGGGATTTCGCTAACTGTTTGCCCCTAGTGTTGGTCCAGCTGCGGCGTTGCCAATTCTATATTGCGGAGAATGCCGTCCCGCGAGAAAAAATAATGCACTTTAAGAGGCATCATGCCGTCACGGCCATCCATCTGTATGGGCGGTCCCAATCCCTCTGTGTTAGGGTCAAGCACAGGTCTCAAGCGGCTGGCTTTAAAGGCCATTGCATAATAAACGTAAATTGTAGAGCCATCCGAGCTAGTTAGCTTGTCGAGTGGCTGCCCGCGTTTTGCCAGTAGATCTGCCTCTGTTGCATTGCCTACTAAATTGTCCTCTTGGACGAAGATGTAGCCCGCACTATTCGGTGAAAGATTTAGTGTCGGTGTTGTTTCGGGCGAGCTTGTTGCGCTCGGTGGCTTTGCGCATCCGGCCAGCAGCGCTAGGCTCAGCAGCAGCACGGTTTTCACACAGCCCCTCCCGTTATGGTATGAAGATCACAATATCGTAGGCGCGCGCTCATGCAATGGGCCGGGCAGACGCTTTTACATGCCGACCGACAACCGCACATCCAGCCGTTGCCGGCCTTGAGTGATGATGACCGAACCCAAGAACCTCTTCTCCTACCGCAGATACTGGGCCGAACGATTCGGCACGGCCCCCTTCCTGCCGATGTCGCGCGACGAGATGGATGCGCTGGGCTGGGACAGCTGCGACATCATCATCGTTACCGGCGACGCCTATATCGATCATCCCAGCTTCGGCATGGCGATCATCGGCCGGCTGCTGGAGGCGCAGGGCTTCCGCGTCGGCATCATCTCCCAGCCCGACTGGAACAGCGCCGAGCCCTTCAAGGCGCTGGGCAAGCCTAACCTGTTCTTCGGTGTCACGGCCGGAAACATGGATTCGATGGTGAACCACTACACCTCGGACCGCAGGGTGCGGCGCGACGACAGCTATACGCCCGACGGCGCCGCCGGACGCCGGCCCGACCGGGCAGTGATCGTTTACAGCCAGCGCTGTCGCGAAGCATATCGCGACGCGCCGATCGTCATCGGCGGCATCGAGGCGTCGCTGCGCCGGATCGCCCAGTTCGACCATTGGTCGGAAAAGGTCCGCCGCTCGGTCCTGGTCGACAGCAAGGCCGACCTGCTTATCTACGGCAATGCCGAGCGTGCCCTGGTCGAGGTGGCGCACCGCATCGCCAAGGGCAAAAGCCCGCGCGACATGCATGATGTGCGCGGCGTCTCCTACATGCTGGATGCCGTGCCCGAGGGGTGGACGGTGGTGACGCCGGACCTGGTCGACGAGAAGGCCGAGGTCGAAGAGACCGACCGTGAGCCCGACGAGGCGGCTCTCGCGGCTGCGGCAGCCGAACGCGCCAAGGACCCCACCGGGCGGACGGTTGTGCGCCTGCCGGCTTTCGACCGGGTCAGGGACGACAAGGTGCTCTATGCCCACGCGTCGCGCGTTCTGCATCAGGAGAGCAATCCCGGGAATGCGCGCCCGCTGGTCCAGCGCCACGGCGACAGGCAGGTCTGGCTGACCGCGCCGCCGATCCCGCTGACCACGCCCGAGATGGACGGCGTCTACGATCTGCCTTATGCGCGGGCGCCGCACCCGTCCTATGGCGAGGCCAAGATCCCGGCCTGGGACATGATCCGCTTCTCGGTCAACATCATGCGCGGCTGCTTCGGCGGCTGCAGCTTCTGCTCGATCACCGAGCATGAGGGGCGGATCATCCAGAACCGCTCCGAGGGCTCGATCCTCAAGGAGATCGCCGATATCCGGGACAAGGTGCCGGGCTTCACCGGCATCATCTCGGACCTCGGCGGGCCGACGGCCAATATGTACCGGCTGGCCTGCAAGAGTAAGGAGATCGAGACGGTCTGCCGCCGCCCGTCCTGCGTCTTCCCGGACGTGTGCAAGAACCTCAATACCGACCATTCCTCGCTGATCGGCCTCTATCGCAAGGCGCGGGCGATCCCGGGTGTGAAGAAAATCCACATCGCCTCGGGCCTCCGCTACGACCTCGCGGTCAAGAGCCCGGAATATGTGAAAGAGCTGGTGACCCATCATGTCGGCGGCTATCTGAAAGTCGCGCCCGAGCACACCGAGCAAGGCCCGCTCGACAAGATGATGAAGCCCGGCATGGGCGCCTATGACCGGTTCAAGGAGATGTTCGACCGGTTTTCGAAAGAGGCGGGCAAGGAACAGTATCTGATCCCATACTTCATCGCCGCCCATCCCGGCACGACCGATGAAGACATGATGAATCTGGCGCTGTGGCTGAAGAAGAATCGCTTCCGCGCCGACCAGGTGCAGACTTTCCTGCCGTCGCCGATGGCGCCGGCCTCGACCATGTACCATACCGAGCTGAACCCGCTGCGCCCGATCCGCCGCGTGGGTGGGGAGGCTGTGTTCTCCGCCAAAGGCCTGCGCCAGCGCCGGCTGCACAAGGCCTTCCTGCGCTATCACGACCCGGAGAACTGGCCGCTGCTGCGCGATGCGCTCCGTCGCATGGGCCGCGCCGACCTGATCGGCCCGGCCAAGCACCAGCTGATCCCGCTCGGCCAGCCGCTCGGCACCGGCAATTCCGGCGGCGAAGGCCAGCGCGCCGGCCGCAAGCACCGGCCGCAGCGTTTCATGACCCAGCACACGCGGCCGGCGCGGTAAAACGAGATATTCCGGGCGTCCCGCCCCGTTCGCGGTTATAGTCCTCCCAAGAAGAACCCTGGGGGATTGCCATGACGCCGAGCGAGATTTTCCGGAATTGGTTCGCCGAGATCTGGAACGACAAGCGTTCCGACCTGATGGCGAAGTTCGTCGCCGAGCACACCAAGTTCCACAGCGTCAGCCTGGATACTCAGCCGGTGCATGGGCCGGCCGGTTTCCAGCCGCTGTACGACACGCTGGTCACGGCCTTTCCCGACATCAGGTTCACGGTGCTGAACGTGATCGAATCCGGCGACTACGCTGCCGGCCACTGGACCGCCACCATGACGCATACCGGCGAGGGCATGGGCGCCCAGCCCACCGGCCAGAAGATCGACATCGCCGGCATGGCGATCCTGCGCTGCGCCGACGGCAAGGCGGTCGAGGTCTGGGACCAATGGGACCGGCTGAGCCTGCTGACCAGGATAGGCGCGGTGGTGCCGGCAACGCCTAGCTGACCTAAGTGCAAACCTTGACGTCGGTTTTCAGAAAGTCGTTGCCCTTGAAAAGGAGCGGCTCGTCGCGTGTGACTGCAAGCGCGTAGGAAAAGCAGTCGCCGTAATTGAGACCGGCCGGATGACGGCCTTTGCCGAAGCGCCGCCAGCCTCGCCGGGCGAACTCGACCTGCTCCTCGTCGACCGGCACGATCTCGACTTTTGCCCGCTGCAGCCAGAGGTCCAATTCGCGCCCGCCGATGGCGCCCATTTTCGATTCGATCAGTATCCCGGTCTCGACGAGTGTTCCTGCGGAGATCAGCCTAACTGGATCGTCGGCTATTCTACGCTCCAGGAGCCTCGCGTCCGGTTCATTTAAGAAGATGGCGACGACGGCGGAGCTATCGATGACCATCAGCGGGGAAGACCGTGCTCATCGTAGTCGATGACTTCGTCGGGGCTCCGGTCGTCGACAATTGGAAGAGCAGCGCACCGCAGGCGAATTTCCTCCAAATCTTCCAGCAAACGCGCTTTCTCGTGAACGCTACCGATCCGCCGCAACCGCTCTTCAAGCGCTTTGCGGGTAGCGACTGTGATGCTTTCGCCGGTGCGGCGCGCCAAATCACGGGCGAGGCGCTCTGTATCGGGATCTTTAATGCTAAGCGGCATGTTAGCTCCTAGGTTCCTATAAAGGTATATTCTACCTAGCCTGACTTCAATCGGTATGATGGATGGAGTTCCTTCTGTTGGCAGAAGCGCCCCAGGACGCTATCAAGCGCGACGCTTTTCTTTGCCTCCGAAGGCCCGCCATGACCGATACCATGCCCGACCGTCTCTCGACCGATCCCAAGAGTCCCCATTACGACGCAGCTTTACTGGAGCGCGGCGTCGGCATTCGCTTCAACGGGGCGGAGAAGACCAACTGCGAGGAATATTGCGTCAGCGAGGGCTGGGTCAGGCTCGCGGTCGGCAAGACGATGGACCGGTTCGGCAAGCCGATGACGGTCAAGCTCAAGGGCAAGGTCGAGCCTTATCTGCGCGAGCCCGAGGACGATACCGCCGGCTGAGCCAACCCGAGGCGCGCTTTCAGCGCCTCACGTGAGGCTTTGAGTATCAGGCCCGACCAGCCGCGGTCGGGCACGGCGCGGGCCAGCGCCATGGCGCCGACCATTTCGGCGATGATGGACGCCGCCGCCAGGTCCGCGTCGGCCACCTCCATCCGCTCCAGCAATCCGGCAATCAGTGCGGTCAATTCCGCGGCGCCCGCGGCGAAACTTTCGCGCGCGGCTTTCGGCATGCGGGCCACGTCGCCCGACAGGCAGGGCAGGGGGCAGCCGTGGCCCGTCCGGTCGCGGTGCGTTTCCGACAGATAGGCGTCGATATAGCTCGCCAGCCCACCGGCTGGGGTGCGTCCCTCCGTGCGGGACACGAACAGGGCGCGGCTGTCATCGAACATGCGCGCGATTGCCTGGGCGATCAGCTCATCCTTCGATTTAAAATGAGCATAGAAGCCGCCATGGGTCAGCCCGGCCTTGGCCATCAGCGCGGCCACGCCGATCCCGTCCGGGCCTACCGCCCGTATGGACGCCGCCGCTTCATCCAGCAGCCGCGCGCGGGTGCGGGCCTTATGTTCGCTGTCGTACCGCAATGTCAGGATCGGCCGCTTGTTGTGACGAATAATTATATTATATATATCATATAAAGAGCCTGCCAGTGGGCATTGCCTGATTTCTGAGAGGTTTCAGCCATGAAAGAGACCGTGATTGCCGGCTATGTCCGGACCCCGTTCCACTTCGCGAAGAAGGGCGCGCTGATCGGCGTGCGGCCCGACGATCTGGCGGCCGTCGCCATCAAGGGGCTGGTCGAGAAAACCGGCATCGATCCGAAGCTGATCGAGGATGTGCTGATGGGCTGCGCCTATCCGGAGGCCGAGCAGGGCAACAATGTCGCCCGCATCGCCTCTCTGCTGGCCGGGTTGCCGCTCCAGGCCGGCGGCATGACCATCAACCGGTTCTGCGGCTCGTCGATGTCGGCGATCCATATCGCCGCCGGGCAGATCGCCATCGGCGCCGGCGAGGCCTTCGTCTGCGCCGGCGTGGAATCGATGACCCGCGTGCCGCAGGGCGGCTTCAACCCGAGCCCCAACCCGCGATTCAAACGCCGCGACCGGCCTGAGGCCGAGTTCGACATCGACGCCTATATCCCGATGGGCGAGACGGCCGAGAATGTATCCATCCATTACGGCGTGCCGCGTTCCGAGCAGGAGCTGCTGGCCTACGAATCCCAGATGAAGGCGGCTGCTGCCCAAGCGGCCGGCCGGTTCATCGATGAGATCGTCCCGGTCATCACGTCCGACGGCATCGTCGACCGCGACGGCTGCCTGCGTCCGCAGACGACCTTGGAAGGGCTGGCGGCGCTGAAGCCCGCCTTCCACGGAGACGGCACTGTCACCGCAGGCACCGCCTCGCCGCTGACCGACGGCGCCGCCGCGGTGCTGGTGACGTCGGCCGAGTTTGCCGCCCAGCATGGTCTGATCCCTCTGGCCCGCGTCCGCGCCACCGCCATCGCTGGCTGCGAGCCCGAATTCATGGGCATGGGCCCGGTGCCGGCGACGCGCAAGGCGCTGGCCCGCGCCGGTCTCACCATCGACGATATCGACATCGTCGAGATCAATGAGGCCTTCGGCAGCCAGGCCGTCGCCTGCCTGCGCGAGCTCGGCATCGATCGCTCCAGGGTGAACCTGGATGGCGGCGCCATCGCCCTCGGCCACCCGCTCGGCGCGACAGGCGCCCGCATCACCGGCAAGGCAGCGCAGCTCTTGAAGCGCGAGGGCAAGCGTTTCGCGCTGGCCACCCAGTGCATCGGCGGCGGCCAGGGCATCGCGACGGTGCTGGAGGCGATTTAACGCCATACAGCGAATAGCATCTCAACTGGCTCGTCATGCCCGGGCTTGACCCGGGCATCCACGGGGTGCCGTTCGCGTTAAAGGGCGGCATTCGGTTCCCGGTCGTTCCGCGTGGATGGCCGGGTCAAGCCCGGCCATGACGAAATGAGAAAGTGTGGCCGAACGCATCGTTCGCCCAAAAGCGGTTGGCTTAGGCGACATCCCGACGTTATGCTGACTCACATAAGGGCGTGATCGCCCGAGTGGGAGGAGGCGGACATGGCCAAGGGAATCGTTCTGGACCCGACAACCGCGCGCGCGGACGACATCACGTCGCCCGGGCCTGACGCGGGCCCGCTGGCCGGAAAGGTGATCGGCATCCGCGTCGACCAGATGTGGCGGTCCTGGGACTGGATCAGCGAGCTGTGGGCCGAGGAGTTCAAGAAGGCCGGGGCTGCCGATGTGAAGTTCTGGCGCTCCTGCGGCCGTTCGGGCGAAGAGGGCGAGCGGATGGCGGCGGGTCTCAAGGCCTTCCTGTCCGAGATCGACATCGCCGTCGTCGGCCTCGCCAATTGCGGTTCCTGCACCGGCTGGACCGTGCATGATTCACTGCAGGCCGCCGCCGCGGGTCTGCCGACAGTCGCTGTCGCCACTGCCAATTTCGAGGAATTCGCCAAGACCATCGCCAAGCGCGGCGGCCGCTCGGGCTTGCGCGTCCATGTCCTGCCCTATCCGCTGAACGAGAAGTTCCGCGAGCAAGTCGATCCCGTAGGGCGCGAGCATTTCGCCCGGCTGCTGGTGACCATGGGCGCCGAAAAAAGCGCGGAGAAAGTCGCGGCATGAGCATCGTCACCATCGCGCCCAGTCACGCCAAGGTCTCGGCACCGCCGAAGCAGATCGTCAGCCGCGATTGCGGCCCCGACGGCTGCGAGATCGACTGGCTGGCCTCGACCCGGCATGAATCGGAGCTCGACGTCGTCGGCTTCACCCAGTTCGCCATGGAGCAGGGCTGGGGCGACGGGCTGCCGCTGGTGCCGCCGACTGAGACGCGGGTGCGCACGTTCCTGTCGATGAATAACCGCTACCCCGATGAGGTGATCGCCCATCTGCCGCCGATGCGGGCGGAATGCACCGTCGAGAAGATCGTCATCAATGCGGTGATGGCCGGCGCCCCGCCGGAATCATTGCCGCTGCTGATCGCCGCCGTCGAGGCCGTCGCCGAGCCGGATTTCGAGCTCTACGGCATGAACGCGACCACCGCCTCGGTTGCGCCGGCGATGTTCATCAACGGGCCGATCCGCCACACGCTCGGCATCCCGTTCAAGCATGGCTGCTTCGGCGGTGCGGCCAGTTCCGCCGCCGCCATCGGCCGGGCGTTGCGGCTCATCATGCGCAATGTCGCCGGCCAGGTCGTCGGCGTGACCTCGCAAAGCACGTTCGGTTCGCCGGCCCGTATCTCCAGCCTGTGCGTCGCGGAGTGGGAGGAACGCTCGCCCTGGGCGCCGCTCGCCGAGCGCCGGGCCGGGATCAAGGGCGACGCCGTCACCACCTTCGGCGGCATGGGCACCATGAATATCCTCGACACCACCTCGCAAAAGCCGGTGGAGTTCCTGGAGATGATCGGCCGCTCGGCCGCCTATGTCGGCACCAACGGCTTCTCGCCCGCCGTCCCGTTCTGCGAGGTCCTCGTCGCCATCAACCCGATCTGCGCCGATATCATCGGCAAGGAGATGAAGGATATCGACGACGTGCAGGAGGTGCTGTGGAAGAACGCCAGCCAGCCCACCGACTGGTTCACGCCCAAGCATCTCGAGCAGCTTGAGGACCAGCAGCGCATCCGTCCCGACGGCCGGGTCTATCTGACGCCGGAGCCGAAGGACGTGGTCGTCATGGTCTGCGGCGGCACTGGCGGCCTGCATGCCGCGGTGGTCCACAGCTTCGGCACATCGCTGACACAGACGGTGGCGATCGTTTAGGTGTCTTTTATCGACTTCGCTCTCGTCCTCGCCTCCCCCCTTGAGGGGGAGGTCGGCGACGCTTCGCGTCGACGGGTGGGGGGTGATGCCGCCGCCTTCTCGCTGACACCGATCGAGTGGAGATATTACCCCCCACCCGGCGCTGCGCGCCGACCTCCCCCTCAAGGGGGGAGGCGATGAGTCTGGCGACGGAACTCCCTGCAACCGAACGAACACGCCCGCATAGCACCACCTACCCGTGGTTCGTCGTCCTCTTCCTGATGGTGCTACTGACCTCCAGCTTCATCGACCGCACGATCCTCTCCCTGCTGGTCAAGCCGATCCGCGCCGACCTGCATCTGACCGACACGGAATATTCCTATCTGGCCGGCCTTTCCTTCGTCATCCTCTACACCACCACCGGTATTCCGCTCGGCTGGCTGGCGGATCGCTGGAGCCGGCGCTGGCTGATCGCCGGCGGCGTCGCGCTGTGGTCGGTGATGACGGCGAGCTGCGGTGTCGCCAACAGCTTCTGGCGGCTGTTCGCGTCGCGTGTCGGGGTGGGCATCGGCGAGGCGACCTTGTCACCTTGCTCATACGCGCTCATCTCCGAGCTGTTCCCGCCCGAGCGGCGGGCGCGGCCGCTGTCGGTCTTTACCCTCGGCATCCCGATTGGCTCGGGCCTGGCGCTGATGATCGGCGGGGCGGTGATCGACGCGATCTCGGCCGTCGGCCCGGTTGACCTGCCGCTGGTGGGCGTCACCAAGCCATGGCAGACCGTGTTCCTGATCGTCGGGCTGCCGGGCCTGATCCTGGCCTTACTGACCCTGCTGATCGTGCGCGAGACGCCGGCGCGGCTGCTGAAGACCGCCGACGAGCAGCCCAGCTTCGGCACGGTGCTGGCCTATATGGGCCGGCACCTTCCAGTCTATGCCAACCTGGCGGTAAGCCTCGGCTGCTTTGCCATCTACGGCTATGGCGGCAATGCCTGGCTGGCGGCCTATCTTCAGCGGGTCCACGGTTTCTCGGCGTCGCAGGCCGGGATGTTCCTGGGCAGTTCGATCCTGGTCATGGGCGTTGCAGGCAGTGTCGCCTGCGGCTGGTTCGCCGACCGGATGGTGCAGCGTGGCCGCCGCGATGCGCTGTCGGCCACCGGCATCCCCTATGCAATAGGCATGGTCGTGACCGCCTCGCTGGGCACAGTCATGCCGGTGCCGTGGCTGTCATTGGTTTTGGTCGCGCTGCAGGGCTTCTTCTCGCTGACCTGGGCCGGGGTGAATATCGCGACCCTGCAGACGGTGACGCCGCCGCGGATGCGCGGCCAGGTCTCAGCCACCTATCTGTTCTTCACCAACATGATCGGGCTGGGCATCGGACCCACCGCCATCGCTGCCTGCACCGACCATCTGTTCCACCGCGACAGCGCCGTCGGCTGGTCGATCGCGCTGGTCGGCACGGTGTCGATGGTGATCGCCATCCTGATCCTGCTGGCGGGCAAGCGGTCGATGGCGCGTCGTCTGGCCGAGGTCGACCAGGGCAGCTATTAGGGCCCAAAGGCTTTAAGGCGTGGCGCCCAGCACCGAAAAGTCGCCCATGTTCATGTGCCAGTCGACGTCGCGGCGGACGATCCGCCAGCCCTCGGGCCGGCGTTCCCACCGGTCGATATATTCCCCGTTCGAATCCAGATACAGATGTGCCTTGTCGCCCTTGCCCTGGTGCCGGGCCTGGACATAGGCGCGGCTGAGGCCCTTGTCGCGATCGACAGTCACCTGGATGCTGCCCAGCAGATGCTGCGACGGCCCGCAGGCGTCGAGAAAGCGTGAGAACTGTTCGGTCATCGCCGCGATGCCCTTCTGCTCCTGCCCGTCGCCGTAATTGAACGTCACGTCGTCGGCGAACACGTCGCTGACCCCATCCCACTCCCGCCCATCCAGGATGCGCGCGAACCGGCCGAGGCCGATGGTGATGTCGTGCTGGTCGATCAGGCTCTGCAGATCCATCTTCGTCTTCCCCTTTGAGTGTTGCACTGATTGATACCCTGGCCGCCGCTTTGACGGAATATGTGGCTCTAGTCGCGTTGCACGCCCGCTTGCTCTTCGCTAGCATGCGGACAATATAACCATCGGCTTACGGCGGGCCGGTGGCTGAGGGATTCCCGGCCGCTTTACCTGAGTTTCGAGACGTGGCCGATTTCATTGCGCCGATCCGGGCCTTCGGGCTGGGTATCGTTCTTTTCCTATTCGCGCTTGTCGGCGTGGCCTCGGCTGCGCCGCTGAACGTCGTCGCGGCTGAGAGCGTCTATGGCGACATCGCCCAGCAGATGGGCGGGGACCGGGTTTCGGTCACCAGCATCCTCTCCAACCCTGCCCAGGACCCGCATCTGTTCGAGGCCGGCGCTTCGGCGGCGCGCGCGGTCGCCGGGGCCAGGTTCGTGATCGCCAACGGTGCTGGCTACGATCCGTGGATGGCCAAGCTGCTGTCGGTTCCGGGGCAGGGGCCGCGCGACGCCATCGTCGCGGAGACGTTCCTGAAGACGCCGTCCGACGGCAATCCGCACCTTTGGTATGACCCGAACCTGATCATGGACCTGGCCGACGCCATGACCGCCGCCTTCGCAGCCGCCGATCCGGGTGGGACCGACTATCAGGGACGCAACACCGCTTTCGACAAGACGATGCAGGTGCTGACCGACCGGGTGGCGGCGCTCAGGGCCAGATATACCGGCACCCCGGTCACCGCGACCGAGCCGGTGTTCGATTACATGGCTCGCCAGATCGGGCTCGATGTGCGCAACGCCGCCTTCCAGCGCGCTGTGATGAACGATACCGAGCCAAGCGCCAGCGACGTCGCCGCGTTCGAGGACGATTTGAAGGCGCACAAGGTCAAGGTGCTGCTCTATAACGTCCAGACGACCGGAACCATGCCGCAGCGCATGCGGCGGATCGCCGAGCAGGCCGGGATTCCCGTGGTCGGCATCAGCGAGACCGAGCCCGCGGGCATGCATTACCAGGATTGGATGCTGGCCCAGCTCGACGCGCTCGATAAGGCGCTCTCCAAATGACCGCGGTGTCGCTCGATGGCGTCACCTTGGCGATCGGCGGGCGCCAGATCCTGTCCGACGTCACCTTCCAGATCGCCGACGGCGAGTTCATCGGCATGCTCGGCCCCAACGGCGCCGGCAAGACGACCCTGATCCGCGCCCTGCTGGGATTGGCGCCTGTCGCCGCCGGAGCGATCCGCGTGCTCGGCGCGCCGGTCCAGCGCGGCAATCCTGCGGTCGGCTATATGCCGCAGCTGCGCTCGCCGATCGGCGATTTCCGCCTTTCGGGACGCGACTTCGTGGTCAGCGCCGCCAACGGCCATCGCTGGGGCCGGCTGTGGCCCGCGAAGGCCGACTATCGCGACGCCGAGCGGGCACTGGAGCTGGTCGGCG
>DATBAZ010000196.1:0-4027 GCA_036271255.1 Alphaproteobacteria bacterium
GGCGGCGCCGGCCAGGATCGTCGCCAGCAGCATCGTGTAGGAGGCGTTCTCCATATTCTCGTCGCTGCGCACGAGATGGCCGCCGGCGATGTGGCCGGTTTCGTGCGCCACGACGCCGACGACCTGCAGCGGGTTGTCCGATTTCTCCAGCGTGCCGGTATACATGAAGATATTCTGCCCGCCGGCGACGAAGGCGTTCAGCTCCGGGCTGTTGACCAGCACCAGATGGATGTCTTCCGGCTTCAGCCCGGCCGCGATCCAGATCGGCGTGCACATGGTCCTGAGATCCTGTTCGACCTCGGTGTCACTGAACAGTTGCGGGATGTCTTGCGCATGCGCGCCCGGAACGGCGATGAAGGGGGCCAGGGCGACAGTTGCCGCCAGCGCGGTGCGACGCCAAAGGGCGCGTGACTTAGGATAGGATGCCAATCTTGCCTCGGGGCGGTATGACTTCCGATAAACATGGTATGGCGAAACGCCAGCCCAAGCGATCATAAGTGATTTAGATGCCTGAAGCCATAAACGTTCATTACCGGCCGATCCCTGCCACGATCCCGTCTTTCGTCGCGATGGACATGATGCGCGAGGCCAACGCGCTGGCCGCCGCCGGGCATTCGGTGATCCATCTGGAAACCGGGCAGCCGTCGACCGGCGCACCGCAGCTGGTGAAGGATGCGGCGGCGCGGGCGCTGTGCGCCGATACGCTGGGCTATACGGAGGCGCTGGGCCTGCCCGCGCTGCGTGCGCGGATCGCGGATTATTACGGCCGGAAACATGGGCTGAAGATCGACCCGGCGCGGGTCGTGGCGACGACCGGCAGTTCGGCCGGCTTGATGCTCGCCTTTCTGGCGCTGACCGCGCCCGGCGGCCGCATAGGCATGGCGCGGCCCAGTTACCCCTGTTACCGCAATATCGCGCTGGCGCTGGGCATGGAGCCGGTGGAGATCGCCTGTCGGGCCGAAGACGGCTTCCAGCCGACGCTCGCCACCCTGAACAGCCTCAACCGGCCGCTCGACCTGCTCCTGGTCGCCAGCCCGGCCAACCCGACCGGCGTGGTGTTGCCGAAGGATCGGCTGGCCGAGATCGCGGGCTGGTGCAAGACGGCGGATGTGCCGCTGGTCGCCGACGAGATCTATCACGGCCTGACATATACCGGTGCTGCTACGACCGCGCTTGAGGTGTCGGATGAGGCGATCGTTCTGAACGGTTTCTCGAAATACTACTCGATGACCGGCTGGCGGCTGGGCTGGATGATCGTGCCGGAAAAGATGCTCCGGCAGGTCGAATGCCTGGCGCAGAATCTTTATATTTCGCCGCCGTCTTTGTCGCAGCACGCCGCGCAGGCCGCGTTCGACGCGACCGAGGAGCTTGAGGTCAATGTCGCGCGCTATGCCGCAAATCGCGCCTTGCTGCTGGACGCGCTGCCGCGCCTGGGCATCGACGTTCCGGCCTCCCCGGACGGCGCGTTCTATATCTATGCTCGCCTGCCTGACGCCTGGCCCGACAGCGTCACGCTGGCGCACAAGATGCTGCGCGAAACCGGCGTGGCGGTGACGCCGGGAATCGATTTCGACACTGTCGACGGCCACCGCTACATCCGCATCGGCTATGCCGGCGCCACGGAAGACATCGCCGAGGCGATCCGGCGGCTGGAGGCTTGGCAGCCCTAATTCAGCCCTCGCCAAAGCGGGGGGCTGGTACCGTTGCAAGTCATGGTCAAATTGCGCGGGGCCGGTCTATAGTTCGTCCATGAAACTTCATAACGATACCGCCCCCGGCAGCGCTCCTTCCAACAGCATTCGCATCACCACCCTGCCGAACGGACTGCGTGTCGCGACCGACACGATGCCGTCGGTCGAAAGCGCGACGGTCGGCATCTGGACGAATTGCGGCGCACGCAACGAAACCGAGTCTGAGAACGGCGTCGCCCATCTGCTGGAGCACATGCTGTTCAAGGGCACGGAGCGGCGTACCGCTCAGGCCATCGCCGAAGAGATCGAGGCGGTCGGCGGGCAGATGAACGCCTATACCGCGCGGGAAAACACCGCCTATTACGCCCGCGTCCTGAAGGAGGACGTCGCGCTCGCGGTCGATGTCGTCGCCGACCTGCTGCAGCATTCGACCTTCGACGAAACCGAACTGGGCCGCGAACGCTCGGTCGTGCTGCAGGAAATCGGGCAGGCGAACGATACGCCCGACGACATCATCTTCGATCATTTCCAGGGCGCGGCCTTTCCCGGCCAGCCGATGGGCCGTCCGGTTCTGGGCACGCCCGACACCGTGTCGCTGATGTCACGCGGCGCGCTGACCGGATATCTGGGCACACACTACACGCCGGGTGAGCTGGTGCTGACGGCGGCCGGCGCGGTCGATCACGACCGGCTGGTGGCCCAGGCGCTGGAGGTGTTCGACAAACTGCCGGTCGGCACCCCGCCGGTGGCGCTGCCGACCGACTATCAGGGCGGCGATTTCCGCGAAGAACAGGATCTGGAGCAGCTCCATTTCCTGTTGGGCTTCAAGGGCGCCGCGATCACCGACGCGGACTATTACGCGCAATCCGTCCTGTCGACGGTTCTGGGCGGCGGCATGTCGTCCCGCCTGTTCCAGGAGGTGCGGGAAAAGCGCGGGCTGGTCTATTCGATCTATACCTTCGCCTCGGCCTATCGCGACGGCGGGTTGTTCGGCGTCTATGCCGGCACCGGCCCGTCTGAGATCGTTGAGCTGGTTCCCGTCGTGTGCGACCAGTTGCTGGGTGCGATCGACAAGATCGACGAGGGCGAGATCGGCCGGGCCAAGGCGCAGATCAAGGCCGGCATGCTGATGTCGCTGGAAAGCACCATGTCCCGGGCGGAGCAGTTGGGCCAGCACATGCTGCTGTTCGGCCGTCCGATTCCGACCCGGGAAGTCATCGCGAAGATCGATGAGATCGATGTCGGCGCATTGCGCCGGGCGGCTGGCAAGCTCTTCAATTCCAAGCCGACGATCGCGGCGATGGGCGCCCTGGGCGCCCTGGAACCGTTCGACCAGACCGTGCGCCGATTTACCTGAACCACCGGCCGGCTGAATGATCAGGCTCACCCGCACCAGCAGCAACCCACCCGCCGCCAGCCGCCTTGACGGATCGGCGGTGTTTCTGCGCCCACCGCAGACGGACGAATGGTCCGCCTGGGCGGAACTGCGCGCCGACAGCCGCTATTTCCTGACCCCATGGGAACCCACTTGGCCGCCCGACGCCTTGAACGAAAGCGCCTATCTGCGCCGGGTTCGGCGCCTCGCCACCGAATGGAAGACCGACGAGGGCTACAGCTTCCATGTGTTCCAGAAGGAACGCGGCTGCCTGGTCGGCGGCATCGGCCTGACCCAGGTGAAACGCGGTGTCGCCCAGATCGGCACACTGGGTTACTGGGTGGGCGAACCGTTCCAGGGGCGCGGCTATATCACCGAGGCGGTCAAGCTGATCAGCCGTTTCGCCTTCACCCAGTTGAACCTGCACCGTGTCGAGGCGGCCTGCCTGCCGGAGAACATCCCCAGCCGCCGGGTGCTGGAAAAAGCAGGCTTCGTGCGTGAGGGCTATGCCCGGCTCTATCTCAAGATCGCCGGCGACTGGCGCGACCACCTGACCTTCGCCCTGCTCCAGGAAGATTTCGAAGCCGGGAAGTAGGCCCTCGATTCCGCGTGACACTTTTCCGTTCCCCCTATCAAATGCTGCAAAGACATCAAGGGGAGGGACAATGGCGCTCTACAAAGGCGGCCTAAGCCGCCGGCGGTTGCTTGACGGGGGCGTGAAAGCGGGAGGCGCGATTTTGATCGGCACGGCAATACCGGGTGCGGCGCTGGCGAAGCCGGGGCCGGGCGGGTTTTCGCCCGACGGCCTGAAGGCGGTGACCGCCGCGATGCAGGCCGCGGTCGACAAGGGCGATGCCGTCGGCGTGGTCACGCTGCTGTACCGTCATGGCACGGTCGCGCAGGTGAATGCGGTCGGCTTCCAGGATCAGGCGGCCAAGACGCCGATGCGGCGCGACACGAT
>DATBAZ010000197.1:0-1767 GCA_036271255.1 Alphaproteobacteria bacterium
AAGCAGCTTGCCGTGGCTGTGGCGCTGATGGTGGTGGCCTCGATCACCACCTCGGGCAAGGCATTGCTGATCCGCTATATCTTCGACGAGATCTTCGCCAAGAAGCAGGCGGAGTGGATTCTGCCGCTGGCCGGCGTGGTCTTCGTCGTCTTCCTGCTGGGCGGGTTTGCCGCCTATGGCTCCAGCATCATCCTGAAC
Source organism: Alphaproteobacteria bacterium (assembly GCA_036271255.1). GTDB lineage: Bacteria > Pseudomonadota > Alphaproteobacteria > BOG-932 > Roseiterribacteraceae > BOG-932. The sequence goes on from DATBAZ010000197.1 coordinate 199, forward strand.
CGGATCGGGCAGGGGGTGGTCACCGACATACAGCGCGACAGCCTCTCCCATCTGATCGACGCCGATCTCGCTTTCTTCCACGAGCATCCGGCGGGCGAGCTGATCTCCCGCCTCACCAACGATGTCGAGGAGATGCGCTACGCCATCGTCGAATCGATGACGAATTCGGGCACCAACACGCTCAGGCTGGTCGGGCTGATCGGCGTGATGTTCTGGATGGACTGGCGGCTGTCGGTGGCCAGCGTGATCGTCTTCCCGCTGGCCGGCATCTGGGTCGGGCGGCGCGGCAAGCGGATGCGGCGCGTGTCGAACTCGACCCAGGTCGAGCGCGGCCAGTTCGCCCATCTGCTCAACCAGACCTTCCAGAATGTCCGCCACATCAAGGCGTACGGCATGGAGGGCTATGAGAAGCGGCGGGTCGGCGACACCATCCAGCGGCTGTTCATGCTGTCCCACAAGGGCTTCCGCATCTCCGCCATCTCCGAGCCGGTCAACGAACTGCTGGGCGCGATTCCGATCTGCGGCCTGATCATCTATGGCGGCAGGGAGGTGATCGCCGGGCGCACCACCACCGGTGCGCTGATGGCCTTCATCTTCGCCTTCCTGTCGGCCTATGAGCCGATCAAGCGGCTGGCCAAGACCAGCGCGGTGATGCAGCGCGGCCTGTCCGCGGCCGACCGCCTGTTCCGCGTGCTGGACGACCCGCCGGCGATCAGGGACCGGCAGGGCGCCGCCGAGCTGGTGATCGGAAATCCTGCGATCCGCCTCGACAACGTCCGTTTCTCCTACCGCACCGGCAAGCCGGCGCTGGAGGGCGTGACGATCGACGTGCCGGCCGGCAAGACCGTGGCCCTGGTCGGCCCATCCGGCGCCGGCAAGTCGACGGTGCTGAGCCTCATCCCGCGCTTCTACGATGCAGACCCGGACGGGGGGGCGGTGCTGGTCGACGGGCAGGATGTGCGCGGCGTGACCTTGAAGAGCCTGCGGAGCCAGATGGCGCTCGTCAGCCAGGAAGTGGCGCTGTTCGACGACACCATCCGGGCCAATATCGCCTACGGCAAGCCCGGCGCCAGTGAGGCCGAGATTATCGCGGCGGCGGAAGGCGCAGCGGCTGCCGGATTTATCGGCGCGCTGCCAGAAGGCTACGAGACGCGCGTCGGCGAGAACGGAGTCAAGCTCTCGGGCGGGCAGCGCCAGCGTATCGCCATCGCCCGCGCGCTCCTGCGCGGCGCCCCGATATTGCTGCTGGACGAGGCGACCTCGTCGCTGGATGCCGAATCCGAACGGGTGGTTCAGGAGGCGCTCTCCGTGCTCGGTCAGGGCCGCACCGTGCTGGTGATCGCCCATCGCCTGTCGACCGTGGTCGGCGCCGACCTGATCTATGTCATGGACAAGGGCCGCGTGGTCGAGACCGGCAGCCATGCCGAGCTGATGCGCTCCGGCGGCCTCTATAGCCGTCTCTACGGCATGCAGGCGGCCGAGAGCGAGAGAGGCGAAGTCGTGCCGTTCCCGGTGGCCGGCGCTTAAGCTATGCGCCAGAGTGACGCGATGCGCAGGCGGCGCTGAAGC
>DATBAZ010000198.1:0-25443 GCA_036271255.1 Alphaproteobacteria bacterium
CCCCGGATCGCGGCGGTAGTTGGGCTTCCAGCCGAGCACCGCGCCGTCGGCCTCGTAATGCCGGCCCAGCGCGCCGCCGTCACCCTTCCACGACATCCGGGCCGTGCCGTCCATGGTCACGCGCTCCTCCCCGGTCTTCTCGTCATAAACGGCATCGACCTTGGACACCTCGATCCAGTCATATTCCTTGCGCCAATAATCGCGCAGATAGGAATCGGCCTCGTCCCCGTCCATGTCGGCCAGCTTCGCCTTGTAGGACAGCGCCGTGTCGCCGCGCATGACATACTCGACATGGGCGGCCGCCGGCTTGTCGAGCCCGGCCGAGGCGTCGAGCGTCAGGTGCGTCAACTCCTCGGGCCGCTCGAACGGCTCAGGCGACAGTCTCTCCAGCGCCGCGCCCGCCGTGCGGACCGGCAGCGCCCAGTGATAATTGGGCACCGGCAGCGCGTCGAGCGAACGGTCGCCTGAGCGGGTGCCGTCCAGCCAATAGGTCTTGCCGCCGATCTCGGCCCGCACGATCACATGGTCGAACGCCGTCACCATCGGCGGACGGGTGTCGAGGTCGTCGCCCGAGATGGTGTCGACCAGGGCAGGCTCGGCCTTGATGCCGAGCTCGCGCAGCAGCGCCAGCAGCAGCACGGTCTTGCCCTTGCAGTCGCCGAAGCGGCGCGACCAGTTGAGGTCCGCCGCCGCCGGGATCAGCCCGCCATTGTTCATCCCGAGGAAGAGATAGCGCACCTGGTCCTCGACCAGCCTCAGCGCCATGCCGGCCTGGACCTTGGGATCCTTCGACGCAGCCTTGATCTTCGCCGCCTCGGCACGCAGCGGCGAGTCCGGCTTCAGGGTCGAGGCCTTGTCGTAGAACGGCGCCATCAGGGCAGAGACCTGGGCCCAGTCGCCGACCTCGCTGATCTCGAACATGCCGGGATGGGAGAAGCGGCTGGGGGCCTGGCGCGGCGCCTTGGCGCGCAGCGCGTCCTTCATGGTGATCGACAGCTCGGTGCCGTCGGCGGTGGTCACGACCTTGGGCTGGTCGAAGCCCTCGGTCACCCGCCAATGTGGCGTCTCGCCGGCCGGCCAGATCTCGCGGATGGCGAAGACGTCGGTCGGCGACGTCGGCAGAGTGAGGATGCGGTCCGACCGGCCCTTCTGGATCGGATCGCGGCTGCGATAGCCGATGGCAATGTCGAGGATATCCCCGACCTGGAGCCCCTCGGGCTGGAGCGCGGCGGTGAGCGTGCCGTCCAGCATCGCCTCCTCAAGCCGGTTCTCACGCCGCAGCACGATGAATTTCTGGCCGCCGGCCAAGAGGTCGATCGCCTTGCCGTCACGGATGATGCGGACGCGGTGGATCAAGAGGGTTTCGGTATCGGGATTCCAGTCGAAGGCGATGTTGCCCATGCTGGACAGGCCCTGCGGCGTCTCGATCCGCTCCGCCCGCTCCCAATAGCTGTCGAGCCCGTCGGCGACGAACTTGTCCTGCGAGTCCTCCAGCAGCACGCGCGTCGTGCCGCCGGCGTCGGACGCGGCCGGTTTCGGAATCTCGAACGGCTTCACCCAGCCGGGCGCCGGCTCATAGAGCGGCTGATCGGAGGCCCAAGCCGCTGAGGCGGCGCAAAAAAAACCAATCGTCGCGATCGTGCGCAACATCCACAACATCCCTGCGAGTCCGGAAGCCGAAGCTCCCCGGGGATTGATTATCGGTTTCTTATTATCGGGGTGTCCGGGTTCACCCCGGTTCGTTGCGTCTATTATCGAACAGAGTCCGCCCTCTAAATCAAGGGGGCGGGTAATTCTACCTATTGGACGATTTGCATTGTGGATTTAGGCGCGCCACCCGAATTCTACTTTCGTGGCAACCGCCCACCAGGGCGCTCGACGGGGTGCGGCCGGGTTGATAAGCCGGTCTGCTGGAAGGAGCGTCTGAGTCGGGCCATGACCGTTGCGATCGAGATGGGACATACGGCGACGGGCGCCCCGGCGGCCCTCGACCTGGAGGAGCTGCTGGCGACGCGGCTGCTGGTGCAGGGCAATTCGGGCTCCGGCAAATCTCATCTGCTGCGCCGGCTGCTGGAGCAGAGCGCGCCCTGGGTGCAGCAGACCATCATCGACCCCGAGGGCGACTTTGTGACGCTGGCCGAGCGGTTCGGCCATCTGGTGATCGATGCCGAGATCCACACCGCCCAGGCGCTGCAGGCGGCGGGTGAGCGGGCGCGCGTCCATCGCGTCTCCACCGTACTCAATCTCGAGGGGCTGGACGCCGAGAACCAGATGCGGCGCGCGGCGTCGTTCCTCGCCGGGCTGTTCGAGGTGGCGCGCGCGCCTTGGTACCCGATGCTGGTGGTGGTGGACGAGGCGCAGCTGTTCGCCCCGGCCGTCGCCGGGGAGGTGACGGACGAGGCGCGCAAGCTGTCGCTCGCTTCCATGACCAACCTGATGTGCCGCGGGCGCAAGCGCGGGCTGGCCGGGGTGATCGCCACCCAGCGGCTGGCCAAGCTGGCGAAGAACGTGGCGGCCGAGGCCTCCAATTTCCTGATGGGCCGCACCTTCCTGGATATCGACATGGCCCGCGCCGCCGACCTGCTAGGCATGGAGCGGCGCCAGGCCGAGGCGTTCCGCGACCTGGAGCGCGGGCAGTTCATGGCGCTGGGCCCTGCCCTCTCCCGCCGCCCCTTAAGCCTGCGCATCGGCCCGACCGACACGCATGCGCGCAATATCATCCCCGGGCTGCTGCCCATGCCGGAGGCGGCGCTGGAGGACGCTGAGGCTGTTATCCTGGCGGCCCTGCCGCCGGTCGCGGCCCGCCCGCAGCGCCCGCGGCCGCCGACGCCGGACCTCGGCCAGCTGATGGCGGCGAAATCCGCCACGCTGGAAATGCGCCCCGACGCCATGGAGCCGCCGCCCAGCGCCGAGGCGCAGGCCGAGCGGCGGGCCCGGCTGGACCGGATCCTCACCGCCATCCTGGCCGAGCCCGATGCCGGCTTCCGCGCCGTCGGCGTAGTGTATCAGGAATTCGTCGTGCGCTGCCGGATCGAGGGGCTGGGCTCCGCCGTGCCGGACCTCAACGATTTCCGCCGCATGCTGACCCTGGCCCGCGCCGGCCTGACCACCGACATGGCGGAGGACGACGCCTGGCAGGACGTCTCGGCCCGCGCCGCTGCGCTCCCCGAAGACCTGCGCGGCGTCTTCCTGATGATCGCCCGCGCCGCCAAGGACGCCCTGCCCTGCCCCAGCGACGCCGCCATCGCCCGCGCCTACGGCACCCACTCGCTGGGCCGCGCCCGGCGCCTGCTGGCCTATATCGAGGAACAGGGCCTCATCGTCTGCCAGATCGACGGCGTCGGCCGACGGATCGTGACCCTGGTGGAACTCGCCTGGGCAACGGCGCCCGGCGATCCGAGCCTGGCGATGGAGGAGGTTTAGGGTTTCGGGGGTGTCTGGCAACGTGAAATTCAGCCCACCCAACCGCGACGTCGTGAACAGTCGTCAGGTCGTGACGGTTTGGGATCGTGGGAGACTCTTTCGAATGGTCTCCCAATGCCCGTGGGAGTAAGGATAGTGGCCGCGCCGCCGGGATCCGGGCGTCGGACAGGAACCGAGGGAGCGCGTGGATGCTGATCAGGGCGATTGGACTGGTTGCCGCCTTCCTGCTGGCCGGCACGGCTGTGCCGGCGTTCGCCGCCGAAGAGGCGGGAACGGTACTGGCCATGGCGGGAGAGAGCTTCGTCGCATCGGGCAGCCAGCGCACGCCGATCAAGGTCGGCGACAAGGTCCATGTCGGCGACCAGCTGGAGGTCGCGGACAACGCCAAGGTTCGACTGCAAATGACTGACGGCTCGATCGTCACCGCCGCTGCCGGCACGACGCTCAAGATCGAGGCCTTCGCGGCGAATGGCAGCGAAAGCCGGACGGCGAAATTCTCCCTGCTGTCCGGCCTGTTGCGCGCGGTGGTGTCCAAGATGTCCAAGCCGTCGCAGTTCGAGGTCGACACGGCGACCGGCGTCGCGGCGGTGCGCTCGACCGACTGGTTCATCCGGACCGATGCGGGCTCGACACAGGTCGGCGTGCTGAAAGGCGTGGTGTCGCTCGCCAGCCGGGCGACGGACCGGTCGGTCGATATCCCGGCCCGCTGGGGCGCGCGCGTCGAGGCCGGCAAGGACCCGGTGCCGCCCAGGGTGTGGCAGAAGTCGGAATTCGAGGACGTCATCAGCCGCACCGACCTGCCGTAACGGCGGCGCGGGACACCGCCCATGGCGCGGCGCTTCCCTCTGCGCGAGGTCGGGCTGGCCGTAGCTGTCGCGGCCGGCGTCCTGATCGCGTCCGGCCTTGCCGGCAACAGCACCGTGCTGCGCGGGCTGGAGACGGCGTCGTTCGACCTGCGGTTCCGGCTGCGCGGGCCGATGCCGGCCGATCCCGCGATCGCCATCGTGGTGGTCGACGACCATAGCCTGGCCGAGCTCGGACGCTGGCCGCTCAGCCGGCAGCTCTACGCCCGCGCGGTGACGGCGCTCAAATCCGCCGGCGCCAAGGTGATCGTATTCGACATCCTGTTCCCCGAACCCGAGCCCTCTGTCGTTTCACCCGACGAACGCGCTGCAGCCGGCGCGGCGGCGACGGGCGGGGCGGTGGACGGGACGGCCCGCGCCGCCCTGCAGCGGCTGGCAGGCTCCGATCCCGACAGCGCCTTCGCCACGGCGATCCGCGCAGCGGGCAATGTGCTGCTGCCGGTCGGTTTCATCTTTCGCGGCGAAACCGGGAACGAACCGGAGGCGCTGGAGGCTTCGGCCTATGCGAAGTTCGGCAAGAGCCCGGTCGAGCCGGTTTTCCCGCTGAGGCCGACGGCGGTGGTTCCGCCGATCGAGACGTTGGCCACGGCCGCGGCCGGCATAGGCGAGGTCGAGCTCGCCTACGATCTGGACGGCGCGCCGCGCTATGACTATGCCGCCATTCCGTTCAGCGCCGATTTCCTGCCGTCGATGCCGATCCGCGCGGCCGCTGCCTATCTCGCCGTACCCTGGCCGGACGTCAGCCTTGCGCCGGGCAGCGGGGTGACCTTGGGCAGGATCGCGATCCCGACCGATCGGGCAATGCGCTACCTGATCGATTATCACGGCCCGCGCGGCACCTTCACGACCTTTTCCTTCGCCGACCTGATCGCCGGCCGGGTGCCGGCCTCGGCATTCGAGGGGCGGATCGTGCTGATCGGCGGTTCGTTCCTGGGCAATCCGGATTCGGCCGCGTCGCCGTTCGGCAATACCCCGCTTCCGGGCGTCGAGCGCATGGGCAATATCATTGCGACCATCCTGCACAGCGACTTCATCAGCGATGTGGACGACCCGATCACGACGCTCGCGGCAACGGCGGCGGTTCTCCTGATGGCCGCGCTCACCGGCCTGGCGGTCGGCCTGTTGGCGACGCGGCTGGCGCTGCTTGCCGGCGTCCTGCCGCTGCTCGCCTGGTTCGCCGCCGCGCAAGTCGCGTTCGGCCGCGGCGTCTGGCTGCCGATGGTCGCGCCGCTGACCGCGTTGGCCGCCGCGGCGGCGCTGCCGCTGTTCTATCGCTATTGGGTCGTCGACCGGGCGGGGCGGCAGGTGCGCGCGACCTTCGGGCGCTATATGGCGCCGGCGCTCGTCGACATCCTGGCGGAGCATCCCGAGCGCGTGAGGCTCGGTGGCGAGACCCGCAACATGACGCTGCTGTTCGCCGATATCCGCGGTTTCACCACGATTTCGGAAGGATTCAAGGCGGACCCGCAGGGCCTGACCCAGCTGATCAACCGGTTCCTCACGCCGATGACCGACGTCATCCTGGCTCGGCGCGGCACCATCGACAAATATATGGGCGATTGCGTCATGGCCTTCTGGAATGCGCCGCTCGACGATCCCGCGCATGCCGAGCATGCCTGCGAAAGCGCACGCGCCATGATGGCCGCGCTGGAGGATGTGAACCGGGACCTGCGGGCGGACGCAGAGGCGAGCGGGCGGCCGCACCATCCGCTCAGGATCGGCATCGGGCTCAATTCCGGAGATTGCGTGGTCGGCAATATGGGGTCGGAGCGTCGCTTCGACTATTCCGTCCTGGGCGACGCCGTCAACCTGGCCTCGCGGCTCGAAGGCCAATCCAAGACCTATGGCGTCGACATCGTGATCGGCGAGACGACACGCGCCTGCGTGCCGGATTGGGCTGTGCTGGAGCTCGACCGCATCGCGGTGAAGGGCAAGAAGGAGGCGGTCCGGATCTTCGCGCTGCTCGGCGACCCGGCTTTGGCCGCGTCGCCGGAACATGGTGCGCTGGCCGGGCGGCACGGGGAGATGCTGCGCTGCTACCGCGCCCAGGATTGGGCCGGCGCGCGCGCGGCCCTGGCCGATTGCCGCGGCGTGTCGCCGGGCCTGCAGACGCTCTACACGCTCTACGAAGACCGGATCGGCCATTACATGGCGCACCCGCCTGGGGCGGATTGGGACGGCGTTTTCGTCGCGACATCGAAATGACCATCGCTGCTGCCAGGCTTTTAGAAACATCCGAAGGTGGGGTTCCCATGCGACGTACCGGGCTTGCGAGGGCGGGTTTCGCTGCCGGCCTGTTCATAGCGCTGGCCTTGCCGGCGTCGGCCTACACGACCGCCGGCGACCGTTCGTTTCCCGCAACCATCCTGCTGCCGCAGATCGCTCCCTCCGACGAGTTCTATGCGACCGTGCTGTCCCAGCCGTCCGGGGGCGGCGCCCGCGACACGAATTTCAGCGCCGTCTATGACAAGTCGATCACCGACCGGTTCGGCGTCTTCATCAGCGAAGAATACACGATCAGCAATCCCGGCCCCGGCCCCAATGCCTATGGCTGGCAGAACACGACACTGGCGGGTCAGTACACCGCCGTGATCGACCCCGAGCACGAATTCCTGGCGTCGGTCGGCCTCCAAAGGGCGTTCGGCGGCAGCGGCGCGGCCAGGGTCGGCGCCTCGACCGTCGGCGCGACACAGCCCTTTATCACCTTCGGCAAGGGGTTGGGCGATCTCGACATCGGCTACCTGCGGCCGCTCTCGATCTCAGGGTTCCTGGGATACCAGTTCTCCGATAACACCGGCATCAGCGGGGACCAGCTGCTGTTCGGGGCAGCGGTGGAATATTCGATCCCCTACCTCGAATCCAAGGTGGCGGCGGTCAACCTGCCCGCCTGGGTCCGCAATCTCACGCCGATCGTCGAGTTCTCGCTGAATTCGCAAACCAACGGCGCCGGCGCACAGACCGCCGCCACCCTCGGGCCGGGGATCGCCTCGACCGGGGAAGGCTGGGATTTCGGGGTCGAGGCCCTGGTGCCGGTCACCAGAGCCGCCGGCAGAGGCCTGGGGATTGCGGTGCAGGTCCACCTGTCGCTGGACTATCTGTTCCCGGAGACGATCGGAAAACCGCTGTTCGGGGACGATTGAAGCGGCGAGCGCATGGCCTGGCATGATCGAGGCGCCTGCTGGCCTATATCGAGGAACGCGGCCTCCTCCTCCGCCACCAGCTGCCGCGTCACCGTCAGCATATGCTGCAGCCCCAGCTCCGGCCTTCCGAACAAAAACTTCGGATTTCCGCCGTTCCGGATCGCCGCATGCGGTGAGGTGATGCCGAACGGGTAGTCCTGGCGCTGCACTGTGCCGTACTGGTTTTCCCAGGTCGCCTCGCCCAGCGCCTGGTTTTCGGGCTGGCTGAGGTCAATGCGCCTATAGGTGGAGGTGCGCACGCCCGAGCGGTGGAGCGCGAGCGCGTAATAGGCCAGACCGAGGGCGGCATATTCATCAGGATGCCGGGATAGGGGATGTAGCCCATGAGGATGTGCCCCTCCGGGATCCGCTCCGTCGGAAAGCCGTTTAAAAGCCCGGCGCGCGCCGCGCCGGCCTGGGCGAGGCATGCCTCCCCCGCGGGGTGACCCTCAGAGCGCAGACCAGATGCAATATCCGGCAAGGATCACAGCAGCCCAACTGGCGGCCGCGAGACCGATCCAGAGCAGAACGCGCGCGCCATGCGGCTGCGGGGCGGCATCGTCCGGCGCGGGGCGCTGGAGAAAGGCGGCGCCGAAACCGGCCTGCGTGGTTGTGCCTGTGTCGCCGTACATGTGGAATCCTCGAATAGCCTCTCCTTCCACTATGGCGATCAGGTATTATGAATGGGTTGCGGTCTTCGATGGATCGGGGGAAAGACCGGGCTATATTGATTGCCAGCGCCGGCGAATTGAGCGAAACCAGCCCGGGAACGGGCCGTCAGGCGCGAAAACGCCCACAAAGGCCGGGGCGGCGATCGAACGGGAGCGAGATGGAGCAATCGGGGAATTATCGCTGGGAAGATCTTTACGGCTATTGGCGGGGCAAGCATGCCGATGGCCGGGCGCCGGCGCGGCGTGACATCGATCCGCCGACGGAGATCCCGCAGGCGGCGGCCAGTCTGATGCTCATCGACATCGCACCCGACGGTTATCAGTACCGGCTGGTCGGCAGCATGATACGCGAACGCCTGGGCGCCGAGCTGACCGGCAAGGCGGTGGGCTCCAGCGGGCAGAGCCAAAGCATCCGGGATGAATGGGTCCGCCTGCTCGACCTCGTCAGCGGCGACGGAAGGCCGCGCATGCTGGTCGCGCCCAGCACCGCCGGCGCGGCGCTGTCCAACCTGATACTGGTGCTGCCGCTGATCGACGATGCGGGCAAGGTCGAGCAGCTTCTGGCCGGGGCGTTCTTCAACGATCAATATTTCACGCCGGGCGCCCAGTACGATCGGGTCACCATCCGGGAGATCGGGGACGGTCCGGCCTGATCCGGCCGTCAGCCGAATTCCCGCGCGGGTTCGGCTTGCCGCGTCGCCGGGGACACTGCATTGTGAGCCCCGCGATATAAGCCATCGACGGAATGGCCGCTGCCGAGGAGGGAAGGATGGCTGCCGCCGACACCGAGGCCGGGCTTTCAGAGGCCCAGCACAGGGCGGAGCTGCGCAAGGCGGTGATCGCCGCCACCGTCGGCACGACCATCGAGTGGTACGACTTCTTCCTGTACGGCACGGCCGCCGGGCTGATTTTCCCGAAGCTGTTCTTTCCCAACGCAGATCCGGTGACCGGAACCCTGGCGGCGCTGGGCACCTATTTCGTCGGCTTCGTCGGCCGGCCGATCGGGGCCGCGATATTCGGGCATTACGGCGACCGCGTCGGCCGCAAGGCGACGCTGCTGGCCACGCTGATGCTGATGGGCGTCGCCACCTTCCTCATCGCCTTCGTGCCGACCTATGGCTCGATCGGCATCTGGGGCGCGGTCCTGCTCACGGTGCTGCGCATGCTGCAGGGCATCGGCGCCGGCGGCGAATGGGGTGGTTCGGTGCTGATCGCCATGGAATGGGCGCGCGGCCACGGCAATCGCGGCTTCATCGCCGCCTGGCCGCAATTCGGCGTGCCCGGCGGCCTGTTCCTGGCGAACCTGGTGGTGCTGGCCGTCAGCGCCTGGTCGGGCCCGGATTTCGCCGTGTGGGGCTGGCGCGTGCCGTTCCTGCTCAGCATCGTCCTGATCGGCATCGGCTTTTGGGTCCGGGTCGGCATATTGGAGACGCCGGTCTTCCGGCAGCTGGTCGCGACGCGGAAGATCGAACAGGCGCCCCTGGTCGAAGTGGTCAGGCGGCAGCCGCGCGAGATCGTCCTGTCCGCCCTGCTGCGCATGAGCGAGCAGGCGCCGTTCTACATCTTCACCGTCTTCGTCTTCACCTATGGCACCGGCACCTTGAAGATGCCGCGCGAGCTCATCCTGGGCGCGGTGCTGGTGGCGGCGCTGCTGTCATTCATCGTGGTCCCGCTGGCCGGTCATATCTCAGACCGGATCGGGCGGCGGAAGATGTACATGATCGGCGCGACGGTCACCGGGCTGTTCGGCTTCCTCTATTTCGGCATGCTGGACAGCGCGGCGCCGGCCGCGGTGTTCGCCGCCATCGCGCTGTCGCTGATCCCGCACAATCTGCAATACGGCCCCCAGGCCGCGCTGATCGCCGAGGCCTTCACCCCGCGGTTGCGCTGCGCCGGCGCCTCGCTCGGCTATCAGCTCGCCTCGATCGTCGCCGGCGGCCCGGCGCCGCTGATCGCGACGGCATTGTTCGCCGCCTACCACACCGGCTATGCCATTGCGATCTACATCGCCGCCTGCGCCGTCGTCAGCCTGATCGCGGCCATGCTGATGCCGGACTATACCGGCAAGGACATCTCGGCCGAATACGACGCGGCCACGATCCCGGCCTAACGGAGCTCGATCCATACCGGCGCATGATCGCTGGCATGCTCCCAGCCCCGGACATCGCGGTCGACCCCGGCGGTCTTGAGCCGGCCGGCGACGGCGGGGCTGAGCAGGAAATGGTCGATCCGCAGCCCCGCGTCGCGCGCAAAGGCATTCCGGAAATATTTCCAGAAGGTGTAGACGCGCTCGCCCGGATGCAGGGTGCGTAGCGCATCGGTCCAGCCCTGGGCGACCAGGCTTGCATAGGCCTCCCGCACCTCAGGCCGGAACAGCGCGTCGTCGACCCAGCGTTCCGGCGCATAGACGTCGAGGTCGGTCGGCATGACGTTGTAGTCGCCGGCCAGCACGACCGGCACACCGGCGGCGAGCAGATCCGCCGCATGGGCTGTCAGCCGTTCGAACCATTTGAGCTTGTAGGCGAATTTCGGCCCGGGCGCCGGATTTCCGTTCGGCAGGTACAGGCAGCCGATCAGGACGCCGTTCACCGCCGCCTCGATATAGCGGCTGTGGCTGTCGCCCGGATCGCCGGGAAGGCCGCGCCGCGTCTCAACCGGGTCGCAGCCCCGCGCCAGGATGGCGACCCCGTTCCACGCCTTTTGCCCATGCCAGATCGCGCCGTAGCCGAGTTTGCGGATCGCGGCGGCCGGGAACTTCTCGTCCGGCGCCTTCAGCTCCTGCAGGCAGGCGACATCCGGCCGGGACTGTTCCAGCCAGCGGAGCAGCACATCCAGGCGGCCATTGACGCCGTTCACGTTGAAGGTCGCGATCCTCATGCCGAAGCGACCGCTTTGGCGGCCTCCCGGTTCCGGCATCGCCGCGAATTTCGATCCAGGAACCTCGGTGCGCGGCTGGAGTTGCTCAATACAGCCATGAAGATCAAGACCAACCGGTTTCGTGTCAGTGAGGATGAGACCGTTCGCCTGAAGTCACGGCCGACGCTGGTGAAGCCGGTCTATCGCAACCGCCGCCATTACCGCGCCCTGCTCGACGCCCATGTCGAGACGCTGAGCGATCTGCAGAAGATGTTCTTCGCCGACAAGCGCTTCTCGCTGCTGCTGGTGCTCCAGGCCATGGACGCCGCCGGCAAGGATGGCGTCATCCGGCACGTTATGTCCGGCGTGAATCCGCAGGGCTGCCGAGTTACCGCGTTCAGGCCGCCGAGCGAAGAGGAGCTGCTGCACGATTTCCTGTGGCGGGCGGAACGGGCGCTGCCGGCGCGCGGGCAGATCGGGATATTCAACCGTTCCTACTACGAGGAGGTGCTGGTGCCGCGGGTGCATCCGGAAATCCTGAAAACGGAGGGGGCGCAGCGCGGCGGCCGTATCTGGCGCAAGCGCAACCGGTCGATCCAGGACTTCGAGCGGCACCTGTCAGCCAACGGCACGCACATCGTGAAGATTTTCCTGCATGTGTCCAAGGGCGAGCAGCGGGACCGCTTCGTCGCCCGGATCGACGACCCCGATAAGAATTGGAAGCTCGACCCGGCCGACATAAAGGAGCGCGCCTGCTGGAAGGATTACCGCCGCGCTTATGAACGCTGCATCTCCGCGACCAGCAGCGAGGCGGCGCCCTGGTATATCGTGCCCGCCGACGACAAGCGGAATGCGCGCCTGATCGTCTCGCAGATCGTCCTCGACGCCCTGCGGTCGCTCAAGCTGGAATATCCTTCGGTTTCGGCCGGGCGGCGCAGGGAACTGGTGCAAATCAGGGCCGATCTGGTCGGCGGGAGGCGGAGATGACATTCAGGCCACCGGCAGCGGCGATCTTCGATGTCGACGGCACCTTGATCGACAGCGTCGACTTCCATGCCCAGGCGTGGGCCGAGGCCTTCGCCGAATTCGGCGTGACGGCTCCATTCGAAAAGGTGCGCCGGCAGATCGGCAAGGGCGGCGACAAGCTGATGCCGGTGTTCCTGTCGCCCGCGCAGCTGAAAGATTTCGGCGAGGAGCTGGACGCGTTCCGCGGCGGCCATTTCAAGCGCAAATACCTCGCGCAGCTGCGGCCCTTCGCCGGCGTCCGCGCGCTGTTCGAGCGGCTGACCGCCGACGGGATCAGGATCGCGCTCGCATCGTCCGCCAAGCCCGACGAATTGGAGGTCTACAAACGGATCGCGCAGATCGAGGACCTGCTCGACGCCCAGACCTCGGCCGAGGATGCGGCCGAGACCAAGCCGGCGCCGGACATCTTCCATGCCGCGCTCCGCCAGTTGCCGAGCGTGCCCAAGGACCGGATTCTGGTCTTCGGCGACACGCCTTACGATGCCCTGGCGGCCGGCAAGGCCGGGTTGCGGTCGATCGGCGTCCTCTGCGGCGGCTTCCCCCGAAGCAGCCTGTCCAGGGCCGGCTGCCTGGCGGTTTATCGCAGCCCGAGCAATATCCTGGTGCAGTATGAGGCGGTCTTTCGGACGATGAACGACAAGCGGTAAGGGAATGCGCGTCAGGCGGGACCGCGCGACGGCGCCAGAACCGCGTTCGGCTCGAGGTCCGGCGAAAGCTGCCGTGCCCGCTTCTGCCAGCGCGCGGCAATCTCGAGCACACGTTCCCGGCTGCTGCCCGGCAGCAGATCGTCCGCGATGCGCCGCAGAAAAATAGCCTTCGCGTGGCACTCATACGCGGTGGGGTTATAGTGTGACCGGCTCCGTCTCATGCCTGCCAATACGAACGAGCGCGTATCAAGTTCCAAATCACTGTTCGGAAAGGATAATTTCCGCTCCGGTTTGGGACGGCCAGATCGCCGCCCGGGGACAGGGTTCCGCACCCCAACCAAGCGCTTGACCGGCATCCTGCGTCTGCCACAATCGCCGCAAACGGGAGGGCGGGGATATGGCGGAGCTATCCGAGCAGCATGGCGGCGTGGCACGGTTCTTCAACCTGATCGGCGGCGAGAAGCGGCCGGCGCGGTCGAATGAATGGCTGGACAGCGTCGATCCGGCGACGGCCAAGGTCTGGGCGCAGATTCCCGCCGGCGACGCCGCCGATATCGACGAGGCCGTCGATGCGGCGCGCCGCGCCTTCCGCGGCCCCTGGCGCAAGATGCCGGCGATGCAGCGCGCGGCGCTGCTGCGGCGCTTCGGCGAGCTGATCGCGGCCAATGCCGGCGAGCTGGCGCGGATTGAAACGCACGACAACGGCAAGCCGCTGACCGACACGACCACGGGCGACCTGCCGGCCGTGACCCAGATGTTCCATTACTGGGCGGGCGCCGCCGACAAGATCGGCGGCGAGACGGTCGAGATCTCACCGGCCAGCCTCAACTATATAAGGCGCGAGCCGATCGGCGTGGTCGGCATCGTCATCCCCTGGAACTCCCCGATTTCGGTGTTCGCCGCCAAGGCCGGCGCCGCGCTGGCGGTGGGCAACACCATCGTGGTGAAGCCGGCCGAGACCGCCTCATGCTCGGTGCTGGCCGCCGCCGCTCTGTTCGCCGAAGCGGGTTTCCCACCTGGGGTCGTGAATGTGGTTGCCGGCCTGGGCACCAGCGCGGGCGATGCGCTGTCCGCCCATCCGGGGGTCGGCAAGATCACGCTGACCGGTTCGACCGCGACGGCGCGTGCGATCACCCGCCGCTCGGCCGACGCGATCAAGCCGCTGTCGTTCGAGCTGGGCGGCAAGTCGGCCAATATCGTCTTCGCCGACGCCGATCTCGACGCCGCGGCGATCGGCGTCACCACGATGGCCGTCTTCACCAGCGTCGCCGGCCAGTCCTGCATCGCCGGCTCGCGCATCCTGGTGCAGGACACGATCTATGGCGAGATGGTCGAGCGCATCGGCAAGATCGCGCGCGGCATCAGGCCGGGCGACCCGATGAACAAGGCCTGCGGCATGGGCCCCATCGCGCTCGACCGCCAGTTCCACAAGGTGAAGGACTATATCGCGCTCGGCCGGTCGGAAGGCGGCGAAGTCCTCTTCGGCGGGCGGAGCGGGCCGGAGCTGTTCGACGGCGGCTCGCCCTTCGCCAACGGCTATTTCGTCGAGCCCACCCTGTTCGCCGGCCTCACCAACGACGCCCGTATCTGCCGCGAGGAGATATTCGGCCCGGTGGCCTGCATCATGCCCTTCCATGACGAGGAAGAGGCGCTCGCCATCGCCAACGATTCCACCTATGGCCTCGCCTGCGGCCTGTGGACCAACGAGCTGAAGCGTGCGCACCGGATGGCCGCCGAGATCGAGGTCGGCGCCGTCTGGGTCAACACCTACCGCAAGATCCACTGGGCCCTGCCCTTCGGCGGTGTGAAGGATAGCGGCTATGGCCGCGACAGCGGGCTGGAGAGCCTGCGCGGCTATCAGCAGACCAAGGCCGTGTGGATCGAGCTCGGGTGACAGTCACCCCTGTAATGGCGGACGTCGATTTCGGCGTCGATCCGATCGAGGATTTCTATCAGCGCACCGCCGCGCTGCAGGCGTCGGGCAAGCGCGTGGCGCCGGTACGCTTCAATGGCGGGATCGGCTGGCTGATCCTGAAATACGACGACCTGGCCGCGGCTTACGCCGACGAGGAGAACCTGCCCGCCGGGCCGGCCTATGAGCGCCACACCGTGCCGATCGAGGGCCGCACGATCCTGGCCATGACCGGGGAGGAGCATCGCATCCACCGCGCGCTGGTGCAGGGCGCCTTCCAGCCCGCCGCGATCCGCCGGCTGATGGACCAGGCGCTCGTGCCGATCGCCAATACGCTGATCGACGCCTTCCAGGGCCGCGACAGTGCCGACATCGCGGCCGAGTTCGCCCGCGTCTATCCGTTCAGCGTGATCAGCCACATGCTGTCGATCCCGATCGAGGACGAAAAGGACGTCATCGACTGGGTGTTCATGATGCTGCGCTATTTCTGGCAGCCGGAGGAATCGCTGGCCGCCCGCGCGAAGCTCGACGCCTATGTGCGGCCCATCATCGCCGCGCGCCGCTTGGGTCCGGGCGAGGATATCGTCTCACGCCTGATCCGGGCCGAGGTCGAGGGGCATCGCCTGACCGAGGACCAGATCCTCACCTTCGTGCGCGTGCTGTACCCGGCCGGCGCCGAGACGACCTTTCTCGCGATCAGCGGCATGATGTTCGAGATACTGACCAACAAGCCGGTGCTCGCCCGCCTGCTTGCCCACCCAGAGGCGCGGCCCGGGGCGATAGAGGAATCGCTGCGCAAGGCCGGGCCGCTGGCGATCATGCCGCGCTACACCGAAAAGGACGTCACCATCGGCGGCGTCGACATTCCGGCCCACAGCTGGCTGCTCTACGGCAGCGGCCCGGCAGGCCACGACGCCGACGCTTTCGCCGACCCCGAAAGCTTCCTGGTCGACCGCGACACCAACCGCCACCTCGCCTTCGGCAAAGGCCCGCATCATTGCCTGGGCGCCACGCTGGCCCGCGCCGAAATGCGCGTCGCCCTCTCCCTCCTGCTCGACCGCCTGCCGGGATTGCGCCTGGCGGAGGATGTGAGGCTCACCGGCACCGGCGGCATATTGCGCGGCGCCTATCGCCTGCCGGTGACCTTCGACCGGGTGCTGCCGGCGATGGAGTATCGGGATTTGTGATCGGAAGCCGCCCTAGCCGATCCGGAGCACGACCTTTCCCGCCGGGTGCTCGTTTTCCAGGAATCGCTGGGCCTCGGCGGCGTCTTCCAACGCAAAGACCTTCGCCACCCGAGGCTCGACCCTCCCCGCGCCGATCAGCTTTGCGATCTCCCCAAGGTCCGCACCGCTTTCGGTGACCGTATAGCGCATGGCGCGGACACCGTGCCGTTCAGCTTCGTCCTGCGACGGCTCGGTTAAAGTGGAGACCAGGATACCCCCCGGTTTCAGAACGCCCCAGGAGCGCTCCCGGGTTTCTCCGTCGATCAGATCGAACACCATGTCGAGGTCGTGGACCTCGTCCTCGAAGCGCTGCTTCCTATAGTCGATGGCCTGGTCGGCGCCGAGCTCGCGCACAAACCCGAGCTGGGATTCCGAGACGGTGGTCGCCACAGTCGCACCCTTCGCCTTGGCGAACTGGATGGCGAAATGCCCGACGCCGCCCGATCCGCCGTGGATGAGGATTTTCTGCCCGGCCTGGACGCCGCCGTGACGGAAAAGTCCCTGCCAGGCGGTGAGCGCCGCCAGCGGTATGGCGCCCCCGCGGATATGATCCTGCGGGTAGGGACTGCCGGTCGCCTCGGCATCCTTGACCAGGACATATTCAGCATAGCCGCCACGATCGATGCCGGGCATGGCGATGATCGCATCACCCTCGGCGAAACGGGAGCCGGGGCCCGCCTTTTCGACCATGCCGGCCACGTCGCGGCCAAGCACATAGGGCAGCTTGTCTTCGCGCACCGCCGGGTATTTGCCGTTGCGGATTTTATAGTCCACCGGGTTCACCCCGGCCGCCTGGTTCCTGACCAGGAACTCACCCTCGCCCGGCGCCGGTATCGGAAGCTCATCGATTTGGAGGCGGTCGGCGCCGCCGAACGCGTGGATCCTCACAGCTTTCATCACCATCCCCTTACTGACGCCGGCGGTACCGCCAGAGTCTGAACGAACCCATTTTCCCCAGGTTCCTGACATCTCGGCGGCTCTACGCCTTGAGGTTTGGCGAAATCCCCCGTTCCCGCCATGCCGCAAACCGTGCAAGCTGCGTCAGGACTCGCCGACAGGAGGCATGACGTGACCGACGAAGAACGCGATGCGGCGATTGCCGGGATTCTCGGGATATTGGGGGAACTGTCGGGGGCCATGGCGGCGCTGGCGGCGGTGTCGGCGCATACGGTCAAGGGCGAGGTGGCCGAGAGCGCCGAGGCGTTCCAGGTCTTCGCCCAGCGGTTCGAGAAGGCGGTGGAATCGCATGCCGCCGTCGCCGAGCGGTTGCAGGGTTCGGGAAAGCCGAATTGACGGAGGCACGCGGGACCGGCTGGCGGCGGGTCGCCGACACCTATCGTGAGCCGCGGCTGCTGGCGGTGCTGTTCATGGGGTTTTCAAGCGGCCTGCCGCTGCCGCTGATCATAAGCACGCTGTCATTCTGGCTGGCGCAGTCGGGCGTCTCGCGCACGGCGATCGGACTCTTCGCGCTGATCGGCATTCCCTACAATTTCAAGTTCCTGTGGTCGCCGCTGATCGACCGGCTACCCCTGCCCGTCCTGACCCGCCTGCTTGGCCGGCGGCGCAGCTGGGCGCTGCTGCTTCAGGCCCTGCTGGCGGCGGCGATCCTGGGGCTGGGCCTGACCGACCCCAAGATCGATGCGGCGCAAACCGCGCTGATGGCGGTGATCGTCGCCTTTCTGTCGGCGAGCCAGGACATCGTCATCGACGCCTATCGCATCGAGCTGCTGGCACCGGGGCAGCAGGGCGCGGGCGCGGCGGCGACGCAGTGGGGCTATCGGTTCGGCATGATCGCCGGTGGGGCCGGAGCGCTCTACGCATCGGCGTTCGACGGCTGGCATTTCGCCTACGCGGTGATGGCGGGGCTGATGGGCGTCGGCATGGTGACGGTGTGGCTGACGCCGGAGCCGGAAGTGCCGGCGGTGGCCGCCGCCGGGCGGGGCGCCGCCGGGGTGGTCGGCTGGTTGCGCTCAGCCGTGGTGGCGCCGCTGGCCGATTTCTTCACCCGCGACACGTGGGTGGCCATTCTGCTGTTCGTCGTGCTGTACAAGTTCGGCGACGCGCTGGCCGGGGTGATGTCCAGCCCGCTCTATGTCTCGCTCGGTTTTACCGCCGGCGAGGTCGCGGCGATCAGCAAGGTGTTCGGCGTGATCATGACCCTGGTGGGCGTGGCGCTGGGCGGCGTGGCGGTTGCGCGCTGGGGCCTGTTCCCAAGCCTGCTGGTCTGCGGCGTGCTGCAGAACGTCTCGACGCTGATGTATGCGGCGCTCGCCGCGGCCGGCCACGACAATACGATGCTGGCCGTATCGATTGCGTTGGAAAACATCACTGGCGGCCTCGGATCCGCCGCCTTCGTCGCCTATATGTCGCGCCTGTGCAATCTGCGCTTCACCGCCACTCAATATGCGCTGCTGTCGTCGCTGGCGGCCGTGGGGCGCACGATGCTGGCAGCCTCGGGCGGTTACCTGGCCGACAAGCTCGACTGGGTATGGTTCTTCACCCTGGCGACCTTCGCGGGCCTGCCGGGACTGCTGGTGCTGCTATGGCTGATGCGGCGGGAGCGCGGCCTGGACGCAGGCGAGGCCATGGGGGCGGTGGCGCGCGGCTGACGCCGACGCCGCTCAATCCGCCGCCGCGAAATGCGCCATCTGGTCGGCGTGGGCCTTCACGAAGGCCGGGCGGGCCGTGGCGCGGGCGACATAGGCGCGGCAGGTGGGGGAATCCTTGAGCCCGTCGAAGCGATCGACGACCCGCAGCACGTCCGCCATCAGTATGTCGGCGACGGAGAAGGACCCGGCCAGCCAGTCGCGCCCGGCGAGAACCGACTCCGTATGGCCCAGCCGGGCCCTGAGGAACCCGTCCACGAACTGCTGCTCGGGCGTGCCGCCGGGGTACCCCATGAACTGGAACATCACCCAGGGCAGGCCCGCCATCTCGACCGAATTGAGCGCGGCAAACAGCCATTCCACGGCCTCGCCGCGGGCGCGCGGGTCGGACGGCAGCAGCGCATCGCTGCGGTTGCCGAGATGGAGCAGGATCGCCCCGCTCTCGAAGATCGAGACGTCGCCGTCGGTCAGCCACGGCACCTGGCCGAAGGGCTGGTGGGCGAAATGCTCGGGCGGGCGGTCGCGGAACGGGGTGCTCGCGACGCGGTAGGGCAGCCCGGCCTCTTCCAGCGCCCAGCGTATGCGCAGGTCGCGCACGAAGCCGCGCGGCATCTCGGGAACCCAATCGAAAGTGGTGAGGACCAGCTCGCCCATGTGTCATCTCCTCCCGTGGCCGCCGATTTATGACCGCTTCCGGCCGTGGCGGAAAGAGGGCTAACTTGCGGGCTCGCCATCCAGAGTCACGCCGAGATCGCGCAAGATGAACACGGTTTCCCTAGTCAACGATACCGATCCGGCCGCCATCGTCGCCGATTTCGAGCGCCGCGCCCGGCGGTTCGAGACGCCGTGCGGAGACGGCTCGATCGTCTGGCGCAGCTGGGGCAGCGGCCCGCCTCTCCTGCTCGCCCATGGCGGGCATGGTGCCTGGTCGCACTGGATCCGCAATATCGACGCGCTGGCGGTGGACCGCGCAGTGTGGGCGCTGGACCTGCCCGGGCTTGGCGAATCGGCCCTGGCGCCGCGCGAGGACCATGAGGCGATTTCGGATGCCATCGCCACCGGCTTGCGGCAGCTGATCGGGGCGGAGCTGCCGCTCGACATTGTCGGCTTTTCGTTCGGCGGCGTGGTGTCGGCGCATCTGGCCGCCTTCCATCCTGAGCTGGTGCGGCGGCTGATCGTCGTCGATACCGGCGGGCTGGACCTGCCGATGGGTCCTATCGACGTGCGCGGAATCCGCGGCCTGGGCGAGGCGGCGCGCCGCGCCGTGCTGCGCGCCAACCTGCTGTCGCTGATGCTGCACGACCCCGCCAGCGTCGATGAGCTGGCCCTGCATCTTCAGGCGGTCAATGTGGCGCGGGCGCGGATCAAGGCGGAACGGCTGGTGCTGCCGGACAGGCTGCTGCATATCCTGCCGCGCGTCCCCGTCCAGCTCGACGCCATCTGGGGCGAGCACGACCAGCCCCACCCCGATCCCGCCGCCCAGGCCGGCGTCTTCCGCCGCTTCCACCCGGAGCTCGAAATGCGGGTGATCCAAGGCGCGGGGCACTGGTCGATGTATGAGAACCCGAACGCCTTCAACCGGACGGTGCGCGATCTGCTGTCCCAACCGCTCAGGCGGCGATGAAGACGCTGCTGATCGTCTACGCCTCCGTCACCGGCGCGGCGCGGCAGATGGCCGAGGCCGTGGCGGGCGGGGCCGCGCGGGAGCCGGGGGTGCGCTGCCGCCTGCTGCGGGCCGACGAGGCCGGGGCGCAGGATGTGCTGGCGGCCGACGGCTATATCTTCGTGTCGCCGGAAAGGCTCGCCGCGCTCTGCGGCCAGATGAAGTGGTTCTTCGACCGCACCTACTATCCGGCGCTGGACCGCGTGAACGGCCGCCCCTACGCCCTGATGATCTCCGCCGGCAGCGACGGGCAGAACGCGGTGCGCCAGGCGATCCGCATCGCCACCGGCTGGCGGCTCAAAGCCGTTGCCGAGCCGCTGATCGTCTGCACCCACGCGCAGACCCCGGAGGCGATCCTGGCGCCGAAGACGGTCGGGGCGGAGGATCTGCAGCGCTGCGCCGAGACCGGCCAGGCGCTGGCCGCCGGGCTGGCCGCGGGCATTTTCTAGGCAGCCGCCCTGCCCCGCTTCAGCTCCTCGATCCGGGACAGAAACAGGCTGAGGAGAGGCGAGCTGTTGGACTTGCTGTAGCCGACGACGAGATCGATCGTCGGCGTCTCACCGGCAAGCGGGCGGCTGGTCACCGACCAGGGCAGGAAGTTCCTGGCATAGGCCGGCAGCAGTGCGACACCCCTGGTCGAGGCGATGAGCGACAGCGCCATGGCGAGGTTATCGACCCGGTGGGCCGGCGGCAGGGCCACATCCATCCGCTCAATATAGTCCTCGATGACCGTGTTCAGCGTCGGCGCTGTGTTGGACATGCCGATGAAAATCTCCCCAGCGAGGTCCTGGAGCGCGACATGGTCCCGACGCGCCAGCCGGTGATCGCTCGGCATAGCGACCATCAGCGGTTCCTGAAGGATGACCCGGTAGTCCAGGTCGGGCATCCCCGGCTCCGGGCGCATGAGGGCGACGTCCAGCTTTCCCCTGAGCAGGCTCTGCGCGAGGTCGGGCGAATACTGGCTGGCGATGGTGACCTCCAGGTTGGGCAGCTCATCGCGCAGCACACGCATGACCTCCGGCAGCCAATCCATCTCCTGCCCGGTCAGGAAGCCGACCGAGAACACGGGCTTGGCGGGATGGGCCGCCCGCCGCGCCGCCGCGACGCCGGCCTCGACCTGTGCCAGCGCGAGCCGCGCATGATCGAGGAAAGCGCGGCCTGCATCAGTCACGTCCACACCGCGCGCGTTTCGGACAAGCAGCGATGTCCCGACCTCGTATTCTAGATCCCGGATCTGACGGCTCAGCGACGGCTGGGCAGTGTGCAGACGCTGCTCCGCCGCGACGGTGAGGCTCCCCGCCTCGACGACCGCGATGAAATAGCGGAGATGCCGCAGTTCCAACTTTGCCCTCCATGCCTGCCAGGCATGGAGGGGAGCTTACAAAGTCTTTTTCCTGGCAGCAACGACTACCTAAATCTCTTGGGGAAGGCAGCGGCCGATCGTCGGTCGCGGATGGGACGGGATACCGGTGAGGTATGCCTGCTCTCTTGGCCACGCAATTCGAAAGGCATTTATGATGGCAAAGCTCAGCAACAAGACAGCGCTCGTCACCGGCGGCTCACGCGGCATCGGTGCGGGCATCGCGAAGCGTCTGGCCGCCGACGGCGCGGCGGTCGCGATCACCTATACCAGCTCCCCGGACGCCGCCAACGCAGTCGTCAGGGAGATCGAAGCGGCCGGCGGCAAGGCCATCGCCTTCAAGGCGGACGCCGGCAATGCCGAGGCGGTGACCTCCGCCGTGGAGCAGACGGTCGAGGCCTTCGGCGCGCTGGACATACTGGTGAACAATGCCGGCACGGCCTTCCCCAAGCCGTTCGTGGACTCGACCTTGGAGGAGCTGGACCGGGTGATCGACATCAATATCCGGGGTGTCTTCGTCGCGACCAAGGCGGCGCTGAAGCATCTGCGCGACGGCGGCCGCATCATCAATATCGGCTCCTGCGTCGGCGAGCGGATGATGACGCCGGGCCTGGTGCCCTATTCGGCGACCAAGGGCGCGGTGAAGATGTTCACCCAGGGTCTGTCGCGCGAGGTGGCGGACCGCGGGATCACGGTCAATAACGTGCAGCCGGGCCCGATCGACACCGAGCTGAACCCCGCCGACGCCGCCTGGGCGGAGCCGCAGATCGCCGCCACGGCGCTGAAGCGGTTCGGCAAGGTCGAGGAGGTCGTCGCGCTGGTCGCCTTCGTCGCCAGCCCGGAAGCCAGCTACATCACCGGCACGAGCCTGACCGTCGACGGCGGCACGAACGCCTAAGGGAATGGAAACGATGACCACCCTCTCTGGAAAGACGGCCCTGGTCACGGGAGCCTCGCGCGGCATCGGCCGCGCGAGCGCCCTCGCCCTCGCCAAGGCCGGGGCCCAGCTGCTGATCCATTACGGCAAAGGCGCGAAGGAGGCCGAAGCCGTCGCCGCCGAAATCCGCTCCGGCGGCGGCCGGGCCGAGACCATCGCCGCCGACATGGCCGCGCCCGACGGCCCGCACGAGCTCGCAAAACGGGTCCGCGCAATCGTCGGCGACCGGCTGGATATCCTCGTCGCCAATGCCGGCATCTCGAAGTCGGCGAAGATCGAGGATTACACGGTGGCGGATTTCGACGCGCTCTATGCCGTCAATGTCCGCGCGCCCTTCTTCCTGGTGCAGCAGCTGCTGCCGATCCTGCATGAGGGCAGCAGCGTGATCCTGCTGTCGTCGCTGGCCGCCCACGCAGCCGCGGGCACGCTGTCGGCCTATGCCGCGACCAAGGGCGCGGTCGACACGCTGGTGAAGCATTTCGCCGCCGCGCTGGGACCGAGCGGCATCCGCGTCAACGCCGTGGCGCCGGGCGTCGTCGACACGGACATGTCGAGCTTCACCAAGACGGAGGCGGGCCGGGCCGCCACGATGAGCATGCAGACCCTGAAGCGCATCGCGGTCGCGGACGATATCGGCGGCGCGGTCGCCTTCCTGGCGTCGGACGATGCCCGCTGGATCACCGGCGACATACTCCATGTGGACGGCGGGTCGAAGCTGTGAGCCGTGCGATAATTGAAGGAAATCCATCATGACCGAACGTACGATCAAGATCCCAGGCCCCGATCACCCCATCTCGGTTACCCCCAACCCGAAGCGGGTGGTCGTGACCCTGGGTGGTGCAGTGATTGCCGATACGACCGACGCGCTGACCCTGCACGAGGCCAGCTATCCGCCGGTGCAGTACATCCCGCGCAAGGATGTAGACATGACGGCGCTGAGCCGGACGGAGACGCACACCTACTGCCCCTATAAGGGCGAAGCGTCCTATTTCAGCATTCCGTCGGGCGGTACACGCTCCGCCGACGCGGTCTGGACCTATGAGACGCCCTACGACAGCGTCGCCGCGATCAAGGACCATCTCGCCTTCTATCCCGACCGGGTCGATTCGCCCGAGGAACGCCCGGCATAGGGCGGGATTACGGCTTCACGCCGTAATCCGCGTATTCCGCCTCGACCTCCGGGTCGAGAGCGCGGGCGGCGGCGAGGTCGGCCTGGCCGTCGGCGGTGGCGCCTTTGCGCAGCTTGGCGATGCCGCGGGCGAAGAGCGAGCCCGGCATCTTGGGATGCAGCTTGAGCGCGGTGTCGTAATCCGTGATCGCATCGTCCAGGTTGCCGAGCTTCAGTTCGACCATGCCGCGGCTGTCCCAGGTCGCGAAGGATGATTGCTCGATCTCCAGCGAGGCGTCGCACGCGGCGAGCGCGACATCGAGCTTCTCGCCCGAGAGCGCGCGATACCAGCAGCGGTTGTTAAGCAGGACCGGGTTGTCGGGGGTCTTGGTCAGCAGTGCGTCGATGCTCGCGATCGCCTGTTCGTACTGATGCTCCTTGACCAGCGCCAGGGCCCGCATCTCACCCAGCTGGACACTGTCCGGCACGCGCTGCAGCAGCCAGTCGATATCCTTGATCGCCATGTCCGGCTTGTTCGCCTGCAGATAGAGCCCGGCCCGGGCGAAATAAGCGGGCTGGAAATCGGGCTTCAGCTTCAGCGCGGCGTCGATGTCCTTGAACGCGTCGTCCCGCTCGCTCTTTTCCCGTAGCTGCGCGCGGGTGACGTATAGGTTTGCATTGGGCGTCGCTGCCAGCGCTGTGGTCAGTTCGGCGCGCGCCTCCTCCTTCTTGCCTTCGTAAATGAACGCGTATGCGCGGGCGAAATGGGCCGCGGAATCGATCTTCAGCCCGGCGAGCGCATCGGCCTCGGCACGCAGACCCGCGCTATCGCGGCGGCTCGTGAGAATGTCAATGACGCGGTCGTGGATATCCAGCCGCCGTGGGTCCAGCCGCAGCAGCTCGCGATAGTCGGCCAGCGCCTTGTCGGGATCGTGATCGTCGAGATAGGCGAGCGCCCGATGCTCGAGCCCGTACGTGTTGTTCGGCTCGGCGGCCTGGGCGCGGGTGAAGAACTCGATCGCCTCCTTGGGCTTGCCGGCCTTGGCCAGCAGGCGGCCCCGCCCGCGCAGCGCCACGGCCTGGTTGGGGTCGAGCGCCAGGGCCTTGTCCATATCCGCCGTCGCCTTGTCGACCTCGTCCAGGTCCAGATGGTCGTTGCCGCGATTAGCATAGGCCAGCGCCCAGTCCGGCTTCAGTTCGATGGCGCGGTCATAATTGGCGATCGCATGCGGATAGTCGTCGCGCAGGCCGTACTGAAACGCGATTTCGAAGAAGTCGCTCGCCGTGGTGGGGACAGCGCTGATCTGCGCCAGCTCCTGGTCGGTCATCTTGTAGCGGGGCGGCGCGCGGACATAGACCGTGACGCTCCGCAGATCGGCCAGATCCTTCTTCGCCGCCGGCGCATCGGCGGCGGGGAATTCCGGCGCGAGCGCCCGGGTGCTCGCCTCCATGGTGAAGACGCCGTTCTCGATCTTCGACACCCGCTTGAACGCATGCTGGGCGGCGGTCTTGTCGACATCCTCGCCCTCGACCGTGAAGCCCGCGCCGTGATTGGGCAGGACGATGGTCTCGGTGTTGAGCGTGTAGTCGGGATAGTAAACGGAGAACGGCGCGTCCTGATCGGGGCCCGGGTCGCGGCTGATATCGGCCTTCCAGCCCAGGACGCCCCCGTCGGTCTCATAGCGCTCGCCGAAATTGCCGCCGCCGCCCTTCCACTCCATTTTCGCCTCACCGTCCATCGTGAAGCGCTCCTCGCCGGTCGCCTCGTCATAGGCGTGATCGACCTTCTTGACGTCGATGAAGTCGTATTCCTTGGTCCAGTATTCGCGCAGACTCTTCTCGCTGTCGGCCTTGGTCAGGTCTTCATATTTGAGCCGCTCGCGGATCGCCTGCTCGCCCCGCAGGATGAGCTCGGCATGCGCCGGGGCCGGCAGGCTCATGCCGGCCGAGGCGTCGAGCTTCAGCG
>DATBAZ010000199.1:0-2328 GCA_036271255.1 Alphaproteobacteria bacterium
CTGGTGCTATCCAAAACCGGCGCAGCGGCCGCATCCGCCGATCTTGCTGGGCGGTGAGACGGACAAGACGCTGGCCCGCATCGTCGATTATTGCGACGGCTGGTTCCCGCGCGGCGGCCCCGATTTCGATCCCGCCGTGGCGGTCAGCCGCCTGAAAGCCGCGTGTGCGCAGGCCAAGCGCGACTTCGCGGGGATGCAGATCACGGTGTTCCGCGCTCCGGCAGATGCCGATGGGCTGAAACGCTATGCCGATGCCGGGATAACCCGCGTTCTGCTCGATGCCCCGGATTCAAGCCGGGACGAGGTCCTGCGCCTGCTCGATCAGTATGCGGAGCTGGTCACCAAGACAGCGTAACGCCCGCGTGGCTTAGTCTTTCGCGATCTCTACACGCCGGTTCTGGGCGCGTCCGATATCCGTATCGTTGGGCGCGACCGGCTTGGTCTGGCCGAAGCCGGCGGGTGTCAGCCGCGCCTCGTCGATCCCACCTTTGACCAGATAGGCCTTGATCGATGCTGCGCGCCGCTGGGACAGGTCCTGGTTCTTCTCCGCCGTGCCCACCGAATCGGTATGACCTTCGATGGTGATCTTCCAGTCGGGATTGGATTTCAGGCTTTCCAGCAATTGCTCCAGCGTCGGTTTTGCGTCGGCGCGGGGCGTGTCGATATTGGTGTCGAAATTGATGCCGTAGAGGCGAACCCGCCCTTCCTTGGCCAGGGTTGCGGCGACGATGTTGGCGGTCGCGCCCTTGGGCGACCAGTGCGGGCAGGAGCCAACAGTGGCGTTCAGTTTTTTCAGATTCCAGCGTCCCTCCAGCGCAGTATCGCCGTCGTGACCCCAGAAGCCGCGAAAGGATTTGCCGTCGCGCGCCAGGATCATCAGGGCCGGGCCGTGGGCCACTGTGTCGCCGTCATTCTCAGTCCATTGCAGCCGCATCAGGTGGTTTTCCAGGCCGCCCTGAACTAATCCCTGCTTATGGTCATAGCAGCCGACCAGCTGGGCGCCGTCCTGCTGGAGATGGAAATTGCCGAATTCGTCGCTGCTATAGGTTCCGGATACGTTGGGCGGCGGCGTATCGGCCAGCGCCACGCCGAAGCCCCGCGCCTCCATGATCTCCCAATATTTCGGGTCGCCGTGGTTGGTCTTGATGACGAATTTCACCCATTGCCCGGTAACCGGCGCAGGTGGGGTGAAGCTTTGATGGTCTTTCTTCTCGTCCAGCACCACCGACATCACCGGCCGATAGGCCGCGGCGGGGCCATCGGCGATCAGGATGTCGACATCCTTGGCCGAGCGTTCCGGATTTTCCGTCTGGTCTGTGTCGAATTCCAGCCGCCGGATTTCCGAGCGCTCGGGCAGGGACAGCACGACCTCGAACGGCGGCTGCAGGCCGTTTTCGTTGGCCCAGCCGGTGGCGGGATTGTCGTCGGTCAGGTGGAGTGCATCCCAGCCGCTGGCGGCCGGCCCCTCTTTCTCCACCAGCGCCGCCTGGGTCAGCGCGAAGAGATTGACCTCGTCCTTGGGCAGCGGCGCCGCATTCTGGGCCAGGGCGGGCGCTCCGAACCAGAACACGGCGGATATGACGATGGACAGCAGCTTCAATCGAGCCTCCGGCGGATAGACGCCGCCATGAATGCGACGGTGAGGAGGCATACGCGCTGCCGCGCGGGGCGGATTGCCGTTACTGCGACCCGAACGCGAACTTCGCGTTGGCATAGGAACTGTCCATGTATTCCTGCATTTGGGAGACCTTGTCCCCTTCGAACCAGCAGATGATCAGATAGGCGTTCTCGTACTGCTCGCCCTTCTTGGTCTCGCCGCGGATGGTGATGCGGGAGATGACGGTGTCGCCGTCGACCCACTGGCCGGTATATTCGCGGGTCGGGCCGCTGGCGAACAGGGCCGGGACCATGCCGCCCAGCATCTTGAACCCGTCCGGAATCTCACCGTTGAAGATCAGCAGCTTGGGGTTCGCGGTCGCACGCGTCATCGCGCCGTCGACATCGCCCTTGTGCAGGATCTCCAGAAACTCCCGGACCAGCCGCTTCTTGTCTTCAGCGCTCATGAATTCCTCCCTGATGGAATGCGGTGATTGTTTAAAGGCTCGGCCTGGGTCACGCCAGCGCCGGATAGGTGGTATAGCCCGGCGCGCCCTTGCCGTAGGTCGTGGCCGGGTCCAGCTCTGCCAGGATCAGGTCTTCCCTCAGCCGCCGGACCAGGTCCGGGTTGGCGATGAAGGGCCGGCCGAAGGCGACCAGGTCGGCCTCGCCGCTGGCGATCACATCCAGCGCCATCCGACGGTCATAGCCGTTATTGACCATCCAGGCGCC
>DATBAZ010000200.1:0-3734 GCA_036271255.1 Alphaproteobacteria bacterium
GGCGTCGCGTCCTTGATTTGGAGACCAGTATCGCCTGTGGGGCGGACCGATCGTAGCGGAGGCTTGGCTTCACGCCCCCGCAGGAGTTGGAGACTCATCGTCTGATAGACGCTCCGAAGTCGCTGCCCATGCGATAGCCCCTATCGACTCCTCATCAGAAGGCGCAACAACGCGAACGATCATTAGTAGCTTAAATACAGCCGTCAAGAGTTAGCGGCGCACGGCCTGTGCGTGATCACTCCGGCGGAGGTGCCGCGATGTCGTGCATGGCATCGACCCGATAGATCGTGATGTGGACCTTGCGGCCGCGCGAATAGTTGAAGCCCGTCAGTTCATCGACGGGCTCTGCATCGGCCTCGCGCTCAGCAAGATGTGCAAGAAACGCCTCGCGTTCATGGTCTTCGACGGCGGCGAGCCCACCCTCATTCACGGTGATTTCCGCCGCGCCGGCGCCATCGCTCAGTCCCGTATTTGTCCCGTTGAGGAACACTGCGCTGGGTTCGGTGAAGCCGGCGAGCACCGGTGGCGGGTCTCCGGGTCTGGAGTCTTTTTTCAGAAGTGTGGCCTCACGCGCACTGACCCACAGCCGGTCGAGCCTGGGACCGACGCCCGCCGAGATCACCGGATAGAGAATCAAGACACTGATGCAGGCGATGCCGAAGGCCGCGACCACGGCCCGCCGGAGATATATGACAAGCGCCGCGAGGCCGACCACGCCACCCACAGACGCGAATCCGATGAGCCACCAGTTCGACCCGTCGCCATATAACTGGGGCGCAATGATCGGCGCGGCCACGAGCGCCGCGAGGCCCAGCGCAAACTGAAACGCCGCGAGCCATGTCAGCCATGGCATCCAGCGCGGCGCGGCCGGGTCGCGCGGGGCGAGCGCCCAGGACGCGGCGAGGATCGCCAGCGCCGGATAGGCCGGCAGGATGTAATGCGGCAGCTTGGTCGGGACGATCTCGAACATCAGCCAGGACACGCCCGCCCAGCAGATCAGGAAACGGACCGCCGGCTGATCGCGATCGAACGCAGCCTTCGCAATACCCGGCGCGAGGAACAGGATGGCGGGCCAGAAGCTGATCGTGAGGAGCAGGAGGTAATAGCCGGGCCACGCGCCGTGGCTCTCCTGACCCCCTTCAAGCTTCGCCGCGAAATCATGGCCGACCGATTGCTGGAAGAACTGGCCATGGCTCGCGACCGCGATCGCGATCAGCCAGGGGACGACGATCAGGACAGCGAGCGGCAGACCCTGTTGCCAGCGCGACGCCGCAAGCCACGCCCAGTCGCGCTCCCAGATCACCAGCGCGATGATGGTGACGATGGCGACGGCCGGAACGACCGGTCCCTTGATGAGGATGCCCGCAGCGAGCGCCGCCCAGCCGGCCAGCAGCAAGCGGTTGGACAATGGAGGCCGGTCCGGCTCGCGCGCCTGCAGATAGAGACGGAACAGGACACCCATCACGCCCATCACACAGGCGAGCTGGACAGCGTCGGTCGTGGCGATGGTCGACTCCGCCGTCAGCAGCAGCGAGGTTCCCATGAGGGCGCCGCTCAGCCATGCCACTTCGGGCGATGCGAACGCCCGCGCGCACCAGAAGGTGAGAAGCACGGCCAGCAATCCGCCCAGCAGCGATGGCAGGCGATAGGTCCAGATGTGACTCCGGTCGCCCAGACCTGCGATGGCCGTCGTGGCGGCTTGAAGCCAATAGATCCCGACCGGCTTTTTGTAGCGGGGGACGTGTCCGAAGCGGATGTCGACGAAGTTGCCGGACTCCAGCATCTGGCGCGAGGCCTGGGCGAAGCGACTTTCGTCACGGTCCAGCGCCGGCAGGCTGAGCACGCCCGGCGTCCAGAGCAGCAGGCAAAGCAGCGATAAAGTGGCCCAGGGCCGACCGGCCAGCCAGGAAAGAGCACGGTCCGCCCATGACGGCGACGCAGGGGCCGCGACTTCAGCCTCCTCGCTCTCGTCCTCGGTCAGGCTCATGCGTGACTGTTTCCCGGCTCAAGCGGACTGTATAAGGCGCGCGCTGCACGACGGACCGGCGCACCTGATCGGGCCGGTCTTTACTCTATTTCACCCGGGGATTGAACGAAACCTCATGACTGCCACCCTGTCCGTCGTCGTTCCGGTCAAGGACGAAGCCGAGAATGTCGGCCCCCTGGCGCGCGAAATCGCGGCCGGTGTGCAGGCCGAGGCCGGGGCCGAGATCATCTTTGTCGACGACGGATCGTCCGACGGCACGGTCGCCGCGCTCACCGTGCTCAAGGCCGAGATCCCTGCCCTGCGCGTGATCCGGCACGCCCGCAATCTCGGCCAGAGCCGCGCCATCAGGACCGGCGTGCGCGCCGCACGGGCGCCGCTCATCGTCACGCTCGATGGCGACGGCCAGAACGATCCCGCCGACATCCCCAAACTTCTCGCCCTCATGCGCGCTGGTAGCGACCGGCTCGGTCTCGTCTCCGGCATCCGCGCCAAGCGCAAGGACACCTATGCCCGGCGCATGGCCTCCCGCTTCGGCAACGGCATCCGCGCCAGGCTGCTGAACGACGGCGCCGCCGACACCGGCTGCGGCCTGAAAGTCTTCCGCCGCGACGCGTTCCTCGACCTACCCTATTTCGACCACATCCATCGCTTCCTCATCACGCTGATGATCCGCGAGGGTTATGAAGTCCAATTCGTGCCGGTGAACCATCGGCCCCGCACCCACGGGACGTCCAAGTACACGAACCTTGGCCGCCTGCTGGTGAGTGTGAACGATCTTCTCGGTGTGCGCTGGCTGCAGCGCCGCTATGGCAAGGCAGGGGACGCAACGGAAATCTGATGAGCTATCTCGCACACTGGTACGCGCAGGCCGTCCACAATCCGGGCGATTTGACCTGGGGGGCCATCGGCTTTCTCGGACAGGCCGTATTTGGCATTCGCTTCCTGATCCAGTGGCTCAGGAGCGAACAGCTTGGACGCAGCGTCATACCCATCGCGTTCTGGTATTGCAGCCTGATCGGCGGCGCCATCAGCCTGACCTATGTCATCCATCTGGGGGCGTGGCCGCTCATCTTCGGACAGGGCGCGCCGCTCGTCATTTATGCCCGCAACCTGTATCTGGTCTATCGCGAGCGGCGCCGAACCGCCGACATGGTATAAGACCGACAGAATCCCGGAGAGTGATGATGCGTTCGTTCCCGCTCATGCTGCTTGTGGTCCTCCTCTACACGGTCGTCGCGTTCGGCGGGACCGTACTCGGTGGCCCGACGTCGCCGCCCTGCCCGGCACCGGGTTTCGTCATCCCGATCTTCTCCGGCGGCAAATGGCTGCTGAGCTACAGCGACCTGATCGTGCTATTCGGGATCCTTCTGCTGTTCATCGAGCTGATCAAGGCGACCCGTGCCACCTCGGTGGAGGTTTTGAACCACGCGCTGTCGACGCTGGTCTTCGCGCTGGCGCTGGTCGAGTTCGTAGTCTTCCCGCGCTTCGCGACGTCGACGTTCTTCATGATCGTCGTGATGTGCCTGTTCGACGTGATCGCGGCCTTCACCATTTCGACCGTAGCCGCGAAGCGGGAACTGGCCGTGGCATCGGTCTCATCCTCCTGACCCAATTTTCAGGGGTGCCTTGCACGCGCGGGCGTCCCGGGATATTCCCCGCCCCTCCCGGACAGGTGGCCGAGTGGTTTAAGGCGCACGCCTGGAAAGTGTGTAACGGTTAATAGCCGTTCGAGGGTTCGAATCCCTCC
>DATBAZ010000201.1:0-11588 GCA_036271255.1 Alphaproteobacteria bacterium
GTCAGTACATGGACTTTGCAGTCATGCTGGTCCGAGAACCATAATTTGCCGTCGTGCCAACGCGGCCCCTCGGGAAAGACGAAGCCGGTTGCCAGCGTCCTCGCTTGTATTTCCATGGCGCTCAGTTCCGGGCGCAGGCGCGCAGGATGCTGCCCAGTTTGGCAATGCCGTCGGCGACGACTTTTTCCGATACGTGGCTATAGGCCAGGCGCAGGAACTGCCGCCCATCGGTCTCACCCATGAAGCGTTCGCCCGGGCGGAAGAAGATGCCCTCCTGCTCGGCCAGCCGGGCGGCGCGGGCCCAGTCGACGCGGTTGTCGATCTCGACCCACAGATAGAATGAGCCGCGCGGCTCGCGGAACTTCACGTAAGGGGCGCAATGCTCCTTCATCGCCTTGACCGCGACCGTCGCCTTGGACTTGTAGATCGCCCGCGCCTTCTCCAGGTGCGGCTCCAGCAGCCCTTCCTTCAGATACTCGTCCATCACCCGGGCCAGCCACTGGCCGACGCCCAGATCCTGGCGCACGGCGGCCAGCCCGCCGATGGCGCGCGGGTCGCCGGCCATCCAGCCGAGCCTGAGGCCCGGGGCTACGATCTTGCTGAAGCTGCCGCATTGGATGACCAGGCCGCTATCGTCCATCGACAGCAGGGTCGGCAGGTCTTCGCCGGCGAAGCGCAGGTCGCCATAGACCTCGTCCTCGACGATGAGGAAGCCGTTCTGCTTCGCCAGGTCCAGCAGTTGATGCCGGCGCGAGACCGACATCTCGGTGTTGGTCGGTGTCTGGAAGGTCGGGATGCAATAGACCATCTTGACGGTCTTGCCCTCGGCCGCGATGGCCTTCAGCATCCCGGGGATCGCCTCGACCTCCATCCCCTGATGGTCGACCGGCACCGGCCGCACATCGGCGCCCACCATGCTCATATAGCGTAACGCATAGGGGAAGGACGCGGCCTCGACCAGCACGACGTCGCCCGGATTGACGAAGCCGTTGACCGCCAGCGAGATGCCCTGGACCGAGCCCGAGGTCAGGATGAAACCCATGGGGCCGAGGTCGCGCCCCTGCATACGCTTCAGCCGCTCCGCCAGTCGAATGCGTAATTGGCGATAGCCGTAGACCAGCTCCTCATAGCCGGTGGCCGGATCGAAATAATCGAGCACGTCCGGCCCGTCGCGGTCGAGCACCAGCTTGGTCAGGCGGACCAGATCTTCCTTGGGGAAGCTCTCCGGCGCGGCCAGGCCCTGGTCGAAATTGAAGACCGCCGGCACCTCCGGATTGGGGAAAAAGAGCGGCGGACCGTCGCCCGCGACGGCCGAATACAGCTTCTCGATCTCGACGCTCATCGCTTCCCCGTGATTCTTACAATTTGTGAATTAGTTCAGCACCGCGCAGTCGTGGTCAAGCAGCGTTTCGCTCGACGCGCTGTCCATGTCGGCGATGCTCGCACGGTCGGCCAGCAGATAGAAGCCGGGCCGGCCGCCGGGGAACACCGCGCCGACGACGGTCAGCGTCTCCCGCCCCATGCCGGCCCCGGCTTCCTCGTCGCCTTCCGACAGGACCTTGAACGGATTGCGAGTCAGCTCCGCCCCGTCCAGCCGCATGACGCGATAACGGTGGCCGGCCAGATCGACGTCCAGCACTGACCAGGCATTGCCGATCTTCGCATCGTTGTCCTTCAGCGCCTGGCGCACATCGGGCCTGATGCAGTCGATATGGATATGCAGCTGGTTCTGGCTGCGCCCGTAGGCGGAATTGACGGACAGCCCGATATCGTCGCGCTGGATCGGCTTGCCGGCCTGCTTCTCGGTGAAGCTACGGGCGGCCCAGGCGGCGGCGAAATAATTCGGCGCGGTCGGCATCAAGGTGCGCCGGTCTTCGATGCCGGTGACGACAGTCGTCGGGATCAGCAGGAACTGGGTGTTGCCGCGTCTGTCCTTCAGCACCGCGAAGCCGCCTTTGAGATCGACCTCGGCGCAGGGCGCGGGGCCTTTGCCGGCTTTCTCGTGCGGCACGCACTGGCCGATCACAATCTTCTTCAGCGCATCGGAATCGGCGCAGGCCGGCAGGGCGGCCAGGGCGAGCCCTGCCGCCAGACACAGCACTCTCACGGGTCGGACCGCTCGGTCAGGGTCGGCCAGAAGGCGTCTGCGCCGGCGGCGATGACCTGCTTCCCCAGGATGCCGGACCAGCCTGCGTCGCTGCCGAACTCGGACCGCCACGCCCACAGGCGGCGGGTCAGCGGGTGCAGGCTGTATTCCTTGGTGAAGCCGATCGCGCCATGAACCTGATG
This sequence comes from Alphaproteobacteria bacterium, assembly GCA_036271255.1. Lineage (GTDB taxonomy): Bacteria > Pseudomonadota > Alphaproteobacteria > BOG-932 > Roseiterribacteraceae > BOG-932. The sequence continues at coordinate 2,290 of DATBAZ010000201.1, forward strand.
CGCGGTCGATGTGCCGATGCCGATCGCCATGTTGGCGCGCAGCTTGGCGGCGGCCACCTCGAAATCGGCAGCGCCGTCATATTTCCCGGCGGCGGCGAAGGCGGCCTGGCCGGCGCAGTTCACGGCGGCGGCCTCCTCCGCGAACACCGCCAGGTTCTGCTGCAGCGCCTGGAACTTGCCGATCGGCTTACCGAACTGCACCCGCTCATTGGCATAGGCGATGGACTGCGCCAGCGCCGCATCCATGGCGCCGGCGATCTGGGCGCTGCGGATGAGGGCGCCAAGCTTGAAAAGATCGACGTCCGAGGCTGCGGCGGCCACAGCGGCATCGGTGAACCGCAGCGTGTCGCGGGGCTCGTCGGCGAGGTTCTGGTGCGTCTCGACGGTCGCGTCGGTCGGGTTCAGCCGGATCAGTTGCCCCTCCAGCACGGCAACGACGACCGCGGCCTCGCGGCCCCAGGGGACGTTGGTCACGGTGCCGGTGAACCGTCCGTTCGTCAGCCCGCCTTCGACCTCGGGCGCGATGGTCGCCAGCCCGTCGGGCAGTTCCAAACCGGCCCGGCTCAGCAGCCACGCGGCGACGATCGCCTCGCCCACCGGCAGCGGCAGGGCGTGATAGCCGGCGAGACGCAGCACGGCGAAGGCATCGGCCCACGAACCGCCGAAGCCGCCATCGGCCTCCGGCACCAGCAGCAGCGGGAAGGCAGCCTCTTCGACCGGCGCCCAAAGGTCCGCGAAGGGGTCGTTCCGTTTTCCGCTCAAGTCCCCGAACAGGCGGGCGGCGGCGTCGGTCAGGAGGGATTCGTCGCTCATCTGAGGCCCAAATTCCGTGCGATGATGCCGCGCAATATTTCGCGGGTGCCGCCGCGCAGCGAGAAGGATGGGGTGATCTGGAGCAGCAGCGCGGTCAGCCGCGCCAAGTCGGTGTTCCCGGACAGGTCGAGATCGACGGCGGCCTGGACCAGCCGGGGCAGCTCCTGCTCGAACGTATTGCCCAGGTCCTTGACGATGGCAGCCTCAAGCATCGGGTCGTTGCCGGCCGCGAGCTGCGCCGCCGTCGACATCGACATCTGGCGTAAGGTCCACAGTTCCGCGCTCAGCCGCCCGATCAGCGCGGTCATCGCCGCGTCCGGGTTGGGACCGGCGTGGCGCATCAGCTCGAGGAACAGGGCGAAGCAGGAGATGTAGCGCTCGGGGCCGGAGCGTTCGAGCGACAGCTCGGCCGTCACCTGCTTCCAGCCTTCGCCCTCGGTGCCGGCGATCATGTCGCCGGGGATGAAGAGGTCGTCGAAGAACACCTCGTTGAAATCGTGGCCGCCGGCCAGGTCGATGATCGGGCGCACGGTGACGGCGGGGTCGGTCAGGTCGACCAGGAACTGGCTGAGGCCCTCATGCCGCCCGCCCGGCTCTCCCGTGCGAAAAAGGGCGATCATCAGCCCGGCATTGTGGGCGTTGGTTGTCCACACCTTCTGGCCGCTGACCCGCCAGCCGTCGCCGTCGCGGATCGCGCGGATGCGGACGGAGGCGAGATCGGATCCGGTACCGGGCTCGCTCATGCCGATGCAGCCATAGAGCTCACCGGCGGCGATGCGCGGCAGGAACTTCATCTTCTGCGCCTCGGTGCCATAGCGCAGGATCAGCGGGCCGGTCTGGCGGTCGGCGATCCAATGCATGCCGACGGGCGCGCCGGCGGCCAGCAGCTCCTCCAGCACGATATAGCGCTCCAGCGGGTGGCGCTCGTGCCCGCCATAGCGCTTCGGCCAGATCATGCCGATATAGCCGGCCTTGCCCAGCGCCCGGCTGAATTCCCGATTGCCGACGGCCCAGCTATTGGCCCGCTGCGGCGCCTCGGTCGGCGGCATATGCTGCTTGATGAAGGCGCGGATCTCGTCCCTGAGCCCGGCCGCGCCCGGCGGCGGGGCGAAGGGTGATACGCGGAATGTCTGTATCGGTTGTGTCATCGAATCTGCGCGTTCTCCGGCAAAGCCGTCTTCCCCATGTCCCCAAGTCTTATAGCGCCTTCCCTCAGGGTTGCACGAGCCGTGCGACCTCCTGACCGATGGCCAAGGATGCGGTGAGGCCAGGCGATTCGATGCCGAACAGATTGACGATGCCGGGAACGCCGTGCGTCTCGGGCCCGTCGATGCGGAAATCGGCGTCCGGCTCGCCGGGGCCGGCGATCTTGGGCCGGATTCCAGCATAGCCGGGGATGAGCCGCCCATCCTTCAGCCCCGGCCAATAGCGCCGGATCGCCATCTGGAATTTCTCCAGCCGCGCCGGGTCGACCGTGTAGTCCGGCCTGTCGACCCATTCGATGTCGGGGCCGAACTTGGCCTGCCCGCCCAGGTCGAGCGTCAGATGGGTGCCCAGGCCCCCCGGCTCGGGCATCGGATAGATCAGCCGGCTGAAGGGCGACTTGCCGCTCAAGGTGAAATAATTGCCCTTGGCCAGCCACGCGCGGGGGATGTGATGGGGCGGGAAGCCTTCGATCCGCCGCGCCACCGCGACCGCGTCCAGCCCTGCGCTGTTGACCACCAGCCGGGCGGACAGGGACGGCGCGTCTTCGCCACTCACGGTCACGGCGATACGGCCGCCCCGGGGCTCGAGCCGGGTTACGCCGGCGCCATAGGCGATCACCGCGCCATGCGCCTCGGCATCGCCCAGCAGGGACAGCATCAGCCCGTGCCCGTCGACGATGCCGGTCGAAGGCGACAGCAGCGCGGCGGTGCAGTTGAGCTCGGGCTCCAGCCGCTGGGCTTGTGCCGCGGTCAGCCGGACCAGATCGTCGACGCCGTTGCGCGCTGCCCGTTGCCGGATGGCCTCGGCGGCCGATTGCTCCCCGGACACCGCGACGATCAGCTTGCCGCACTGGCGGTGGGCGATCTTGTGGTCCCGGCAATAATCGTAGAGCAGCGCGCGCCCGGCGACGCAGAGCCGCGCCTTCAGCGAGCCTTCCGGGTAGTAGATGCCGGCATGGATGACCTCGCTGTTGCGCGCGCTGACGCCGGAACCGAACAGGTGCTCGCGTTCCAGGATCAGGGTTTCGCGGCCGGCCATGGCGATCGCCCGGGCGATCGCCAGCCCGACGACGCCGGCGCCGATGACGACGCAGTCGATTTCATCCGCCATGCGCCCGGTCTATAGAAGCCGCGCCATTGAAGCGAGTGGGGAAAATCATGATCGACTATCACCGTTCGGCGCTGGAGCTGGAGTTGGAGGCCAAGACCCAGGCCTTCATCCGCGACCAGGTCATCCCCTATGAGCACGACCCCCGCATCCTGGAGCATGGGCCGTCGGACGAGCTGCGCGTCGCGTTGCAGGCCAAGGCCAGGGAAGCGGGCCTTCTGGTGCCGCACCTGCCCCAGGCCTATGGCGGCCATGGTTTGAATCACCGGCAGACGGCAACCGTCTTCCGCGCCGCCGGCTATTCGCTGCTGGGCTCGGTGGCGATGAACATCATGGCGCCCGACGAGGGCAATATGTACCTGCTGGACCAGGTCGGCACACCGGAGCAGAAGGCGCATTTCCTGCGCCCGCTGGCGGCCGGCGAGACCCGGTCGGCCTTCTTCATGACCGAGCCCGACGGCGGCGCCGGCTCTGACCCGTCGCTGCTCGCCACCACCGCGCGGCGCGACGGCAACCATTGGGTGATCTCGGGCCGCAAATGGCTGATCACCGGGGCCGAGGGCGCCGGCGTCGGCATCGTCATGGCCAAGACCGAAAACGCGGCGACCCTGTTCCTGATCGACCTGCCGCATCCCGGCGTGGTGATCGAGCGGGTGCTGCACACGATCGACCGCACCATGCCGGGCGGCCACGCGGTGGTGCGGTTCGACGATGTGCGGGTCGATGCCGACCAGATACTGGGCGAGGTCGAGGGCGGCTTCACCGCCGCGCAGATTCGCCTGGCGCCGGCGCGGCTGACCCACTGCATGCGCTGGTGGGGGGCCGCCAACCGCGCCCATGTCGTCGCCACCGACTACGCCTATCACCGGCAGGGTTTCGGCAAGCCGCTGATCGATCATGAGGGCGTCGGTTTCATGCTGGCCGACAACGAGATCGACCTGCACCAGGCGCTGCTGACCATCGACCACGCCGCTTGGGTACTGGACCAGCACGGCCCCTTGCGCGACGACACCGCCGTTTCCGGCCGGGCCAAGGTCGCCGTGTCGGAGGCGCTGTTCCGGGTCGCCGACCGCTGCGTCCAGGTCATGGGCGGCGCGGGCGTGACGGGTGACAGCCCGGTTCAGCAGATCTTCCGCGACATCCGCGCCTTCCGCATCTATGACGGCCCGACCGAGGTCCATAAATGGTCAATCGCCAAGCGGATCAAGGCGGGGCTGCGCGACAGGAAGCCTGCCTAAGCAGCGATTGTTCGGATTTTGGAAACGGTAAGTCTCGGAATCCACCACTAATCGCCGCGCGTACGCGTGATTATTTGACCATTTGCCAGCCTGGATCGGCGGCAATGGGACGAGAAGATCATGATTGTCGCGGGTTTGAACCATATCGGGCACACGGTTTCGGCAGTGTCCACGGTGCTGAATATTCCGGAGCGCGGGCGCAGCGCCGCGCCGGTGTTGCTGACCGTGGCGGGCTTCACCCCGGTCCAGGTCGAGATATTGATTACCGGTTTCGTAGCCGCATTGGCCGCCATGCAGTTGATCCTGCGCCGCAGCCGGGGCTTACTGCCGATCCGTATTCCCGTGCGCCGACACTGAACCACCTCAAGGATCGCCGATGCCCAAGCCCCGCCTTCTCGGCATTTCCGGATCCTTACGCAAAGCCTCCGCCAACACCGCGATCCTGAAAGCCCTGGCCGAGACGGTCGCCGACAAGGCGACGCTGGAAATCTTCCCGCTCCACGACCTGCCGCTCTACAATCAGGACATCGACGTCGAGCCCTGGCCTGCGGCTGTCACCGTGCTCCGTGAGGCCATCGCCGCCGCTGACGGCGTGATCATCTCGTCCCCCGAATATAATTACGGCATGTCGGGTGTGCTCAAGAACGCGCTCGACTGGGCCTCGCGCCCCTACGGCAAGGCCAAGCTGACCGGAAAGCCGGTGCTGACCGTCACCGCCTCGGTCGCCTCGACCGGCGGCGTGCGCGCCCAGCTTCAGCTCAACGAAACCCTGACCGCCATCGCCGCCCTGGTCGTGTTGCGTCCGCAATCGGTGATTGGCTCGGTCCTCCAGAAGATGACCGACGGCAAATTCACCGACGAAACCTCGCTCAAGTTCCTCGCCGCCGCCGTCGACGACCTGCTCCGCGACATCGCCAAGACCCAGGCGGTGATCAAGCAGGAGAGTTGACAGAATAAATCATCCGCGCGCGTTCGATTCTTGACCGGCCACCGGATTCCCGTCACCATCCCGGCAACAATTTCAGGGAGGACAGGATGCGTGCGTGGCAGGTCAACGGCCAGGGTGAGCCCAAGGATATTCTGAAGCAGGTCACGCTCGACCTCGCCCCGGCGGGGCCGGGGGAACTCAACTGCCATGTGACCGCCAGCGCACTGGCGCTCCCCGATGTCCTGCTCTGCCGTGGCGTCTATCCGCTGACCCCGCCCGGGGCGTTCGTGCCCGGCCTCGAATTCGTCGGCACGGTGACCGATGCCGGTCCCGGCACCACCATGGCGGTCGGCACCAAAGTGATGGGCGTCGCCGCCTTCACCATGGGCCACGGCGCCTTCGCAGACAGCTGCAAGACCTATGAGATGATGGTCTATCCGGTGCCGGACGGCATGGACGACGCCGACGCTTCCGCCTTCACCATCGCCTATCACACCGCCTATATCGGCCTGCTCAGGCGCGGCAAGATGGAGGCCGGCGAGACGGTCCTGGTCCATGGCGCGGCCGGCGGCACCGGCTTCGCCGCGGTCATGCTCGCCAAGGCGCTGGGCGCCAAGGTGATCGCGACGGCCGGCGGGGCCGAGAAGGCCGCGTTCTGCCGTGAGTTGGGCGCCGATGTCGCCATCGACCACACCGCGGGCGACTGGGTGAAGGCGGTGAACGACGCCACCGGCGGGCGCGGCGTCGATGTCGTGTTCGACCCGGTCGGCGGTGAGATGTTCGAAAAATCGGTCGACTGCACCGCCCAGGAAGGGCGCCTGCTGCCGATCGGCTTCGCGTGCGGCCGCTGGGGCGAGATCCCCCTGGTGACCTTGACCTTGAAGAACATCTCGATCGTCGGTGCGCTCGCCGGCGGCTTCCCGCGCGACTACATGATGTCGATGCACAACCATCTGGTGGAGCTCTACCGGAAGGGCGCGATCAAGATGGTGATCGACCAGCGCATCGGCTTCGACGACATCGCCCAGGGCGTCCAGGACGTCGCCGACCGCAAGGTCCGCGGCCGCATCGTCGCCATCCACTGAGGGGAAAGGTTCCGGAAGCCGGGTGCGCCCGTGTGCCCCCGATTCTAGTCCTGTTGCCTGCCCCGATCATGTGCAATCGGTGCATGGCCGACCGTGTCCGATAGGACATCACAGGCGGCCTATGGGGTTTAGAATCCGGCCTGTCGTCGGCTTCGTCGTCGACGCACGCCGCCGCCTGCGGCTTCCCGGAAAAGGCGGCATCCGCCGCGGCGATCTAGACGCGGCTACATAAGGATCGAACATGTTCGGCCTGTCGCAAGACACCCTCATCCACTATGGCGAATGGGGGGCGGCAGTTGTCATCGCGCTCTTCATCGTCATCCGCATCACCACCCGCTACATCCCCAATAATCAGGTCGGCATCGTCGAGCGGCTATGGTCGCCCAAGGGGTCGATTACCTCGGGCTTCATCGCGCTGAATGGCGAGGCCGGCTATGAGCCTGAAGTGCTGCGCGGTGGCATCCATTTCTTCGTGCCGTTCACCTACCGCATCCACACATCGGACCTGGTGACGGTCGGCCAGGGCCGGATCGCCTATGTCTTCGCCCGTGACGGCGTGGCGCTGGCGCCGAGCCAGGTGCTGGCCGCCAATGAGAGCGACGAGACATCGGATTTCCAGAATGCCCGCAAGTTCCTGACCGGCGGCGGCCAGAAGGGCCCGCAGCGCAAGATCCTGCGTGAGGGCACCTATGCCATCAACACGACCGAGTTCGCCATCGTCACCGACGAGCGCGTCTATGGCCATGCGCTGAGCCCGCAGGAGCAGAGCATATTGGATGCGATGGCGCAGACCATCGCCGACCGTAACGGCTTCGTGCCGGTCGTGCTGGCGGCGGGCGAGGATGTCGTCGGCATCGTCACCGTGCATGACGGCCCGTCCCTGCCGTCGGGCGAGATCATCGCGCCCGAGGTCGGTTCGGACCGCGCCAGGCCGGAGACGTTCCACAACAACTTCCAGGAGCCTGAGAAATTCCTCAGCGCCGGCGGCTATCGCGGCCGCCAGCTGCAGGTGGTGACCGAGGGCACCTGGTACCTCAACCGTTTGTTCGCGACGGTGGACGAGGTGCCGAAGACGATCATTCCGGTCGGTACGGTCGGCGTCGTGGTGTTCTACACCGGCCCGCGCTCGAACGACGTGTCGGGCGAGACCTACCGCCATGGCGAGCTGGTGAAGAACGGCTGCCGCGGCGTGTGGCAGGAGCCGCTGCTGCCCGGCAAGTACGCCTTCAACACCTTCGCCGGCAAGGTCGAGATCATCCCGACCGTCAACTTCATCCTGAAATGGATGCACGGGGAATCGGGCGCGATGAAGCTGGACGAGAACCTGTCCGAAATCTCGCTGATCACCAAGGACGCGTTCGAGCCCACCCTGCCGCTCTCGGTCGTCATGCATATCGACTACAAGAAGGCGCCGATGATCATTCAGCGCTTCGGCGACGTGAAGAAGCTGGTCGAGCAGACCTTGGACCCGATGGTCAGCGCCTTCTTCAAGAATGTCGGCCAGAAGATGACCTTGATCGAGCTGCTGCAGAACCGCGCCGCGATCCAGGAGGAATCGCTGGCCGAGATGAAGCAGAAGTTCGCCGGCTATTCGCTCGAGCTGCAGGAGGTGCTGATCGGCACGCCGCGCGCCTCGGCCGGCGACCGGACGATCGAGGACATACTGGTCCAGCTCCGCTCACGCCAGGTCGCGCGCGAGCAGATCGAGACCTACAAGGAGCAAGAGAAGGCGGCGACGCAGGAGCGCACCTTGAATGAAGCCAAGGCGACTGCCGCGGCCCAGCTGGCGCTGACCCAGTCGGCCATCCAGGTCCAGGTGCACCAGAACGAGGGCGCCGCGGCACTGGCCCGGGCGCAGAAAGATGCCGAGACGGTGAAGGTGACCGCGGCGGCGGCCGGCGAGCGCGCCCGGCTGGAAGGCCAGGGCGAGGCCGACAAGGTGCTGGCGATCGGTACCGCCAACGCCCAGGCGACCAAGCTGTCGGTCGACGCCTATGGCGGCCCGGAATATCGCCTGGCGGAGCAGAACTTCGCCAAGTTCGCCGAGGCCCTGACCCGTATCCAGCAGCCGATCGTGCCGCAATTCCTGATGTCGGGCAGCGGCGCCCCGGCTGAGGGCAGCAGCGCCGGGCTGATCCCCACGGCAATGCTGAGCTCGATGTTCGGCCAGATGATGCCCCAGGCCCTGGAACGCCTGAAGGATCAGGCTCCGGCGGCCAACGGCAGGGCGCAGTAAGGAAGGAGGCGGCGCTGAAAGGCGCCGCCTTTTTTATGAAGAATTCGGCCCGCTCATCGTGAACAGCAGCAGGTCCGAGAAATTCAGCGCGGCGTGCATCGCCATGGGGACGAGAAGAGAGCCGGTGCGGGCGCGGGCGGTGCCGAACAGGATGCCGGTCAAGGCGATGAAGCCCATGCCGTAGAGATTGTATTGAAGGTGCATCGCGGCCCACAGGATCGCGGTCAGCACCACCGTGCCGCCGGTGCCTAGGAAGCTCGCCTGAAAGCCGCGGAACAGCAGGCCGCGGAACATCACCTCCTCGAACAGCGGCGCGGCCAGGACGGCGGCGATCCAGAACAGCCAGGCCGGATGGGTGGATTGGAACAGCTTCACCATGCTGTCGCCGCCCAGATCGATTCCGGTCAGCTCCCCGATCAGGTCCGCGAGGATCATGAAGGCCACCAGGACGCCCATCCATTTGAACAGCGTGCGCAGGCGCACCTCATGGAAGGCCAGGTAGTCCTTGAACGGCTGGCCCTTGATCAGCACGATCAGCAGGATCGCGGCGACCGAGAGCAGGTTCGAGATAATGACGGTCGTGAAAATCACGCCGCCGCGCGAGCCTTCGTACAGCGCCACCTGAACGAAATATTGCGGCGACAGGTGGCTGACCCAGCCGCGCCCGATGAGGTCGACAAAGGCGA
>DATBAZ010000202.1:0-4658 GCA_036271255.1 Alphaproteobacteria bacterium
CAGCTTATGACGGGACTTCCGGTTTTCCAGAGGAGTTCCGTGCGTCAGGCGACCGCGCGCTGACGCCCGCGCAGGCTCCACAGGGCCGACAGCACGGCAAGCAGCAGCGACAGGCCCCCCATCCACAGGAAGGCGCCATGCAGGCCGAAGGCGGTGCGGAACGGGGTCAGTGCCGGCGGGTGCAGGAACTGGCCTAGGAACAGGCAACCCATGGACACCCCGACCGCGTTGGCAGCGGCCGAGGGTGGAACCGCGCCCATCACGGCGGTCGTCATCAGCGGCGTATTGAAACCGCTGCCGATGCCGACAAGCCCGGCGAAGGCCGCCAGAAGCCAGACATTGAGCGTCGAAGCGAAGCCGGCATTGCCAAGCGCGAGCAAGGCCCAGGTCAGCGCCAAGGTCAGGCCGAAGCCAAGCGCCGGCCGCACGAAGCGGAAGACATAGGCGCCGACGACGGTGCCGATCGAGGTCATCAGCATGACATTGGCGATGGTCCCGGGATCGGTGAACCCCTCCTCGTTCATCAGGAAGGTGCCCTGGATGGTGACCGTGTACATGCTGATGCTGACCAGGATCAGCATCACATAGATACCCCAGGCGCGCGCGACCGGCGCCCACTGGCCGGCAGTCGCCAGGACAGCCTCGCGCCGAGGCTCGGTAATGGTGAAGAGGCCGATCAGGAAGAGGGGAATGCCGCTGAGATAGAGGGCGAAAGGCCCATGCCACCCCCCCTGCTCCGTGAGCCAGGCCGCCGCCTTGAGCACGGCGAGTGAGCCGGCACCGCCGATGATGGTGAACCAGCCGATCAGCCGGTCCCGCTGTGCAGGCTCAGGATAATAGTCGCCGAGGAGCGCGACGCCGACCGTGACATAGCCGGAGGCGGCAATGCCAAGCAGAAGACGGGATGCCAGCAGTGTAAACAGGTCGGGCGCGTAGGCGCCGATGCCGCCGGTGATGCCATAGGTCAGCGCCGAGATCAGCAGCACCCAGCGCTTGCCGAAGCGGCCGGCAGCGATGCCGGCCAGCGGGCCGCCGACACCCATCGACAGGGCCGAGATTGTGGTGACGTACTGGGCGATCAGCGTGCCGTCATGGCCGTCGCCGGCGAAATGCGCGCCCATGTCCGGCATTGCCGGCAGGATCGCCAACTGCACCATGCCCGCGAGGATCGCCCCACCCATGAGCACGACCATGCGGAAGAAACGATAGGGTGCCGAACCTTCAGCCATAGCGATTTCCCCCGATCAGGCCGCGGCCCGAACCCCACCCCTGAGCCGCCACAGCGCGGCGAGCACCGCCGCCACGGCCGACGCGCCGCCCAGCCACACGAAGGCGCCGTGGAGGCCGAAACTGTCGGTCAGCGGCTTGACCACGAACGGATGGATGAACTGGCCCAGGAAAATGCAGCCCAGCGCCATGCCCATCGCCCGGGCGCTGGCGGAGGGCGAGACCATGTTGAGCACGGTGGTCTGGGTCAGAGGCTGCATCAGCCCGCTGGCCATGCCGACCGCGCCCGAGCAGGCCGCGAGCACGGCAAAGCTCGCTGTCGCCGGGAAGCCGATATTGCCGACCGCCAGAAAGGCCCAGGTCAGCGCCAGTGTCATATGGAAGCCCAGGGCCGGCCGCACGAAGCGGAATAGATAGGCCCCGGCCATGCTGCCGACGGTCGAGAACAGCATGACGTTCGACTGGGTCGACGGATCGGTCACACCGTTCTCGGCCATCATGTAGGTGCCCTGGATGGTGACCGCGTACATCGAGATCGCGATGAGCGTGATCAGCGCATAGATGCCCCAGGCGCCCCAGATCGAATCCGATCCGGCGGCAGCGGCATGAGCCCCTTCCAGCTGCTTCACGTCGTGGATCAGGAACACCGCCATCACCAGCAGCGCCAGCGGAATGGCGTACAGGATGAACGGCGAATGCCAGTCGCCCATCTTGGTGAGCAGCCCGGCGACGAACAGGACCACCAGCGATCCCCCGCCGCCGACGATGGCGAACCAGCCGAGCAAGCGGCCGCGTGCATCCTCGCCGGGGTAATAGTCGCCGATGAAAGACACCGCGATCGTGACATAGCCGGCGGCGGCGATGCCGAGGATCAGCCGCGTTGCGAGGAGGGAATAGAGGTCGGGCGCATAAGCCCCGGCCATGCCGGCGACGCCGTAGATCAGCATCGCGGCCAGCAGCGTGTTGCGCTTGCCCAGCTTTCCGGCGAGCCAGCCGATCAGCGGCGCGCCGAAGGCCATCGCGGGGGCAGCGATCGTCATCACGTTCTGAGCGGCGAAGGCGCCGTCGACGCCCTTGGACGAGAAATAGGCGGCCATGCCGGTCTGGGCCGGGATCACCGCCAGCTGCACCATGCCGGCCATGATGGGCGCGGAGAGCAGCACGATCATGCGCAATGCCCGGAACAAGAACGATTGACTGTCTTCGGCCACCGCCGTCATGATTTTCCCCCAACTTCCCGATGATCTGCCGCCTGAACCGGCGGTCATTCGATGCCGGGGATTAGGGCACAGCGGCCGGCAGGGCGCAACACAGAACCTTGTGCTGAGCCGAACTCAGGATTTGTCCCGCCGCGCCCGCCACGACGCCATGCTCTGGAACACGCCGTCGCGATAGATCAGCGCGTGCATCATCGCGGCGCCGAAATGGGCCAGGAAGGTCAGGAACAGCAGATAGGCCAGAACCGTATGCGTACCGCGCAGCGCGGTATAGAGCGCCAGGCTGTGCGGCAGGATCGGCGGCAATTCGAGCGTGCCGTAAAGCACGATCGGATATCGCGCTGCCGACAGCATGCCCCAGCCGACCAGTGGAAGGGCGAACATCAACCCATAGAGCACGAAATGCGAGGCATGGGCGATGAATTGCTGCCAGGCGGGCATCGCCTCGGGCAGCGGGGGCGGCGGCTGGAACAGCCGGTTGATCAGCCGGACCGCGACCAGGATCAGAATCAGGATGCCCAACGGCTTATGGATCGACACCAGCCGGTGATAGTCGTCCAGCGCCGCGACCATGGCGATGCCGATCAGCAGCATCGCCAGGATCAGGACCGCCATCACCCAGTGCAGGATGCGGGAGAAGAGCGGGAAGACATGATTTGCCGTCACGCGCGCCATCACTTGCCTCCCTCGGCGCCGATCTGGACCGCGCTGGGCGTCTTGGGTTCGCCGGCACGCAGCCGGAAGGATTCGGAATAGGCCGCCGAACGGGCGCTGAGCAGCGGATCGTCCGACGGCTTGATGCCGGCCGGCAGCACCAGCGGGTCGTAATTGACGTCGCGGCAATTGCCCGGCGCCTCGGCCTCGATATGGTCGATCGTCACGGTACCGACATCGACATGCTCGCGATCGTCGGGCCACGGAAGGGTGGCATCGCCGGTCGGATCGCCTGGCTGGCCGACCGTCAGGATGAGATGCCAGCGGAGCGGCCCCTGATGAACGGCCGCGACCAGCGCATCGAACAGATAATTCTTGTCCTGGTCGGCGGGCCGATCCGGAGGCGCGGGCGGCGCTTCCGGCACGACCGACCAGCGAACCGGCGTTACCGCGCCGGCGGCGTTGACGAAGCGGAAGGCGTTGAGGGCGTTATAGGTCTCGTTGGCGAAGTCCGAGGAAAACGGATGCTTCCCGATGATGCCGAACGCCCGAACGGTCTCGGGATGAGCGGCACGGAATGCTTCCATCTTCTCCGGATTGGGCTTGCCGGTTGCCGGATCGGGCAACGAGGCGACCATTTGCTCATAGAATGCCTCCGGGTCCCGCACCGGGAAGACCGGGATATCGAGCATGCCCGTGCGCCATTCCTCGCCATGCGGGGGCCGGAAGCTGAGCGCCAGGCTGCGCACGATGCCGGAACCGTCCGCCACGAAGGGCTGGCCGCCGGCGAAGGCGAACCGACCGACCACCGGCATCTCCCCGGACTTGAACTCCGCCGCCGAGGACAGGCGCTCGCCCTTGCCGTTGCTCTGGAACGTGCCGGTGCCGCAGACGCCCTTGGCATGGTTGCGTCGGAAGCCAGGATGCGGGCCATTCGCATCGGTGAAGGCATCCATCATCTTGTCCTGGGTCAGCCGGGCGGGCGACAGCCAACCGGCTGCGGCCGCGAACGCCACGACGAAGACCAGGGCCATGACGCCGATCGCCGCCAAACGTACAAGCGTGCCGACGTCGGCCAGGGACGGCAGGCCGTATTTCCGGGAGGGATCGGGATCGCTTTGCAATTTCATGCTCCGTAACGCGCTGCGGTTCGCAGTGCCGGATACCCAGCAACCCGACACTAATCCGCGCGTGCGCTGCCGGTCTTGAACGGAAGTGCCCTGGATATTACAGATTTCCCGTGCCGCTATTCCCCGCCCGAACCAAGACCGCCGCGTTTCCACCCGACTTCCTGGTCGAACGGGTGCTGTTCCGCGACGCCATGATGCTGGTGATCGACAAGCCCGCGGGCGTGCCGGTGCATCAGGGGCCGGGCGGGGGTGCGAACTTGGAGCAGTATTTTCCAGCGCTGACCTTCGGCCTGCCGCGGCTGCCCGCACTGGCGCACCGGCTGGACCGCGACACCAGCGGTTGCCTGATCCTGGGACGGCATCGCAAGGCGCTGGCCCGGCTGGGCAAGCTGTTCCAGAACGGCCGAGTGGAGAAGACCTACTGGGCGAT
>DATBAZ010000203.1:0-8638 GCA_036271255.1 Alphaproteobacteria bacterium
TATTGTGCGAAACTGCGGCGGCTGGAATCGAGCGCGCTTTGTGCAAGACCGCCGAATCCTGTCATGCGAGGGTTGACCATCATTTCCCGATAAGAGCACCAGCATGCAGCCGGCACCCAAACCCGAGCCCGAAGAGCCCGCGCAAGACCATATCGAGGAAGAGCTGGATGAGGCGCTGGAGGAATCCTTCCCGGCCAGCGACCCGCCGGCGGTCGGCCGCTCAGCCTGACGGGGCGTTCTCCAGCAGCACTTCGCGCCCATGCGGGGTGGCGAGATAGGCCGCGCGCCAAGTCTCGGACCGTTCGCCGATGGCGTCGTCGGTGAGCAGGCCCAGCCGGCCCAGCAGCTTTTCCAGCGCCGCGGTCCAGCGCTCGTAATAGAGCGCGCCGGTCGGGTCGGGTTCTGCCACGGCAATCTCGGCCGACAGCAGTTCCACCCATTCGCGCCATTCGAACCGGCCGGCGCGGTGGAGCGCCAGCACCATGGCAAAGGCCGAGGCCTCCCACGGGGCGGCGAACACCGGGTCGTTCTCCGCGCACGGCAGGTTGAGGGCACGCACCTGCTCGGGCTTCAATCCGGCGATCACGGTGCCCCTTCCTCGACAACGGCGCCCTCGATATAGGCCTGGAAGATCTCGGCGCTGATCCGGTCGTCGCCCCGATCCGGGTTGCCCCAGACCTCACGCGCCAGGAATTCGACCGTATAGACCGGCTGGGGCCGCCTCCCCTCGCGCATGGCCAGCGCATCGGGAAAATCGACGAGACCGCGTTCGGCGGTGATCGTGCCGGCTTGGCCGCGCAGATAGCCGGGCAGGCGGTTATGACCCTGGCGGTCGATGGTCGCGATCTTCACCCTGTCGCCGACCGCGAAGCGGGCAGGCTCCGGCGGCTCGCTGTCCGCCGGCACGATCCGTGGCGGCTTGGCCGGACGCCCCTCAGGCTTCACGCCCTGCATCCAGGCCTCCAGATCGCCCGGCCGGATCAGGCCACGCTCTGCGAGCTGCTTTTCGAGCCCCAAGAAATAATTCATCGGGAAGCATTCGCGGGCATAGATCAGGGCCGGCAGGGTTTCGACGGCGGCCCGGAAACCGTCCGTGTCACCCCAGCCCGCCGCCATCATCCCCATCATCAGGCCGAAGACACGGCGGTCGTCTTCGCTGTGGAAGGCCTTGCCCTCCGGCACCGTCCAAACCGGGCCGAAGCCCTGCATGCCGCCCAGATTGTGCAGGCTGCTCATCGTGCCGGCCCCAGCGGCAGGCCGGTGCCGATCATCGAATCCCGGGTCACCAGATCGGCCAATTGGTCCTCGGTGAGCCCCTCGGTCCCGGCTGGGCGCATCGGCAGGATCATGTAGCGCGTGTCGGCGGTGCTGTCCCAAACCTTGACCGACATGGCCGCCGGCAGATCGACGCCGAATTCCTTCAGCACGTCGCGCGGATGCGACACGGCGCGGGAGCGGTAGGAAGCCGATTTGAACCAGACCGGCGGCAGACCCAGCGTCTGCCACGGATAGCAGGAGCACAGGGTACAGACGATCATGTTGTGGGCGTCGGGCGTATTCTCGACCATCACCACATGGTCGCCCGAGATGCCGGGCATGCCGAGCTCCGCCACCGCGGCAGCCGGATCAGCGAGCAGCCGCTGCTTGAAGTCAGGATCGGCCCAGGCGCGCGCGACGATGCGGGCGCCGTTGCGCGGGCCGACCTGCCGCTCATAGAAATCGACGATCCCGTCCAGCGTCGCCGGGTCGATCACCCCCATCTCGACCAGCAGCGATTCCATCGCCTTGATGCGCAGCTGGATGTCGGGCGGCGGGGTGGTGTGCCACTCGGCATGCGAATGGCCGTCATGGTCGTGATCATGGTCATGTTCGGCGGACATGCTCAGCCCTCCGGCCAGCCGGGATAGGGGATTTGTTCGAAGGGCTGGTTCTGCGGAATCGAGATGATCTCGAGTTCGGCGATCATGCCGTCGCGGATCACGAACCGGTCCATGATCGCGATCGCCCTGGCGCCATCGTAATCCATCGCGGACTCCCAAAGGAGCACCACTGTCGACCGTTCGGCGTCGACTGTCACCCGCAAATCGTGGCTGGCGGTGAGCCGCTCCCGCCTGATATCGGCGCGAATCGTCTCGGCGCCTTTCGTCATCTGCCAGGCATAGGGCGCGCCCGGCAGGACCATGAGATGCGCCCGCTTCACGTCCACCGCCAGCGGGACCTTGCTATCGTCGGCAGTCAGCAGCGCCTCGACATAGAGCAACGCGATGCGCTCCAGCTCGCTGGCGTCGCTCACGCGACCCGCCCCAGCACGAAGCCCTCGGGCGACCCCGGCAGGCCGGGCTGGTAATAGCCGGCGGCGTCGCCGCCATCGACCATCAGCTCGCAGCCGGTGATGTACGAGGCGTCGTCGCTGGCCAGGAATAGGGCGGCGCGGGCGGTCTCGACCGGCTGGCCGATGCGCTGCAGCGGAACATGGACATAGGCCTTGTTCAGCGCCTCCACCGGCTGGGTGCCGTCATTGTTCATGCGTGTGTTCATGCCCCCGGGGATCAGCGTGCAGACCCGTATGCCCGCCGGCCCCAGCTCCAGCGCCAGCGACCGTGAGAGGCCCCGCACCGCCCATTTGCTGGCCGAATAGGCGGACAGCCCATTCATGCCGATGACCCCGGTCAGCGACGACAGGTTGACGATCACACCCTTGCCGGCGGCCCGCATCACCGGCGCGACGTTCTTAGCGCCCAGCAACGCGCCGAACAGGTTGGTGTCGACCACGGCGCGGGCGCGGGCGACATCCGTATCCTCGATCGCCCACATGCCGACGATGGCGGCGTTGTTGATCAATATGTCGATCCGGCCGAAACGCTGCCGCAGATCCCCCACCAGCGCCGCCCAGGCGGCATCGTCGCGGATATCGAGATGGCGGAAGATCGCCGCGCCGCCGATCCTGGCCGCCGCCGCCTCTCCCAGCTCGCGCTGGATATCGCAGAGCACGACCGTGGCGCCCTCGGCCGCGAACAGCTCGGCGGTTGCCGCGCCCACGCCGCCGGCAGCGCCCGTGACGATCGCCACCTTGTTGTCGAGCTTACCCATTAGGCACCGAACCCCATCTTACGGGCCATGTCCTGGAACAGGCGGTTCTGGAAGGTGAACCGGTCGATCCGCCAGCCCTCAGGCGTGCGCCTTGCGTGCGAGGTGTAGTGCCCGCCTTGCGGGATGTTCAGCACATGATTGTGGCTGACGATGTCCGCCTCGCCGCCGCTGACCGCGATCAGGTGGTTGGTCATGAAATGCGTCAGGCCCGGCCCCATCCCCGCCATGGTGGCGGTCAGGAAATCCATGAACTCGCGCACGCCCTCCATCCGGGTGCGCCGGCCTTGCACCGTTTCGCCCAGCGAGGAATAGTCGAAGACCGCATCCTCGGCGAACACCTCCGGCAGCTTCGACCAGGTGCAGTCGTCGACGATGTGACAGTACCTGGCGAAGAGCTGAAGTATGTCCATCCGGTCGACGCAGACCTGAATATCGGTCTCGGTTAACGCCACGATGTCCTCCTAGTATTTTACCTTGATGTCGAAGCCGAAGGTGCGCGGCACACCGTACTGTTTGGTGGCGAAGCCGAGCGAAGGGCCGAAATCGATCGCCTGGACGACGTAATGGTCGTCGAGCAGATTGTCGCCGAACACGCTGGTCTCCAGCATCGCCCTGCCGTCCCAGACGGGCACGTCGGCCAGGGTCACGCGGGCGCTGATCAGGTTCTGCGGCGGCGCCTGCGTCTGGTCGGCGAACGGGTTCTGGGTCGGCAGGTCGATGATGCCGAAGTATTTCGGGCTCTGATAGGAATAATCCGCCCGCAGGATCAGGCTGCCGATATCCCAGTTCGGGACCTCGTATTGGACGCCGATATGATTGGTCCATTGCGGCACGAAGGTGACGTGCGCCGTGCTGGCATAGTTGCGCAACAAACCGGTCACCGGATCGGGGAAATAGATCTTCTGATACTCGGCATGGACGTAGCCCGCGCTGGCGTCGATGGTCAGGTCCTTGACCGGCCGGAACTCGGTCTCCAGCTCGAAGCCCGAATAGTCGGCCGCGGCGTTCAGCACCCCGCCCGAATTGCCGCCCGACAGCGTGTAGCCGGTATATTGCGACACCTGCAGGTCGTCATAGGTCGTATAGAAAGCCGCCAGGTTGATCCTGAGCTTATGGTCCAGCCATTCCGACTTGATCCCGGCCTCATAGGCATCCGCCTTCTCGGGCGCGAAATTGGGCGAGATGCCCGGCGTCGAGCGCAGGTTGAAGCCGCCCGACTTGTAGCCGGTCGAAATCCGGACATAGCTCATCAGGTCCTGCGTCCACTGGTAGTTCAGCGTGACGGCGTAGGAGAGGTTGTAGAAGCGCTGAGTGCCGTCGATCTCGGTCGAGCCATGCTCCACCGCCGATTTGCGATCGTAGGTGTAGCGCAGCCCCGTGGTCACCTCGAGCTTGTCGTCCAGGATCGGCGGGCGATAGCTGGTCTGGCCGAACGCCGCCATTGAGGTGGTCGACTGAGTGGCGACCAGGGGGGCGCCGACATTGATGCCCAGAGCCGGCGTCAGCACGAAGGTCACGCCCGACTGCTCGTCCTCGGTCGCCCGGTCGTGGAAATAGTAGAGCCCGCCGACCCAGTTCCAGCGGTCGGTCTTGCCCTGCAGCTGCAGTTCCTCGGACGCCTGGTTGAGGCGCTGGACCGTCGAGCCCTCATAGGGCGTCACCTGGTCGATGCCGGTGACGGTCGGCCCCAGCAGGTCCGGCGGCGCATAGGCGACATAGGAGCGCGACCAGAACTGGCGGTAGCCGGTGATCGACTTCAGTGAGACCTCGGAATCGAGGTCGTATTGCAGGGTCAGCGCATGGCCGAGCTCGCCGACCCGGTCGTCCGGCTCGGGGATCAGCGAGGCGCGGCCGGCATAGTTCGGGTTGATGGTGAGCGTGCTGCCGCCCAGGCCCGGCGACTGGTTGAAATAGGCGGCATTGGCCGGCAGCATGTAGGAAATCTGTCCATAGGGCGCCTGCCCGCCAAGGCTGTCATAGTCGAAGCTGTAATCGGCGCTGACCGGCCCCCAGTCGCCATGCAGCTTGGTCCACACCGCGTCGGAATGCAGTGCGCCCGGGTCGTGGTCGTCGGGCGTGTTGACGTTATCGACGTAGCCGTCGCGCTGCCGGTGCTGAAAGGCGACGATCGCCTTGATGCCGGACGAGCCGATCTGGCCGGTATTCACCTCGGTCCGTGTCGCGATCTCGTCATAGCTGCCGTAGGTGAATTTCTCTGAGATACCAAAATCGTCGTCCGGCGTCTTGGTAACGATATTGATCGCGCCGCCGGTGGTATTGCGGCCGAACAAGGTGCCCTGGGGCCCGCGCAATACCTCGATGCGCTGGACGTCGACCAGGTCGAAATTCGTCGGCGTGACGCCGGCGACATAGACGCCGTCGATATATTGGCCGACCGGCGGGTCCTCGGTGATCAGCACCTCATGGTCGCCGATGCCGCGTATATCGGCGGCGGCGCCGGCTATGAAGCCCGGCGTGGCGTTGGTGGCGACGTTGGGGATGAAGTTGCCGATCTTGTCGACGCCGTGGATGTCGAGCCGGTCCAGCATCGCGCCGCCGATCGCCGAGACCGAGACCGGCGTGGTCTGCAATATCTCCTCCCGCCGGCGCGCCGTCACCACGACCTCCTCCAGCCCATCGCCGTTCGATGCAGTCGCCTGGGCCTGACCGGTTTGGGCGGCGGCGGGGAAACATCCGATCGCCCCGGCGATCGCGGTGGTAGCGCATAGCAGCCTGCCCGAACGTCCTGACATTGCATCTCCTGTTCTTTTTGTTTCGCCCGGCTTGCGCCGCGCGGTTTCACTGGAGAGGACGATTGCGTGCCTTTGGGAGCGCGGAAAGCGGAGTTTTCCAAGTGACAATCCGCGTCATGTTTCCCGCAGAAATTTGTCAGCCCAAACCCTTGCGCTTCCGCTCGGCCGCCAATTGTGGAAGCATCCGGGCAATGGAGCCGGGTAAGTCGCAGATCAGGATTTTGCTGGACGCGGTGCGCGAGTTGCTGCGCGCCCGCGGGCTGGGTCCACGCGAGATCGCCAAGCGGCTCAAGGTCTCCGAGCGCACGGTGCTCCGCTGGTTCGCCGCCAAAGTCGTTGACACCGATGTGCTGGAAAGGCTGGCCGCGCTGGCGGGTATGAGCTTCTTCGAATTGTGCGAGCTCGCCGCGCGGCGGGTGGAAACGCGGCTGACGCGCCTGTCCGTGGCGCAGGAGCAGGCGCTGGTCGACGACGCCCTGCTCAACTACATCTTCGTCAATACGCTGAAAGGCTGGACCTCCGCCGAGTTGCAGCGCGAGATCAATGTCCCCGAGCCGATGTTTGTCGATGCGCTGATCCGGCTGGAGAGGCTGGGGCTGATCAGGCTGCTGCCGGGCAATGAAATCAGGCTTCGCACCAGCCGCGACATACGGTGGCGTAAGGACGGGCCCTATTCCAGCTACGTCAACATGTTCCTGGGCTGGTCGCTCAGCAAGCCGGACATCTCCGACCCCAGGTCGCTGTGGGCGCTCGACATACTGAAGCTGTCGCCCGGCTCGATCGCCCAGCTGCAGCGGAAATTCGACGCGCTGATCGCCGAGGCCCTGCTGCTGAGCGACCAGGACCGCCGCTCGAACGATCCCAAGCGCGAGTGGCACGCCCTGATCCTGACGGCCCGGCGGATCGCCTTCACGCCGCTGTCCGAATGGCCGACACAATATAGGCAACCCGAGGATACGTTCCGGAATAACGGTCGCCGGAACGAAAGTCGGATCGCATCAGACAATAAGTGATGTATCGATTCGTCCCGCCGGCATCCCAGTCTCGATTTCAGGCGTCGGAAAGGCCCCCTCGCCAAACAGGCCACATGATTTCTGTTCTGCTGAATGGATTGTGAACAGCTATTCATTAGTCGACCACGCGCGAAATACCGCCGTGTACATTTCATTACAAAAAATTGCGCTCCGCCCTGCCCGGTCGTGACATCGTAAGGGGTGTCGATATCCCCAGCGACACGTACCGCAGTAAAAATACATCTGTTGCCAACCGGTTACCGCGGCGGTCTTGCAGGCAGAAAAGAAAAGACGCCGAGATTGAATCAATTTTCCTCTTCTTTTAATGCGATCCGACAGGGCGCGGAGTAACCTTGCAAGGGAACAATAGGGTTTATTGATAGTCTCTGAGGAAGGAGACAATCATGAAGCTGACTTTTGGAATCGTTGAAAAGGAGTTGCGCCCTCCACGGGCGGTGCCATCGCCATGACAGCATCCTTCGCCTGGCTCGACGCAGCCGCCGATGGCGTGATTTCCGCAGCCTATTTTTCGATCCCCATTGTCCTGACCATATATTTCCTGAGGCGGCGTGACACCGCCTATCCGTCGGTGTGGATCCTGTTCGCCGGCTTCTTCATCCTCGGCGCCTTGACCCATTTGCTGGCGGCTGCCGCGCCTTGGTTCGCGCTTCCCGGCATGACGATCACCATCAAGATCGCGACCGCCGCCGTCTCGGCGGTCACCGCCGCGGTGATGTGGATCATGATGCCGCGTGTGCTGAGCTTCCCGAGCAGAAACCGGCTGCAGGCGCTCAATGCCGAGCTGGAGGAACAGATCGCCCGGCGCACCTGGGAGGACCAGCGCTTCAGGCTGCTGGTCGACGCCGTAGCCAACTACGCGATCGTCATGCTCGATCCCGCGGGTCGGGTGACGAGCTGGAACTCGGGCGCCGAGCGGATCAAGGGATACCGCGAATCCGAAATTCTCGGCGAGCATTTTTCCCGCTTCTACACTGAGGAAGACCGCGCGGCCGGCAAGCCGGAACGGGGGCTGGAGATCGCCCGAACCGAGGGCCGCTCCGAGGACGAGGGCTGGCGCGTGCGCAAGAACGGCTCGCTGTTCTGGGCCACCGTCGTCATCACGCCGATGCGCGGCGAGAACGGCGAGATACTGGGTTACGGCAAGGTCACCCACGACACCACCGAGAAGGAGCGCATCCGCAAGGCCCTGGAAGATGCGAACGCCGATCTGGGCGAGCATGTCCGCGAACGGTCGGCGAGCCTGGCGGCGATGAGCGAGCAGCTTGCCGGCGAGATCGCGGAACGGAAAGTGGCTGAAAGCATAGGGCGCGAAACCGCCGAGCTTCTGCAGGCGATGTTCGATACGGCCCCCTACCCGATCATCATCACCGGCGCGAACGGCGAAGTGCTGATGTGGAACAAGGCTGGGGAGGTCGCCTTCGGCCACAGCGATGCGGTGCTCAAAGCGAAAGGCTTCGGCATCCTTGTGCCCAGCGACAGCAAGATCGACGCAGCCAAGATTCATGAAGCCGGCCGGAAGGGCCCGGTGACCACCCTGGCGCGGGCCGTCCGCGCCGATGGGCAAATTCTCGATATCCGCCTGTCGGCTTCCCCGATCCTGAATGACGACGGGTCGATCCGCGCCATCGTCGGCATGATGGAGGACCTCACCCAGGTCAACAGGACCGAGGCGCAGCTGCGCCAGGCGCAGAAAATGGAGGCGATCGGAACGCTGACCGGCGGGCTGGCGCATGATTTTAACAACCTGCTGGGCATCATCAT
>DATBAZ010000204.1:0-14329 GCA_036271255.1 Alphaproteobacteria bacterium
ACGCTTATGGGGTTCCGGAAGGAGATGAGGCGCTCGCGGAAATTTTCACGGTCCACCGCTGGTGGGAGTCCGCGGACACGGACGCGCTGCTGCGGGATTTAGGTCCCCGGATCCGCGGCATAGCCGGACGCCCGTATCCGTGGAAGCAGGATAAGGCGTTCTTCGACAGGCTGCCGAATTTGGAAATCACGGCAGTGTTCGGCGCAGGGTACGACTCCATCGATATGAATGAAGCGCTGCGGCGCAACATCATGGTCACCAACACGCCGGGCGCCTCCGCAGAAGAAGTGGCCGATGGTGCTATGGGCCTGCTCATCATGGCCGCGCGCGATTTCCGCAAGGCCGATATTTTCCTGCGCAGCGGACAGTGGGAGAAAGGCCGTCATCCCCTCACGCCCTCGCTACAAAAACGCAAGGTCGGTATTCTTGGCCTTGGCCATATCGGCAAGTGCATCGCCGCGCGCTGCGCGGCCTTCAACCTGGAAGTCGGCTATCACGGCCGCAGCAAACAGAACGTGCCGTATCGCTATTACCCAACGCTGCTCGAGATGGCGAACGAGGTCGACGTGCTGATGGTCGCAGCGCCCGGCATCGGCGACACCAGGCACATGGTGAACGCGGAAGTGCTCGAAGCACTCGGACCAAACGGTATCGTTGTCAACATCGCCCGCGGCTGGGTGATCGACGAGCAAGCATTGCTTCACGCGCTCCAGGGCAAAACCATCCTCGCCGCCGGCCTCGACGTGTTCGAAGCCGAGCCTGAGGTGCCTGCCGAATTTCTCGAGATGGATAACGTCATCTGTCTGCCGCACATGACCGGCGCCTCGACCAATGCTTGGATCAATATGTCCAACATGGTGATCGGCAATCTGGTGTCGTGGTTCGAAGGCAAAGGCGCGCTCAACCCGGTGCCTGAGTGCCGGGAGATGGCTCAAGCGCGCCGGCCCTTATGACTGGACGCCGCTATTCTATCTCGCCGTATAGCCCCCATCCACCGGGAGCGCGACACCGGTGACGTAAGAGGCGTCGTCGGAGGCCAAGAAAAGCGCGCCCTTCGCCATCTCCTCCGCCGTGCCGACGCGGCCCAGCGGCACGCCGGCGAGATAGCGGGTCTTGGATTCCTCGACGCTACCGCCGCGGGACATGAACTGCGGAAGCATCGGCGTTTCAGTCAAACCCGGGCACAACGCATTCACGCGGATCTTGTCGGGCGCCAGCGTCTGGGCAAGGGACTTGGTCAGGCCCACGACGGCGAACTTGGCTGCCGAGTACACCGGCATCAGCATCGAGCCCACGAGCCCGCCCATGGATGAGGTGAACACAATCGCGCCGCCGCCGCGCTGTCTCATGTGCGGCACGACTTCGCTGGCACTCAGGACCGATGTGCGCACATTGAGGTCGATGGTCTTCTGGTAGGCATCCAGGTCCATGTTCTCGATGCCGGCCGGGCCGGGACATCCGGCGTGGGCCCACAAGATGTCGATCCCGCCCATCCAGGCAGCAGCTTCGTGGATGAATTGCTTGGAGCCGTCGACAGTGGAAAGGTCGGCGATGAACCCCTTGGCCCTGCCGCCGGCCTGCTCGACCATCTTTACCACGTTGTCGAGCTTGTCCTTGTCGATGTCGACAGCGGCGATGGTGGCGCCTTCCCTGGCGAAGATTTCGCAACCGGCTGCCCCCATGCCCGACGCCGCCGCGGTGATAATCGCAAGCTTGCCCTTTAAACGCATCGTCCCGTCCCCGTCCCTTCGATTTCTGTCTAAACCTATAGCGGCGCCATTGGCCTCTGCATACATTTGAGGGCGTCGGCGGCGGCTTGATGTCACCGCTCAAGACCGCAACGGGGAGGAAGAGTCATGGAAATCGACGCTACTGAAATTCGCAGGCTTCTCGACAAGGAAGCAATCCGCGAAGCGTCATTGCGCTATACCCGCGGCATCGATCGCCACGACGACGGCATCATGGCGCAAGCCTATCATTCCGATGCGACGGACGATCACGGCGCCTATGTCGGCGATGCCGCGGGGTTCATCGCGCACTCCAAAAAGGCCCACTCCCGCGATTGGGACGTCCATCACCACTACATCACCAACCAGACCATCGAGCTCGAAGGCGATACGGCCCATGTCGAGACCTATTTCCTCGCCGCGCTCAGGCGAAAGACCGGCCCGGTGGATATGGTCGGCGGCCGGTATGTCGACCGCTTCGAACGGCGCGAGGGACGCTGGGCAGTCGCTGATCGTGTCTGCCTCGTCGAATGGAACGGCGAGCTTAAGCCCGCCCAGACGCCGGCAGATCCCAGCCTCTACATTCACGGCACCTGGGACAAAAGCGATGTGTCGTATCAGCGGCCACTCACGGTAACCCGCCCCAATCGGAAGATCGACTTCTAGGGATGACGGATCAAGCCTCGCCCGCCATGGGTTGAGGCGGAATGGACACTGCAGCGCCAGCCCATTCCCCAGCGCCCTTCCGCATCGTGACCTACAATGTGCATCGTTGCGTCGGCACAGACGGGAAGCTGTCGCCGCAGCGTGTGGCCGAGGTTATCGCGGCCTGCGAGCCGGATATCGTCGCGTTGCAGGAGGTCGATGTCGGGCGGGTGCGCACCGGCGGGATCGATCAGGTGGCGGCGATTGCCGGGCAGCTTGGCATGCAGCCGCATTTCCACCCGGCGATCCATATGATGGGCGAGCTTTACGGCGACGCGATCCTCACCCGCGCGCCGTCGTCGCTGGTGAAGGCGGCGCTGCTGCCGAGCCCCAGATTGCGGCACGTGATCGAGCCGCGCGGCGCGCTGTGGGTGGAGACCGAGTTCGGCGGTCTGAAGCTCGATATCGTCAACACCCATCTGGGCCTCACCCGGGCCGAGCGCAGCATGCAGGTCGGCGCGCTGATCGGGCCCGACTGGATCGGGGGCCGGGCGGGGGAGGGGGCGTTCATCCTGGCCGGCGATTTCAATGTCGGCCGCCGCTCGCGCAGCTTTCGCCGGCTGTCGGCCTGCCTGAAGCCGGCGCGCGACGCGACCGGCCGGCGGCGGCTCAGGACCTTTCCCAGCCGCCTGCCGATGCTGGCGCTGGACCATATGTTCGTCAGCGACGCGGTCGAGACGATCGATATGCGGACCGTGCGCACGAAGCTGACGCAGCTGGCCTCCGATCACCTGCCGCTGGTGGCCGAATTCCGCATGCGTGCGGCGTGACGGAGCGGCACAGGCTTTCGCCGGGCCGCCGCATCCTCGCAGCGGCGTTCGTGCTGCTGGGCATCTCGGTGGCGGGGTACCTGATTTATCGGGGCCTCAGCCGCTATCGCTTCGACGACATCGTGAAATCGGTCCGCGCGGTGCCGGCGGCGAACCTGGCACAGGCGGCTTTGTTCACCTTCGGCAGCTATGCCTGCCTGACCGGCTTCGAATGGCTCGGCATCCGCTATACCGGCAATCGGCTGCCCTACAAGAAGGTGGCCCTCGCCTCGTTCGTCAGCCTGTCGCTGGCGCACAGCATCGGCTTCTCGGGCTTGAGCAGCGGGGCGATCCGCTACCGCTTCTATACGCGCTGGGGCCTCTCCGGCGGGGATGTCGCCAAGCTGGTGCTGTTTTCGGGCAGCACGGTCGGGCTGGGGCTCGCCGTGCTGGGCGGCGTGGCGCTGCTGACCCAGTCGCGGGCGATCGCCGGCCTGGTCGGCGTCGGGCCGCTGCCGCTTCAGATCGCCGGCGTGATATTCCTGGCGGCAGTCGCCGGCTATCTGGTCTCGGCGTTCAGAATGCGCGGGAAGCTGGAGTTCCGGCAATGGACGTTGGAGATGCCGCCGCCCTGGATCGCGGCGGCGCAGATCGTCATCGGCACGGTCAATTTCCTGTGCGTCGCGGCGGCCCTGCATGCGCTGGTCGCCTCGGTGTCGGACGCCGGCTATCTGCGCGTTGCCGCGGCCTATGTCTCCGGCAATGTGCTGACCCTGATGATCCATGTGCCCGGTGGGCTCGGCGTGATCGAGGCGGCGGTGCTCTATCTGGTGCCGGCCAAGCAGAACCTGATCGGCCCGCTGCTCGTCTTCCGTACCATCTATTACATCGTGCCGCTGACGATCGGCCTCACGACTCTGGGCGTGAGTGAGATGGTCTTCCGGCGGAAGCGACGCGCAAGGCCAGCCGCCTGAGCGGCGACAGCAGCCGAAGCGGACGGGCGGGATCGACCAGGAACGTTCCCCAGACCCGCCTCGTGCCGAGCCGCAGCGGAGCGATGCGGTATTGGCGCAGGGACCGCGGACCGCCGCTCAGCATATCCAGGGCCTTTACCATCGAGCCGGTTGCGGTCAGTCGTGCCGCCACCGCTTCCATGGTCGTATCCAGATGTTCGGCCAGCAGCCCGTTGCGGATTTCGGCGATCTTCAGCCGATCCCGATCGCACGTCGCCTCGATCGTCAGGTCGCATTCCGTGTCGAGGCCGGTCGAGCGGTAGTTGAGGTTGGACGAGCCGATCCTGAGGAATGTGTCGTCGATGACGATCAGCTTGGCATGGACCTTGACCATGCAGTCGCCGCCGATATCCGGCACCACCGGATGAACGACCCGTAGGCGGCCGTACCGATCGGCGCGCTTCAGCCGGCTCAGCAGCCGGTCGCGATTGCCGCCCATATAGATGCGCTCCGCCGAGCCTTCCAGCCGGTCGTTGACGATCAGCACCACCTCCGGCCCATCGGGCCGCCTGAGCGCCCGGGCGAGGATGCGGCCGAACGACATGACTGTCAGATATTGCTGTTCGATGAAGATGGATTTCTTCGCTGCGCCCAGCAGCGCCTTGGTGCAGGCCATGCCTTCGCGGACGCCGTCATTGCCGCGCCAGCGCGGGGCGGTGCGCGATACAGCGACGTCGATCTTGTGGAATTCCGGTGTCACCCCCGCGGGCCAGACGTCGCCGGCGCCGGTGATCCGGTCCAGCTGCTGCCCGGTGCCCATCCGCCAGCGGCGCCGGGCAAGCTCGCAGACGGCGCGCGCCGCGGCGCCGTCGACCACCATCTGGCTGTCATGCAGGGGGCCGTAATAGATTCCGTCGGGGTTCCGGCGGCGCCGGTCATGCGCGATGTGATCGGACGTATCCCAGCGCCCGACCGTCAGGTCGATGCCGCCGACGAAGGCCAGGCTGCCGTCGATGCAGACGATCTTCTGGTGATGGGCGGCATAGATCGGATGCTCGGTATCGAGCTTCAGCTGGATGCGGGGATGGTCCGGCCAGCCGAGGCCGGTCAGCAGGGGCAGGGGTGCGCCGGCGGCATGGACGACGGCCATGCTCCAGATGAGGATATGGATCTGGAGATCGGGTTTGGCCTCGGCCAGGCTGCGCAGATACGGACCCAGAGGCAGCGGCGATCTGCCGGGTCTGAGCGCGATGCCGCCGTCGAAATCCCAGCCGACGATCATGATCGACCGTTCCGCCTGGGCGAGCGCATCCTCCAGAGCGGCATAATAGCTCTCCGAATCGATCAGGACCGCCGCGCGATCCGCCTCGGCGATGCGCCAGCAGGTCTTGCCGGGCTCCAGAACCGGTGAAGCTGGAACCTCGATCACCGTCGACCCTTCTTATTGGGAGCAGCGGGAGATGAGATATGGGAGCGGACAAGCGACGCGGGCAGGCGCCCGACGACGATTTCGGCCTGGAGGAGAAGATCCAGGAATACCACCGCCATGGCGGTCACGACGGGACCGACCATGCCAGAAAACTGGAGGGCGATATCGGCGCGGCCCATGCCGAGCATGACCATCATCTGAAGAAGGCCCGGCCCGACGGCACGCCGGTGCGGCGAAAGCAGGGAACACCGACATGACGAAGACATGGTCGGCCGAGATCACCGAGCGCAGCGCCGCGTTTCACGGCTGAAACCGGGCGGATACGGTCACGGCGGCAGCAAGCTCCATTCGGTCTATTTCCCGTATCGATGATGGCCAATGCGAATGAAGCGCCGTGGCCGTATCTGTGTTCCAGGGCCTGGTAGTTTTGGCAGGGAATCAGGTTGCAGAGGCCTTTCGCGGCTTGTGATCATCGACATTCCAGCCGCGAGCGAGTGTTATCGGGCGCGTCATGACAGAATACGGCGGACAAACAGCGATCATCCGTGCTCATACCGGTGAGAAGGGAGCCGGCGCCACCGCTGCCTTTCCCTTTGACCGCGCGACGATAGACCGGTTCCGCAAGGCCTTTCCCCGGGCGCGCTGGCGCGACGATCTGCACGCCTGGTTCGTGCCGGGGACGACGGCGGAGCGCCGATTGAATCGCTGGCTCGGCCGCGAGCTCGGTGCGGTTTCCCTTTATGACGATGAGCGTGGCCGTGACGCCTTCGCCTTCGATCCGATCGAAAGCCCTTACCTCACGGCAGGCGACGAGCTCGAGGTCAGGACGCCGTACTCGCGCACCGTCCTGGCGCTCTTGCGCGACATACCCTGGGCTAGGTGGGAGCCGGAGCAGAAATGCTGGCATGTTCCCTTCCGCTCAGTCGATGAGGTGAGGCGGCGCTGGACGGCGATCGAAGCCGCTGCTCGTCGCGCCGAGCCCGAGGAACGGCGAAGGCGCTGGGATGCCGCGAAAGGCTCAGCGGCGCAGTTAGAATCCGCTGCCCGCGCCCAGGAAAAACGCCAACAGCGCCACCCTTTACCCCCCGGAGCGCTCCCGCCGTTTGGCGGGATCGTCATGACGCGCGAGCACGGGGCGATCATCTTCACCGACATTACCGGCGAACTTGTGGAGGCCGATGTCCGCGAACGTTTCTATTCGGATGTTGCGCCACGGGAACCTGTATTGATCTGGGGCGAATGGCGCAGACCCACCCTGTCCGACCTGATCGAAACCTGGCCCGCTCGGCATCCGCCGACCGATGAGGACCGCGCGCGGGGTTGGTGGCAACCGACCTTGGACGACCTGCGGCACGAGCGAAAAAAGGCGAGATCGATAGAGCGGGCGCAGGAGACGCGGCGGGCGAAGGCGCGCCCTGTAACATAGATCAAGGCGGCGCCGCCCAACCGTCTCGGCAGGGAACCGGTAAGATGCGGCCTTGTTCAGGAGGATACCCCCGAACTCAGGAGTATCCCCATGAAAGGCTTGGTTTATATCGGTCCGCGCGAGGTCCGGATCAAAGACGTCGCGGATGCGAAACTGGAAAAAGAAACCGACGCCTTGGTGCGGGTGACCAGCACGAATATCTGTGGGTCCGACCTTCATATGTATGAGGGCCGGACCAGCGTCGAGAAGGGCAAGGTGCTGGGGCACGAGAATCTCGGACAGGTGATCGCGGTCGGTAAAGCGGTCGATCGCGTCAAGGTCGGGGACTGGGTCTGCCTGCCGTTCAATATCGGCTGCGGCTTCTGCGAGAACTGCGAGGCCGGCCTGCCCAGCGCCTGCCTGACGACTAATCCCGGCAGTGCCGGCGCGGCCTATGGCTATGCCGAGATGGGGCCGTATCAGGGCGGCCAGGCGGAGCTGCTGCGGGTGCCCTACGCCGATTACAACTGCCTGGTTTTGCCGGCCGACGCGGAGGAGAAGCAGAACGATTATGTGATGCTGGCCGACATCTGGCCGACCGGCTGGCACGCGACCGAGCTGGCGAAGGTGCAGACCGGCGATACCGTCGTCATCTATGGGGCGGGACCCGTCGGCCTGTTCGCGGCCTACTCGGCAGGGATCAAGGGGGCGAGCCAGGTAATGATCGTCGACCGCCATCCCGACCGGCTGCGCCTCGCCGAGCAGATCGGCGCAATCCCGATCGACGATTCGAAGGAAGACCCGGTCGAAGCTGTCATGAAGCTCACCAAAGGCGTCGGTGCGGACAAAGGCTGCGAATGCGTCGGCTGGCAATGCCACGATCCGGCAGGGCACGAGGTGCCGAACGACACGATGAACAAGCTGGTCAGCTCAGTCCGCCCGACCGGTGCGCTGGGCGTCGTCGGTGTGTTCGTCCCGAAGGACCCAAAGTCCCCGGACAAGCTGATGCGGAAGGGTGAGCTCGCCTTCGATTTCGGCAACTTCTTCCATAAGGGCTTGCAGATGGGGACGGGCCAGGCGCCAGTGAAAGCCTATAACCGGCAGCTGTGCCGCCTGATCGCGGCCGGCAAGGCCAAGCCCTCATTCCTCGTCTCGCACGAACTGCCGCTAGATAAGGCGCCGGATGCCTACGAGCATTTCGACGCCCGCGACGACGGCTGGACGAAGGTGGTGCTGAAGCCGGCTGCCTGACGTCTATCAGCGCCTCACATCCAGGACGGCCTCGGCGAATTTCTCCGGGGCCTCCTGGGGCACGTTGTGGCCGATCCCCTCGAATATCCGGTGTTCGTGGGGGCCAGTGAACCTGGATGCCGCCCTTGCCGTTCCGGCCGGACCGGCGACGCCATCCGCGGTGCCGTCGATGGTGATTGACGGAACGGTTATGCGCGGTTGCGCCGCCAGCCGCTGCTCGATTTCTGCGTAGGCCGGATCGCCGGGCGCCAGGGCGAAGCGATGGCGATAGGACTGGATGACGACGTCGACGAAGTCGGGATTATCGAAAGCCTGCGCCGTCCGGTCGTAGGTGGCGTCGTCGAACGCCCATTTCGGCGACCACAGTCGCCACAGCAGCTTGCAGAGCGCGTGCCGATCCTTGGTCAGGCCGGCGCGGCCGCGCTCGCTGTGGAAGTAATACTGGTACCAGAAGCGGTGCTCGTCTTCCGGCGCGGCGGGCTCGCCCGACCGGGCGATATTCTGGATGTTGTAGGAGTTGAACGAAACCAGGCCCCGCACGCGCTCCGGCCACAGGGCCGAGACGACGCAGGCGGCGCGCCCACCCCAGTCATAGCCGGCGACGACCGCCGTTTCGATCTTCAGTGCATCCAGCAGCGCGAGCAGATCGGCGCCCAGCGCGCCCTGCTGACCCGAGCGCGGCGTGTCCGGCGACAGGAAGCGCGTCGGGCCATAACCGCGAAGATAAGGGACGATCACCCGCGCCCCCTGCGCAGCGAGGATGTCCGACACGGCGTCATAGGCATGGATGTCATAGGGGAAGCCGTGCAGCAGCACGACCGGCCAGCCGTCGGCCGGGCCGCTTTCCACATAGGTGACGTTCAACACGCCCGCATCGACGGTCAGGATCGCCATGGCAAAAACCCGCTTCAGGTCTCCTGCTCAGGCTAGCAGGAGCGCGTGCGAATCGATCGTATTTTATCCCGCGCCGGCGGCTTTGGGCGCTCCTGTCTGCTTGAACCGCGCGGTCTTGCGCTTTGCCGCCTTCTCGGCGGACAGGGCTTTGCAGGATTTCTCCAGCGCGCCGTGGTTCCAGACCCAGAGAACCAGCGATACCGTCGCCAGCGATCCCAGGATGAGGAACATCGGCGGATAGCCCAGCTCCTGTGCCAGCCAGCCGCCAAGAGCGGGGCTCAGCGACGCGCCGAAGGCCTGGGCGGTCATGATGCTGCCTTGCCCGGCATTCACGCGGCCGGTGCCGTCCAGGATGCGGGCGACGAGACCCGGTATCGCCACGCTCTGGATGCCGGCGCCGATGCCGTCCAGCAGCTGCACCGGATAGATGCCCCACTGGCTGATGACGGCAGCCGCCAGGGCGCCGCGGATCGGCAGCGCCAGGAAGGAGATCAGCAGCAGGACCCAATAGCCGCGCTTCTCGGCGACCCGCATCGCCAGCAGCGAGGTGACGATCATCACGCCCTGGGATACGACCATCGTCAGCGCCACGGCGACCGCCGGATTAGCTGCCTTTGCCGAACTGACGGCCATGCCGTAAAGCGAGATCATCGCCGCGTTGCCGAGATGGAAGAAAAGCAGGCACGCCGCCAGGATCAGCAAGGGCCGGCACGTGACCAGCACGCGGTAACCGCTGGCGCGCGCCTCGCCCTTCTCCGGTTTTGACATGCCGCGGGCGACACCGTCGTCGATCGCATCGGCCGGTATCGACAGGATCGCGACGAGGGACACGACGCCGAATGCGGCCGCGAGCCAGAAGACGGCGGGAAGGCCATATTTCCAGCCCAGGAAGCCGGACAATGCGGCGCCCACGACATTGCCCGCGTGGTTGAAGGCCTGATTGCGTCCAAGCTGCCGGTTGAAGCCGCGCTGGCCGACGAGCCCCAGGGTCAGGCCCGACATTGCCGGCCCGATCGCCGCACCGGCGACCGCGGTTGAAACCTGAGACAGGCTGACCACCCAGAAACTCTGCGACAGCAGGATGAGGCCGGACGCCAGAACGGTGGCGACGCCGGGGACGATGATGAACAGCCGCTTGCGCCGCGATGCATCGACGAAGGCGCCGGCGGGCGCCGTCAGCAGCATCCCGGCGATGCCGCCGATGGTCATCACCGTGCCGATCATTCCGGTTGCCCAGCCATGGGCAATCAGGAAGACGCCCAGAAACGGACCGATCCCGGCCTGCATGTCGGCCATGAAGAAGTTGAGCGTATCGAGGGGCCGTCTTCCCCGAACCTCGTCACGCGCCTGTTTCAAATCTTCCCGCCGGCATTCTTGTTGTGGGTTAAGTAAATGCTTGTCAGGCGGATAAAGTTTCGGCGGCCGCCATTGCTCGCCGTGCAATTGACGCTTCAATCTTGGCGGGCAGGACCGCATAGTCAGCCGAAAGGCGCGGGGAGGAATGCTGGAAACGATCGCGCTCCAGATGATGCAACCGCTCGTGCCGGGCCTCGCCGCCGTCGCCATCGACGACCCGCGCGAAACGGCCTAACCTCGCCGCAAGGGGCGGATAAACCGGCCATGGCAAGGGAGGAAAGAATGGACCGCGCACTGAGGCGCATCGCCATCTGCTCAGCGCTGATTTCAGCCTTCGCATTTTCCAACCAGGCGGCAGCGCAGGCGATCGGCGCGCCGTCGGCGCAGCTCGATCCGGACGGAACGGTCCATGCGTCCGGGTTCCTCGCGCCATTCTCGACCTATGCCAGCCCCGAGGCCAAGGCGGCCTTCATCAAGACGCACCAGCCCGGCCACACCTCGGCGGCGATGGCGGGCATCGCCCATGGTGACCCCAAGGCGCTGCGCGAAACGCTCGACAAGGCGCTGGTCCCGCAGATCGCCCACGCCAAGGCGCTTTATCCGGTCAAGGTCGAGCCCTGGACGGTCGACGGGGTCTATACCGACATCGTGACGCCGGCCTCCGGCGTGCCTGAGCGCAACGCAAAACGGGTGCTGATCAACCTGCATGGGGGCGGCTTCGTGTTCGGGGCGCGGACGATCGCGCTGATGGAATCGATCCCGATCGCCTCGGTCGCCGGCATGAAGATCGTGACCGTCGACTACCGGCAGGGGCCGGAGAACCATTTCCCCGCCGCCAGCGAGGATGTGGCGACCGTCTATCGGGCGCTGCTCAAGCAGTACAAGCCTGAGAATATCGGCATCTTCGGCTGCTCCGCCGGCGGCATGCTGACCGGGGAGGTGCTGATCTGGTTCCAGACGCACAACCTGCCCAGGCCGGGCGCGGCCGGAATGTTCTGCGCGGGCGCCGGCCATACGCTGGAAGGCGACTCCCGCTATTTCTCCGCCGCCCTCAACGGCCAGGTCCCGCCGCCGCCGTCGACACCCGATAAGCCGGGCAACCTGCCGATGGCCTATTTCGACGGCGCCGATCCCAAAAATCCGGAGGTGACGCCGCTGGAATCGCCCGCGATGATGGCCAAATTTCCGCCCATGCTGCTGGTGACTGCCACGCGGGACATCGCCATGAGCCCGGTCATCACCACGCACCAGACCCTGTCGCGCCTCGGCGTCGATGCGGAGCTGCATGTCTGGGATGGGCTGCAGCACTCCTTCTTCACCGACATCGATCTGCCGGAATCGAAAGAGTATTTCGACGTCGTTTCGCGCTTCTTCGACAAGCAGTTGGGGCATTAGGTTTTCGGTATTGCAAAACCAAGCAAGCGCTTGTCAAAGAACGGCCTGCCTGTCAGTTTCTCCGCCCTGGGGCGGGCCTTAAGGCCCCCTAATTGACGTGGTGGGGGGAAGGTGCATCCACGGGTCTCGATCAACGCGCTCTCGTCGTTCAACTGGCCGCTGGCGCAGGATCTCGCCCTGCTGAAAGAGCTCGACGTCCGGCATTTCGGCTTTCCGATGCTCAAGATCGATGCGGATGTGCCGGCCGGTATCGCCGCGATCCGCGCCTCGGGCCTGAATGTCGCTTCCGTCGCCGCCTCGGCTTCGCATTCCTCGCTGCTTGACGGCGACGCCGCGCTGGCCGCGCTGAAGCCGGCGATCGATACGGCGGCGACGCTCAAGAGCCCGCTCTGCTATTTCACCTCGGGCACGTCGCCCACCGGCAGCAATACCGACGCGCTGTGTGAGGCCCTGGCCGCGGCGCTCCAGCCGGCCAATGCCTATGCCGCCGAACGCGGCGTGCGGCTCGCGATCGAGAACAACAGCGTGACGACCCGCCATATGGGCTACGTCCATACGATCCGCGACGCGATCCAGCTGGCGGAGGAAGCCCACATCCAGATTTGCCTGGAGCTGCAGAATTGCTGGGTCGAGCGCGGCCTGCCCGAGCTGTTCCGCAGGCACGCCGGGCTGTTCGGCGTCGTCCAGGTCAGCGACTACAAGGTCGGCGAGGAACTGCGGCTCAACCGGCGGGTGCCGGGCGACGGCTCGATGCCGCTCGAATGGCTGATCGAGCAGATGCTCGAGGCAGGCTATACCGGCCTGTTCGAGATCGAGGTTCTTGGGCCGCATATCGAATCCGAAGGCTACCCCTCAGCGATCCGGCGCAGCGCCGACTGGCTGAGCAATCTGCTCGACCGGTTGGGCGCATGAGCGCTGCCTATCCCACAGCCGAGACGCTGATGGCCGAGGCGCAGGCACGCACCGGCCTTTCCGATTTCGGGCCGCCGAGTTTTCTCGAAGGGCTGGAGCAGTTGCTGGCGAGCCTCGCCGCCGATGCGCCCTATGATGAACCGGACCGCGCCAGGGCCATCGGCCTCATCACCCAGCGCCTGGTCAATCGCCTGAAGATCGAGGCGTGGTTCAAGGAAAACCCGGCGGCCGAGACCGCGCCGATCGACAAGCCGGTTTCGATCTGCGGCCTGCCGCGCACCGGCACGACGGCGCTCGGCAACATGATGTCGCTCGACCCGCGTTTCCGGCCGTTGCGCCCATGGGAGCAGTCCGACCCGTGCCCGCCGCCGCGCATCGCGGACGAGGCGACCGATCCGCGCCGCGTCGCCTATCTCGCCTGGCTCGAGAAGATGCACGAGGCGCAGCCTGAGCAGGCGGCGATGCATCTGTGGGATGCCGACGCGACCCTGGAGGATACCGAGCTGATGGGCCTGGAATTCCATGCCCAGCAAATGACCTGGCCAGTCTATGGGTATCACGCCTGGTATCGGCAGGGTGATCTTCGCCCGACCTTCGACTATCACGCTCGGGTTGCCCGGCTGCTGCAATCGCACCGCCCGCCCAACCGCTGGCTGTTCAAGGCGCCGCACCACAAGTTCCACCTCGACCACGTCGTCGCGGGCTATCCCGACATCCGCTTCATCTTTACCCACCGCGATCCCGGCAAGTCCGTGCCGTCCTACGCCAGCTTCATCGCCGCGCTCTACCCGCCCTATGTCCGCGACCGGATCGGCAAGGAGAAGATCGGGCGGGAGATCCACAACCACCTGTTGACCGGCATGCGCCAGGCGGTGAAAGCACGTGAGACGCTGGGACCGGACCGGTTCCTGGACGTGCATCACACCGCGTTCATCGCCAACCCGATGGCGGAACTTCAGCGGATCTATGACTGGCTCGGCATGCCGATCACCGTCGAGGTGCGGGCCAAGTTCGAAAGCTGGCTCGCGGCCAATTTTTCCGGCGCGCACGGCACGCACAGCTACACGGCGGAGGAGTACGGCCTGTCGGCCGATGCGATCCGCGCCGATTACGATTTCTATATAAGCGCCTTCGGCGTGGAATGCGGGAGCAGGGGGTAAGCATGATCGAGGGCGCCAAGATCCTGATAACCGGGCCGGCGGGGCAGATCGCCTTTCCGCTGGCGAAAAAGCTGGCCGAGCGCAACGAGGTGTGGGGCATCGCCCGCTTCAGCGACGCCGAAAAGCGCCGGGAAGTCGAGGCCGCCGGCATCAAGACGCTGATGGTCGATCTGGAGAACCCGGACTTCAGCGAGCTGCCGAAGGATTTCACCTATCTGCTGCATCTCGCCGTCACCTTCGACCCCGACTACAACCGCGCGATCCGCATCAATGCCGAGGGCACCGGCCTCCTGCTGGCGCATTGCCGGAACGTCGAGGCCGCGCTCGTGATGTCGACCACCTCGGTCTACAAGGCGCACGAGGATCCGTGGCATCCTTTCCACGAGGACGATC
>DATBAZ010000205.1:0-11430 GCA_036271255.1 Alphaproteobacteria bacterium
TCGAATCCGGCGCGATCCTGATGTACCTGGCGGAGAAGAGCGGCAAGTTCTGGCCGGCTGACCTGCGGCAGCGGCACACCGTGATCCAGTGGCTGATGTTCCAGATGGGCGGTGTCGGGCCAATGTCCGGACAATTCGTCCATTTCACCCGCGCGGCGCCGCAGGAGGGCAACGACTATGCCCGCGCGCGCTATTTCACCGAGATCCATCGCCTCTACGGCGTGCTCGACCAGCGGCTGGGCGAGGCCGCCTATATGGCCGGCGACGAGTATTCGATCGCCGACATGGCGACCTGGCCGTGGGCGCGCAACCATGAGCTGCTGAAGCTGGACAACTACAACGACTTCCCCAACCTCGGCCGCTGGGTCGCGGCGATCGCGGAACGCCCCGCCGCCCAGCGCATGATCGCCAAGGAAGGCGAAATCCGCGTCGACGACGGCAAGGCCTTCCAGTCCGCCACGCCGGAAGCGATGGACCGCTTCTTCGGCCGGGGGAAATACGCCAAGGCGATGTAAGGTTTAATCCCCTCTCCCGCGTTGCGGGCGAGGGACTTATTGCCGATGCCGCCGGTTGAATCGCCTGCGCGGCCCTGCCTTGGCGCCGGGCAGGCCGGCGGCTACCGGTGGATGCTCGCGGTACTTGTCCAGCAGCTTGCCGAACGTCTCCAGCAGCGCCGTCTCGATCTCCGGCCGGTGCTCCAGATGGGCCAGCAGCATGGCGACGGATTCCAAGGTCGATAGGCCTTCGCGGCGCGGCTCACGGCGCAATTTGCCGTAGAGCGAGGGGCGGCTGGGCGCGAGCACCACGCGCTTGGATTTCAGCAGCCAGGCATTGCGCCACCAGAGGGTCTTGGCCTGGCTCCAGGTGCCGTCGAGCACGATCACGCCGTCGATATCGGCCAGCGCAGTTTCCTGGATCGGCAGCAGATGCCCCTTGGCGTCGAGCGCGACCACCGGATAGCCGGGCGCGGCCATCGCCGGATCGACCGAGCCCAGATAGAGCGTAGCCCAGCGCTTGGGATCGGCGGTGCGGCCCAGCGCCTTGGTCAGGCTCGACCAGGAGAGACCGGTCTTGAAGACGGCCTTCTTGAAATGCAGCGCGGTGAGCCGGGCGGTGCCCAGAGCTTTGTCCTGCTCCTGCGGGTGCTGAAGGATCAAGAGCGCGATCTTGTTGTCGATCGGCTGGATGTCCTGGCAGACGCAAAGCGTCTCAGGCTTACCGCAGCGCGGGCACTCGGCGACCGGCTCGACAGCCGGTTGTTCGGTGATGTCGGTCAATGCGCGGCCGCCCAGTTCTTGGCCCAGTGCGCCTCGGCGACCAGGGGCACGCCCAGAACAGCGGAGGCTTCCATCTCGCGCTTGACCAGCTCGGCCGCCTCCGGCGCGGCGGCTTCCGGCACCTCGAACACCAGTTCGTCATGGACCGAGAGCAGCATCCGGGCCGGCGAGTTGGTCTTTTTGAGCGCCCGGTCGACCTGGATCATGGCGCGCTTCATGATGTCCGCGGCCGTGCCCTGGATGCGGGCATTGACGGCCTGGCGCTCGGCCGCGGCACGCACCGACGGGATCTTGTTGCCGATGCCGGGCATGTAGCATTTGCGGCCCGCCAGGGTCAGCACATAGCCGTGCGCGCGGGCGAAGGATTTGGTCTCGTCCATATAGACGCGCAGCTCATGAAAGCGCTCGAGATACTGCTTGATGTACTCGCCCGCCTCGCGCGCGCCGACGCCCAGCTGCTGGCCCAGGCCGAAGCCCGAAATGCCGTAGATGATGCCGAAATTGATCGCCTTGGCGCGGTTGCGGATATCGCGCGTCATCTCCGCCATCGGGATGCCGAAGACCTGGCTCGCGGTCAGCGCGTGGATATCGTCGCCGTCCAGGAAAGCCTGCTTCAGCGCGCCGATCCCGGCGATCTCCGCCGCCAGCCTGAGCTCGATCTGCGAATAGTCGACCGAAAGCAGGACGTTGCCTTCGTCGGCGATGAAGGCGGTGCGGATCAGCCGTCCGTCCTCGGTGCGCACCGGGATGTTCTGAAGGTTGGGGTCGATCGACGACAGGCGGCCGGTATTGGTCGCCGCCAGCGAGTAGGAGGTGTGGACCCGGCCGGTCGCGCCCTGGATCTCGTTGACCAGCGAGTCGGCATAGGTGCTCTTCAGCTTCGACAGCGCCCGCCAGTCCAGCACCTTCTGGGCGACGTCGTGGCCCTGTGCCGCCAGCGGTTCGAGGATGTCGGCATGGGTCGACCAGCCGCCGGATTTGAGCTTGGCCCCGGCCGTCGTCGGCAGGCCCATCTCGCCGAACAGCACGTCGCCCAGCTGCTTGGGCGAGCCGATATTGAACGGGTGGCCGGCGGCCTCATAGATCGCCGTTTCCAGCACCTGCAGCCGTTCACCGAAATTCTGCGCCAGCCGCGCCAGTGTGGCGCGATCGACCTTGATCCCGGCCAGCTCCATGCCGGCGACGACCGGCACCAGCGGCCGGTCGATCCGCTCATAGAGCGTCACCTGGCGTTCGGCCACCAGCCGGGCGCGCAGCGTGGATTGCAGCCGCAGCACCAGATCGACCTGCTGGGCGGCATAGGGCAACGCCACGTCCGGCGCCAGCTGGTCGAAGCTCAAGGCCGAGCGCCCGGTGCCGGTCAGCTCGACCAGCGACTGGGCGGTGAGGCCCAGCGCCCGTTCGGCGAGAGGCGCGAGCCCATGGTCCTGGCTGGCGCCGTCCAGCACATAGGAGAGCAGCAGCGTGTCGTCGATCGGCGCGACGGTCATGCTGTTGCAGGCGAGGATCTGGGCGTCGAACTTGGCGTTGTGGCCGATCTTCAGGATCGCCGGATCGGCCATGACCAGCTTCAGCCTCTCCAGCACCGCGGCAAGCGGGAGCTGCACAGGCCGGTTCTGACCGAGGTCCAGCCCGCCGTCCGCGGCACCGCCGCCATGGGCGAGCGGGATGTAGCAGGCCTCGCCCGGTGCCACCGCCAGCGCTATGCCGATGGCGCTGCAGGCGACCGCCTGGCCGATATCGGGATGAACGTCGAAGGCCATACGTCCGGTGGTCGCCGCGCGGGCGAGCCAGCGGTCGAGCGCCGCGACATCGGTCACCAGTTCGTACGCCACCTCGACCGGCGGCGACGCGCCCGGACCTTCATGCGCATGCTCGCCTTCGGCCAGCTCTCCGGTTTCACGCAGGCGCGACTGGACGCGGGCCAAGGTGGTGCGGAATTCCTGCTGGGTCAGGAAGGCGATCAGCCGCTCGGAATCCGGCTCATGCACCTTCAGATCCTCGATCGGCACCGGTACGGGCGCATGCGCGTCGAGCACCACCAGCCGGCGCGAGATCCGGGCCTGCTCGGCGAACTCGATCAGCGATTCGCGCCTTTTTGGCTGCTTGATCTCGCCGGCCCGCGCCAGAAGCGTGTCCAGATCGCCGAATTCGGTGATCAGCTGCGCCGCGGTCTTGACGCCGATGCCGGGGACGCCCGGCACGTTGTCGGTCGAATCGCCGGCCAGCGACTGGATGTCGACCACCTTGTCCGGGGTGACGCCGAACTTCTCGAACACTTCCGGAGGGCCGATCGGCTTCGACTTCATCGGGTCGAACATGGTCACGCCCGGCCGGATCAGCTGCATCATGTCCTTGTCGGACGAGACGATCACCACCTGCTCGCCGCGCTCGACCGCGCAGCGGGCGTAGGTGGCGATCAGGTCGTCCGCCTCATAGCCGGGCAGCTCGATCGAGGGCAGGCAAAAGGCCTCCGTCGCCTCGCGGATCAGGCCGAACTGCGGAACCAGCTCCGGCGGCGGCGCGTCGCGGTTGGCCTTGTAGAGCGGGTAGATCTCGTTACGGAAATTCTCTTCCTTGGCGTCGAAGATGACAGCGATGCGGGCGACGCCGAATTCGGTCAGGAACTTCAGCAGCATGTTGCAGAAGCCCAGCACCGCGTTGACCGGCGTGCCGTCGCTGCGCGTCATCGGCGGCAGGGCGTGGAAGGCGCGGAAGATAAAGCCCGACCCGTCGATCAGGTAGAGCGCCGAGGCCGCGGGCTGGGCCTGCGCCGCATCGGCTCCTTGGATCTCAGTATCGGGCATGACGTTGGTCCTCGGGTCCTCGGTATCCGCCGCGGGACGATATCACACCCGATGGCGGCTTCAATTCGCGCCCAGCGAGCGCCCCTTGCCCACCGTCTTGAAGATCTTCACCTGATCCATGTAGGCGCTGCTCAAGGTCTTGGACTCGTCGAGCGCGGTGCTGCCCTCATCGCGCAGCTTTTGCCGGACGTCCGCCTTGGCGTTCGCCGGCAGCTGCTTGATCTTGTCCTCCAGGCAGTCGCGATAGGCGGAAAGCGCCTGCGAATAGGCCTGGATCAGCGGATGCGCGGCCTTGAACTGCTCGACCGTCGCCTTGGCGCCGTCAGGCACGGCCGGCGGGTTCGACGGCCGCTTGCAGTCCTGGGCAGACGCAGGGCCGGCGGCTGCCGCGAGCACAGCCGCCACGCCCAGGAAGCGTAGGAATTTGCGCATGGGAATGCCCCGTATCTGCACGGCGCACCGTGCGACGGCGTTACTTCGGCGTGGCCGGCGTCGCGGCGCGATTAACGAAAATCTTCTTCTGCGCCGAATAGGTCGCGGCGAGCGCCTGCGCCTGGGTGACGGCGGCATTGCCGGCATCGCGCATCTTCTGCAGGTCGTCGGCCTTCGCGGACTTCTGGGTCATCTTGATCCGCGCCTCATAGCAATCCTGCAGGGATTGCAGCGAGTTGACATAGGACTGCACCTGCTGCTTCGCCGTATCCATCTGCGCCTGAGTTGCGGTCTGACCATCGGGTATCACCGGCGCCTGGCCAGGCGAGGCGCACTCGGCGGCAAAGGCCGGAGAGGCGGCTGCCGCAAGCAAGGCGGCGCTGAGAGCGAGATGGAAACGGCGCATGGTGACTCCTCGGTTAGCTCTTATAGTTAGGGCTTGGCCTGCACGACGTAATCGCCAACCACCTTGACGAAGATTCGCACGGCATAGGCGATGTGATCCGCCGTGGTCCCCCCGCGCAGATCCGAGTCCATGCGCAGTTGCGGCACGCCCTTGTCGCTGAGATAGGCGGTGGCGTAACGCATGGTTTCGTTGAAGCTGTTGATCTGGGCGAAATTCAACGAACCCGGCGGCAAGGTTGCCCGGAATTCGAGACTTTTGCACAGCGCCGGCTGGCCGCCGTCGCAATCATCCATCAACACCGTATAATTGAGGCCATTCGGCATCTGGACCTTAAGGACCGGTCCCTGCGGGTCGGAGCCGTCGGGCGTGATCTGCGCCTGGCCCTGCGACTTGATGATCACCATCAAGGTTTCCGCATTCATCGAATTGTACGTCGGAATGACCGTGGCATTCGACGGAGGCAGCACTAGGTCCTTTGTCGGCGACGGCTCGGCGGCAGCCGCGGGCTTGGCTGCGGCGGCCGGAGTGGCGGGCTTGGCCGACTGAGCGAGCGCCGGCAGGGCGAAAGCCGCCGCCGCGCAGACGAGCCCTCCGAGACGGAGCGCATTATGCATGATCATGAACCTTTGCCGTGTGATCGAGGATGTACCGCCGTCCGCAATAAGGGCAGTCGGTTTCACCCGCTTGACCGATCGGCAAATAGACCATGGGATGACCAAGGGGACCGCCGCCGCCGTCACATCCGACAGTCGACGTCTCAACGTGAATGATTTCGGCTGGCTGCATGTCAGTCGCTCTATGTCTTTCCAAAAGCCCAGGCCCATTTTATAGCGCCGCCTGGGATTTTCGTCAGGTCCGTGCGGCGCGGCTTGATTGACCACGGCAAAATCGGATGATAGCGATCCGCGCCGCAGGATCAATCGTCCGATCACGATATCATCCTGATTGTGGTCCGTCTGGAATATAGACACCGTCCCATGAACGCCATCGCCGCCTCTTCTCCTGCTCCGGCCGCACTGCCGGACTGGGCCGTCGAGCTCAAAGGCCTGACCAAGACCTACAACGCCTCCGGCCGCGCCGCGCCGAAGCATGCGCTGAAGGGCATCGACCTCAACATCCCGCGCGGCTCTTTCTTCGGCCTGCTCGGCCCCAACGGCGCCGGCAAGTCGACCATGATCAATATCCTGGCCGGATTGGTGATCAAGACGTCGGGCGCCGCGCGCATCTGGGGCTACGACATCGACGAACGGCCGCGGCAGTCGCGCGCCGCAATCGGCGTGGTGCCGCAGGAGCTGATCCTCGACCCGTTCTTCACCCCGCGCGAACTGTTGGACCTGCAGGCCGGCCTTTATGGCGTGCCACGCGCCGAGCGGCGGACCGACGAGCTGCTGGAGGCGGTGGGGCTGGCCGACAAAGCCAATGCCTATGCCAGGACGCTCTCGGGCGGCATGCGGCGGCGGCTGATGGTGGCCAAGGCGCTGGTTCACTGGCCACCGGTGCTGGTGCTGGACGAGCCCACCGCCGGCGTCGATATCGAGTTGCGCCAGTCGCTGTGGGCCTATGTACGGGAGCTGAACCGCGCCGGCACCACCGTGCTGCTCACAACCCATTACCTGGAAGAGGCGCAGGAACTCTGCGACACCATCGCCATCATCAATAACGGCGAGGTTGCCGCCTGCGAGCCGACGCCGAAGCTGCTGGGCCGGATGGATCAGAAGGAGCTGTGGCTGACCTTGGACCGAGATCTCGGCGAAATCCCGTCGAACCTCGCCGCCTATCAGACGGAATTGCCGGAACCGCGCCGGCTGGTGGTTCGCTATCAGCCCAGCCGTAACAATATAAATCAGGTGCTGGCCGCGGTCCGTGACGCCGGGCTTGTCATTACGGATTTGTCGACGCGGGAAACCGATCTTGAGGACATTTTTCTCCAGCTCGTTCAGGCGGGGCGCCCCTAGTCCACTATTTCTGGGCGCGCTGTTCCTCATTTGCCTTGCCCTGGCGCCCGGGGCCAAGGCCCAGGTGAAGCCCGAGGTCGGGACCGATTTCTTTCGCGCCTCTGACGGCGCCGAGATGCCGATGCGAAGCTGGCTGCCGCAGGGCAAGCCCAAGGCGGTGATCCTGGCTCTGCACGGCTTCGCCGACTATTCCTTGTCTTATGCGCAGCCGGCGGCGCTTTGGGCCAGGAAGGGCATCGCCACCTTCGCCTATGACCAGCGCG
Source organism: Alphaproteobacteria bacterium (assembly GCA_036271255.1). Lineage (GTDB taxonomy): Bacteria > Pseudomonadota > Alphaproteobacteria > BOG-932 > Roseiterribacteraceae > BOG-932. Next base: position 7,141 of record DATBAZ010000205.1, read on the forward strand.
GCTTCGGCGCCGCGCCGCATGTGCTGCATTGGGCCGGCTCGGCCCGGATGATCGCCGACGCCACCGAGGCGGCCGCGGCGCTGCGCAAGCGCTATCCCGGCACGCCGCTGTATCTGATCGGCGAAAGCATGGGCGGCGCGGTCGCCACCGCTGCGACCGCCGTGCCCCAGCCGGCACAAGTCGACGGCGTGATCCTGGTCGCGCCGGCGGTGTGGGAGCACAGCTTCATGGGCGCGGTCGAACGCACCGCGCTGTGGTTCACCCGCAATACCGTGCCCGGCCTATGGCTGACCCCGCCGCCGGGGCTACATATCCAGCCGTCGGACAATATCCCGATGCTGCGGGCAATGTCGCGCGATTCGCTGGTCCAGATGGGCGCGCGCGCCGACACGACGGCCGGGCTGATGGATCTGATGGACCAGGCGAGCGACGTGGTGGACGACATCCATCTGCCGACCCTGGTCCTTTACGGGGCGCATGAGGAGGTGCTGCCGCCATCCGCGGTGAAGGCGTTCCTCGCCCGCGTGCCGGCGACGAACGTGCGCGTCGTCTATTATCCCAAGGGCTATCACATGCTGCTGCGCGATCTCGATGGCGATATCGTCGCCGGGGACGTCGCCGCCTGGGTGGCCGACCGGACCGCGCCCATGCCCAGCGGCTTCGAATGCGGCGGCGAGGCCGCCAGCGCCCCGCCCTGCCGGGCGCGCGTCGCGGGACCTACATGATCCTCTTATACATGGCGGCGATGACGCCCTCGAACGCGGCATAACAGAGCGCCGCCATGGCCGCGATCGGTATTTCGAGCACCAGGGCCAGCCCGTGCCCGAACCGGATGAAGCGCAGCAGCAGCCCCACTCCGAAAAAGACCAGGGCCAGCGGCGCCGCCGCCATCACCAGCGTGAACACCGCGCCGATCCAATTCTCCCACAGCATGCGCAGCGACTCGCGCAGGGGCCGCACGAGACCGGTGGCGATGGCTGGACGGGCCAGCGCCACGACCAGGGTGACGACATAGGAGAGGTAGGCGACAATCCTCATCACGTTGCCGTGGTCCGCACCGCGCACATAGATGACCAGCCCGATCCCGGCCACGGTGAGAAGGAAGGTCGCGGCCCAGCCGCCAAGCGCATAGACCACGGCTTTTCGCGCCCGCGCCCGCGCCTCGTCCGGCGTCGCCTGGGGGGCCAGCACATGCAGGTAGATCCGCATCGCGAAGGCCGCCCAGGCCAGGGTGAAAGCGAACTCGATCAGCTCACCCGTGACGGCCCAGCCTCTCGGCCAATGACGCAGCAGGATATTGGCCGCGTCCTTGCCCCAGCTCTGCGAGAGCTTGATCGCAAAGCCGGCCAACGCGACGACCGGCGCGGCCCGGGCGATCTCGAATACCGCGCGCCATCCGCTCTGCGCCGCCGACAGCGGCGACGACGGATAGGGGCTGAGCAAGAGCCTGCGCGATGCGATCCAGAGAAACACGGCGAGAACGATCGCTGCCGCCACGGCAAAGCCGAGCGCGCCGCCCACGGTCAGCTTCACGGGATCGCCTCAACCGGCCGGCAGGATGTTCGATTCGACATGGTTCATCGATTCATACGGCAAAAACCGGGAAATGCATCGAAGTTATAAACCCGCCACGAACCGGGTTTCTCTGCGGGGTTTCCTCACCCCGCGCTTTAGGCTAATAGCTTGGCACGCCGCACCCGTAGCTCAGCTGGATAGAGCGCTGCCCTCCGAAGGCAGAGGTCACAAGTTCGAATCTTGTCGGGTGCGCCAAATCTCCCCCGGCAAAGTCTATGCGCAAGGTCCACGACGACACGATGAGTGCCGGACCAGCGCCGCCGCGCATTCGCCTCCCGCTTCGAGCAGACCGACGACGGCCATGGGAGCATGGGCATAACCCATGTCCCGCTCGCGGCGCGCATGCCAGAAATCGCCGCGCGGCTCTGGCTGAGGGCATCGCGGCGGTTTCCCCTCGCAAGGAAACGCCAAGTAATTATCGGACGCACCCAACAGTTCATGACCGGCGCGGGACCATTCGCCTCCCTAAAATTTGGGTGCGGTCACATGACGCATGCAATGCCGTTGGGCAAACACTTTTCGTCAAATGAAATTCCCGATGGGTCTGCTATAACACTCATGTATCATAGATTTAGCGCAATCTGTCTTTAAATTTTAGAGCGTCAGCACACTCGAGATGCGGCTCGTTGTCGACGGGAGAGCATCCGATCGTGTGTCCGCAACGAGCCCGCTTCCTGCCCGCGGCCGCCGCTCGGAATCAAGATTCCCGACAGAATTACCCTGCGCAGGACGTTCACGGCTCGCAAACAAAGAAAAACATAAGCAGGAATAGTTTAATATCCTCAAGGCAAAGAAGTTCAGAGCGGATATTCCGGATTAACCAAAAACAGACCCAAAGGACCTGAGATGTCAAAAACCGTGAGCACCGGCGAGAGCTATACTGTGTCCGCGGGACAGACCGAGAGCGGCATCGACGTCAGATATGGCGCCTCTCTCCAGGTCAATTCCGGCGGCGTCGCAAGCGGCACCATCCTGGAGTTCAACGCTACGGAAACCGTCTACGGACAGGAGTTCGGCGTCCAGGTCGGATATGACGCGCAGCTTACGGTCGCCTCCGGCGGCAGCGCCTCCTACGCGTTCGTCTCAGGTGGATTCGCCGATGTGCGCTCCGGCGGACTCGCGAATAATTTCACAGTGATAAGCGGTGGAGAGCTCACAGTAAGGGCCGGCGGCGTCGCCAGTGGCACCTCCCTCAGCGATGGCGCCTATGAGGCGGTAGGGGGACTGGAGAGCGGCGCGATCGTCGGGGAATTCAGTGCCGAACATATCCTGGCCGGGGGCAGCGCGACTGGCATCACGGTCGCGCAGTACGGCGAGGTCGTGATCTCCAACGGCGGTTCGGTCGACGGCATCCATGTCCTTTACGGCGGCGAACTGATCATCTCATCCGGCGGGTCCGCTACGGGCGTCATCCTGGACAGCGGCGCCATCGAGATCATACGCGACCGGATCGTTGCATCCGGCGAAACCAGCACCGGCCTCACGATATCGAACGGAGAGACGCTGGAGGTCCGGGCCGGCGGTACGGCCAGCGGCACGGTCCTCATGAACGGCAACGAAACGGTACAGGGCGTCGATATCGGCGCGACCGTCGACGCCGGGAGGTTTCAGGTCCTGTCAGGCGGTATTGCCGACCACGTCACGTTCCAAGGCGGGGTGGGTTACGTCCAGTCAGGTGGCAATGCCACGAACGTCACGGACCGGTACGGATATTTCGCCGTGCGGGACGGCGGCACTGTCAGCGGCTTCACGCTCAACTACGGCACGCTCGTAATCAACTCAGGCGCCACCGCCGACGGCGTCGTCATCAGTGGCCCCGGCACCGACGCGTCGCTCTACGGCCAGGGAAGCGGAATCACCATCGCCTATGGCGGTTATCTGGATGTCGCCGGCAGCGCCACAGCCGTGCTGGTCCAGAGCGGCGGCGAACTGGTCGTCGAATACGGCGCCACTCTCAGCGGCGTCGAGGTCCTGTCCGGCGGTGAGATCATCATCGGGGCCGGCGGAACGGTGGACGGCCTGACTGTCGATCCCGGCGCCCGCGAAATCATCCATCTGGCCATATCGGCAGGGCAGGACAGCGCCGGCCTCGTCGTGTCCTCGGGCAGCACCGTGCAGGTCAACAGCGGGGGATCGGCCGAGAATCTGACGCTCCTCAGCAACGCGTCGGCATTTGTCGGGTCGGGCGGCAGCGTGAGCGGCGCGATTGTCTCCGGCGGTGCTGAAATCGTCATCTCCGACGGCGGCACGGGCGACGCGATCGAAGTGCAATCTGGCGGCGAGATCGTCATCTCGGCCGGTGGCTCGGTATCCGGGCTGGTACTGGATCCCGGCGCGACCGAAATCCTTCATGCCGTCGTTTCCGCTGGCCAGACGAGCACCGGCCTGACGGTTTCCGGCGGCGGCTCCGTCTACGTGCAATCGGGCGGCGTTGCCGACGACGTCACCGTCTCTGACGGCAGCTTCGCCGTCTCAGCCGGCGGCGCCGCCGACGGCGTAACGCTCATCGGGGCTTACGGCCATGCCAACGGCGGGGCCGTGGTCGACAACGTCACGGTTTCAGGATCGTATTATCGGAACGGCGGCTTTTACGCGCGGTACGGCGCTCACGGCAGCGGCTTCACCATCGGCGCCGGCGGCCGCTTGAATGTGTATTACGGCGCCGGGATCGACAGCGTGACGATCGCCGGCGGCAGCGAATATGTCGGCGGGACT
>DATBAZ010000206.1:0-8744 GCA_036271255.1 Alphaproteobacteria bacterium
TGGGTTCAGCCACCAGCAAGGGCTTCGATTTCCAGGCGCAGTGGGCGGTCGGCGACGGATGGGTGCTGTCCGGGACGGTCGGCCTGACGGATGCGCGCTATACCAAGAGCGAGTATGTCGGGGTCGAAAAGGCGGTCATCCTGGCCAAGGCCGGCGATCCGCTGGCGACACCGGAATGGACCGCGACGCTGGCGGCCGAATATAACTTCGACATCGACAGCGATACGAAAGGCTATGCCCGCGTCGACTACCAGTTCTCCGGCTCGTACTTCCGGACCGGATCGGACCAGACATTCTCCTATGAGCCGAACACCCGGATCGCGCCGGCAACCCATTATGTGACGATGCGCCTCGGCGCAAAGCGCGGCCCGTGGGATGTATCCGGCTTCATCGACAATGTGCTGAATTCGAATACCTCGACCTACCGCTACCAGGACACGGAAAATTCCCCGGGGCTACGTGACCTGACCTTCCGCCCGATCACGCTGGGCGTCACGGCGCAGTATAATTTCTGATGCGACCTAGGCGACCGCTATGCCGAGCTTGCGCTCGACATAGCGGCGCATGTCCAGGCTCCAATCCTCCATGGGTGCGTAATAGCCGTGCTCGTGAGGCCGGGCGCCCATGCCGAGCTGGACGCTTTCGCAGATCGCCCAGTCCTGACGGTTCACCAGGTCCCAGAAATCGGCGGTGTCCGACGGGTCGAAGCCGGGCTTGGCGAGTTCGTCGGGGGCGAACAGGAACAGGCAGTCGATAATCGTGCGTGCCGGACCCATCGGGTGCAGCAGGAATGCGGCGGCGTGATCGCAGGCAAGGCTCAGAAACAGATTCGGATAGAGCAGCTCGCCTTTGTGCCGTGTGCGCTCGTCATCGGTCAGGCCGGAAAAGGGTGCGCGGCTGGTGGTGCCGCTCCAGGTGAAAGTATAGGCGCCGTCGCGATGGGGAATGCCGCGATCCCAGTCCAGCCCCTCGCCCCCGCGCTGGCGGAAGGCCGGAACGACGTCGCAAAGCTCCGGATGCACGCCGCCGCAGTGGTAGCATTCGTTGTAATTCTCGGCGAGGACCTTCCAGTTGGCGGCCACGTCATAGCGGATGGCGCGCCCGGTCCTGAGGTTGGCCAGCGGATAGCGTTGTGTCCGCTCCGGCGCGCCGCCCAGGAACTGGGCCAGCGGTGTCGCCTCGGCCGGCGTGAGATTCACGAAGACGAAGCCACCCCAGCATTCGACCCCGACCGGATAGAGGGAGAATTCGGCCGGGTCGAAACCCGCCGCGTCACTCAAAAACGGCGCCCCCGTCAACTGTCCGTCGAGGTCGTAGTACCAGGAATGATAGGGGCAGCGGATACGCTTGCCGTTGATCACCCCGCCGGGTGACGAATTGCCCGGCAGCGCCGGTCCGCACAGCCGGGCGCCGCGATGACGGCAGACATTGTAGAAGCCGCGCAGGACGCCGTCATGGTTGCGCACCAGCAGGACGCTTTCGCCGACCACGTCCAAAACCAGATGGTCGCCCGGCGCTGGAATATCGGACTCCCGCCCGATGCAGTACCAGTCGCGCGCGAAGATGCGCTCACGCTCCAGGGCATAGATTTCGTCGGACAGGTAAAAGCGGGACGGCAGCGTCTTTTCGAGGCCGGTCGCGGTCATGGCGTGGCAGTCTCCCGTGATTGGGCGCGGCTGAAACGGGTGATGTCGGTCAGGTCGTCCGGCGTCACGAAGGGCGCGATCCACGGCCGATACACGGCGGCGTAGGTCTCGATGGCGATGAAGACGAAGCCGCCGGATTCCTCCATCAAATCCTGCATCCGGCGATAGATATCCGCGCGTCTGGCGGTATCGTTCTCACTCAGCCCCTGGGCGTACAGCGATTCGAATTCCGGACTGTCGAAGGCCGACCAGTTCCAGGCGCCGATCTGGCCGGGCCGGAACCAGGTGAGATTCTCCGCCGGATCGACGCCGCTGGTGGTGTAGCGCAGCACCAACTCCAGCGACTTCCAGCCGTCGCCCGCAGTCTTGTCGCCCAGCGACCAGTAGACGCCGTCGTCATATTGCCGGATGCGCACATCGATGCCGACATCGGCCAGCAGCGCCTGGATGATCTGCGCGACCAGGAGGTCTGTCTGGCCGGACAGGATCGCCAGCTCCAGCGACAGGTCCTCGGCCTTGGCCTCGGCCAGAAGCCGTTTCGCCTCGGCCTTGTCGTAGGGGTAGAGGATACGGTCGCGATGCCCCGTCATGCCCGGCAGCACGACGCCGGTCGATGCCGGACAGAGGTCGGAATAGGCGCCGGCGAGAATCTGATCGATATCGATCGCCCGCTGGATCGCGCGGCGCACGCGCGGATCCTTGAGCTTGGGATTGGCGATGTTCAGCGTCAGCCATTGATAGCGCAGGCCCGGCATCTCGATCAGCCGGGTCGCCGGCGGCAGCGCCTTGCGATAGCTGGCCAGCGCGTTGAGGCTGATGCGGGTGAAATCGACCGCCCGGGCTTCGAAGGCGAGCAGGGCGGAATCGGCGTCCTCGACGATGCGGAACTGCACCTTGTTGAAGTCCGCTGGAGGCCCCGGCCACGCAGGATCCGCGACCAGCGTGATCGACTGCTTCGGCTGCCATTCGGCGATCCGGTAGGGGCCGCAGGTCGCCGGTGAATCGGCATTGAAACGTCCGCCGGCCTTCTCGACCGCGGCCTTGCAGACGATATGCCCGGTCCAGAACGGCAGCGACGAGGTGAGCAGGGGAATATAGGGTGTTTTCAGGCGAATCACGCCGGTACGGGCATCGAGGACCTCCACATGGTCCAGCGCTTCGAAGGCGTATTGCCAGGGCGAGCCGAGCTTGGGATCGGCGATGCGCTCGAAGCTGAACTTCACATCCTCCGCCGTCACCGGCCCATAGCCGTTGCTCCAATTGAGGCCATCGCGCAGGACGAAGCGCACGGTGAGCGGATCGGACGGATCGAGCGTCGCGGCCGCTTGGGGCATCCAGGCAAGCGGCGCCCCGGCGGGCCCGAGCCTGTTCAGCGACGGAAAGATGGCGCGCCCGACTTCCTCTTCGATCATGCCCGACTGAAAGGCGGGGTCCAGCACCTGTATGTCGCCATCGGCGCGCACGACCAGCGTATCGCCGCCATTCTCGGCCCAGGCCAGGAGCGGGCGCATCGCCGCCGTGGCGGCGGCTCCGGTGAGAAACTGCCGGCGGCTGGGCTTCATGCCGCCTCCAGCGGGTAGTGGCAACGCACCGTTCGCGCCTGGCCGAGGTCGCGCACCGTCGGCGCTTCGGTTCGGCAGCGCTCGGCCGCGCGCGGGCAGCGCGGATGGAATTCACACCCCGCCGGCCGGGTGTAGAGGCTGGGCACCTCGCCCAGCACCGGCGGCCCGGTGCGCCGCCGGGCCGGGTCGGGCGCTGGCTCGGCCGCCAGCAGCGCGGCGGTATAGGGATGCAGCGGCGCGGCGGTCATCGTCCGGGCGGGGCCCGTCTCGACGATCCTGCCCAGATACATGACGGCGATCCGGTCGCAGCAATGGCGAACGATCGGAAGATTGTGGGTTATGCAGACGACGGCGACGCCGCGCCGGTCCCGCAGCTCCGTCAGCAGATTCATCGTCTCGCCCTGGGCGGACACGTCCAGCCCGGCGGTCGGCTCGTCGGCGATGATCACGGCGGGATCCGCGGCCAGCGCCCGGGCGACGGCCACACGCCGCGCCTGGCCGCCCGACAGCGCGTGGGGAAACCGCTCCAGCAGCCCGGCATCCAATCCGACCATATCCAGCAGCGCGGCCGGCGTGCGGCTGCTTTCCAACCCGCGCAGCGCCTCCTTGAGGATCGCCTTGACGCTGAGGCGCGGGTTGAACGATCCGGCAGGGTTCTGAAAGATCAGCGCCACCCGGCGCCGCAGCCGCCGGAAGCTGCGTTCCGACAGGTCGGGCAGCACCTCGCCATCGACCGCGATCCGGCCAGATGCCGCCCGGATCAGGCCGATCGCCGCCCGTGCCAAGGTCGTCTTGCCTGAGCCGCTTTCGCCGACGATGCCCAGCAGCTCTCCCGGCCATATATCCAGCGACAGGTCGGCAACGATCATCGGCTTGGCGCCTCGGCCGGGCGCAAACGCGGTCAGCCCCTCGATAGCGAGCGCGGGGATCATGCCGCCCTCATGCACAGATAGGTGTGACCGTCACCCGCCGAGCGGACGGGCGTCGCCGTCGTCCGGCAGTCGGGTTCGGCGTGGCCGCAGCGATCGGCGAAGCGGCAGCCTACCGTGGGCCGGGAGACGATCCCCGGGATGACCGGCAGGCGCTGCGCTCCGGCCGGCAGCAGGCCGGGCTCGCAGGCCAGCAGCGCCCGTGTATAGGGATGTGCCGGCCGGCCGAACAGGTCTTCGACCGGCGCCTCCTCCACCACTACGCCCCCATACATCACCGCCACCCTGTCGCAGATTTCGGCGATGACGCCGAGCTGGTGGGAGATGACGAGGATCGCCGTCCCGTGACGGTCGCGTGCCCCGCGCAGCAGGTGCAGAATCTGCGCCTCGGTGGTGACGTCCAGCGCCGTGGTCGGCTCGTCGGCGATCATCAGGGCAGGGCTGGCCAGCAGGGCGGCGGCGATGGCGATACGCTGCAGCATGCCGCCGCTGAGCTCATGCGGATAGGCGTCGAGCCGCCGTTCCGGATCGGCGATGCCGACGTCTGCCAGCATTGCCGCGATTCGCCGGCGCTTCGCCGCGCGGTCACCGGTGCGGTCCCGCCAGTTCAGGATCTCGAGTTGCCGTCCGATCGGCGCAAGCGGGCTGAAGCTGGTCGCCGGGTCCTGAAAGACCATCGCCACCGATCCGCCGCGCATATCCCGCAAGGCCGCCCGATCGAGCGAAAGCAGGTCGATGCCGTCCAGCAATATCCGTCCGGCAGTCACCTGCGCCGTGGGTGGCAGCAGGCGCGGGACGGCCAGCGCCAGGGTGGACTTGCCGCTGCCGCTTTCGCCGACGATACCGACGATCTCGCCGCGTCCGACCGACAGGGTGATTGCCTCCAGGGCCGGCACGCCGCCATAGGCAACCGACAGGCCGCTTATATCGAGCAGGTTCATGCCGCCGCCTTGGGATCGAGCGCGTCATTGAGGGCTTCGCCCAGAAAGGTGAAGCCCAGGGTCGCCAGCACCAGCGGCACGGCTGCGGCGATCACCAGCATCGGGGTGGCGCGGATGGCGGCGAAGCCGTCCGAGAGGATCATGCCCCAATCCGGCACCCGCGTATCGGCGCCGAGGCCGAGGAAGCTCAGGCCCGTATCGAGGGCAATCACCGTCGCGACGTCCATCGAGGCGACGATCAGCAGGGCCCCCATCACGTTGGGCAGCAGATGGCGCATGAGGATAGCTGCTACAGGCACATTTGCCGCGCGCGCCGCCAGCACGAAATCCTGTTGTCTGAGGCCCAGCACCTGGGCGCGGACCAGCCTTGCGTAACTCGGGACCGAATAGGCGACCACGACCAGCAGCACCGTGCCGATGCCGGGCCCGAGCAGCGCGGCCAGGGTGAGCGCCAGCATGATCATCGGCAGCGAACCCAGGGAATCGAGCAGCAGGATCAGCAGTGCGTCGGCCCAGCGCGGGCCATAGCCGGCGACCAGTCCGATCGGCGCCGCCGCCACCGCGGAGGCGAGGATAGCAACCAGCGCCGTCACCAGCGTGGCGCGGGTTCCGACCAGCACGCGGGAGAGCACGTCGCGGCCAAGCTGGTCGGTCCCGAGCCAGTGCGCGGCCTCGGGCGGAGCCAGCCGGTGGCGGACGTCGATCGCGGTCGGCGCATAGGGCGCCAGCAGCGGCGCGGCAACCGCGACCCCGACCAGCAGCGTCGCCAGCACCAGCCCGACCCTGCCCGTCGGGGAGGCCCATATGCGCGCGGCGAGAATGGCGGCCCCGCGGATCACAGCGTCGCCCGCACGCGCCGGTCCAGCCAGGCGATGACGAGGTCGGCGGCGATCATCGCCGCGACATAGACGGTGGTCGCGACCAGCACCGTGCCCATGATCACCGGATAGTTGCGGGTCGCGACCGCGTCATAGGTCAAGCGCCCGATGCCGGGCCGGGAGAAGATGATTTCGGCAAAGACCGCGCCGGAGATCAGGCCGCTGACACCCACCGCGACGATCGGCGCGACCGTCACCATCGCCTGGCGCAGTGCGTGGAGCACGATGCGCCAGCCTGCGACGCCATAGGCGCGAAAGGTGCGGATATAATTCTCCTGGAGCGCGCCCAGCATCGCGCCACGCACCAGGCGCGCGGTGTAGCCCAGCCATCCGAGGCCTACCGCCAGCGACGGCAGGATAAGGGCGCGCAACTGGCTTCCCACGTCGCCGCTCTCTCCGGCGCCGATGGCCGGCAGCCAGTTCAGCCTGACCGCGAACAGCAGCATCAGCAGCAGCGCCGTCAGGAAGGAGGGCATGCCGACCAGCCCGACCGACACGATTCCGGCCAGCCAGTCCGGCCAGTGGCCGCGCCGGAGGGCCGCCCAGGTGCCGAGCAGCGTGCCCAGCAGGAAGGCCCAGCCCATGCTGGCCGCGGCCAGGATGAGCGTGTTGGGCAGAACCCGCAGGATCAGCGTCACGACCGGTGCGCCCGACCAGATGTCGGTGCCCAGATCGCCGGTCGCCAGCCGTCCGACAAAGCGCAGATATTGCACGGGCAATGGCAGATCGAGGCCCATTTGCTCGCGAAAGCGCGCCCGCATCGGCGGGGTCGCGTGCGGGCCCAGCGCCACCACCACCGGATCGCCCGGCAGAACATGGATCATCGAGAACAGCCCCAGCACCACGATCAGCAGGATGGCGATGCCGAGCGCGATTCGTTTGGCGGCATAGATCAGCACCCCGGTCGGCGTCCTCTAGATGAAATCGCGGGCAAAGCGCCGATGCCCGTTCTTCTCATGCACGACGTTTCCATTCTCGTCGGCGATGATCGTCCACGCCAGGTCGAAACTATCGGCATCCGCGGTGAGCGTGACGCGGGAGCGGACTTCCGCATCGAGACCGTCGCGGGCGAAACCGATATGCCATTCGGCGTCGAGACGGGCCGACAGCGGATCGTTCCGCGTGATCGTCATCGTTTCGCGGCACCATGAATCGGTGGCGATGCCATACGGAACGAGACGATAGCGGCCATAGTCCGTCAGCAAGGCGATCCGCTGCTCGCCGCTGCCGATATCTTCGACGATTTGGCGTTCATAGCGTACCGGCCGCTCCTCCTCGGTTGGCACGGGCGCCGCGCGTTCGGGGGGAGCGAAGGGCGGCAAAGCGGCATCGGCCGGATCAGGTGGGCGGATCGGCAGGACGAGCCGTGATGCTCCCGATGCGATCCGCAACGCGCCCGCGACGGGTTGCGGCCAGAGGATCGGCCAGTGCTGCGTCGCCAACGACAGGCGCAGGCGCGAACCGCGGGCGATCCGGCGTCCGATATCGTTGAGGCGCAGGGTGGCGGCGAAAGGCCGGTCCGGCGCCAACGCCTCCGGCTTCTCGTGGCTGTCGCGATGGGTAAGGTTCAGCACCCCCCAGGTGATCAGCGTCGAGGTGCCATCCGGCGCCACGTCGCAAAGGCGGGCTGTCAGATTGACCGCGCCGCAATCGGCGACCGCTTCGATCTCAACCACCGGCGCGCCCAGCAGGTCGATGTCGTCATCCAGCGGTGCGGTGTCGAAGGTGAGGCCGATCCCGTCCTCGCGCCTTTGGTCGAGCGGCAGGTCGGGACTGTCGCCGCCATAGCCGCCCCAGCGCCCGCAATCCCGTCCAGCCGTCACGGGCGATGCGAGGAAAAGCTCCGGCCCCGGCGCCGGCCTCTCGGCCAGCCGGCGGTCGTTGAGGTACAGGGTGCGCGTGACCATGCGCGGTGAGGGCCAGGATGTTTCCGCGACCCAGCGGCCCGCAAAGGTCTCGATCGCGGGAAGCGGTTCGTGCGGGTCGTTGATCCAGGCGCGCAGCATCGGCTCATCCATGATGCCGGTTTCCTCGCCCTTCAGCCAGTGCCGCCACCAGCGCAGGACCTCCTGCAGGTAGCCGATCAGCGGCCCCGGTGAGCCGTTGCAGGGATATTGATGGCTCCACGGCCCGAGCAGCCCCTTGCGCGGTCCTTTGAGGCCGGCGAGCAGCCGCGGAACGGTGTTGGAGTAGGAGTCCTGCCAGCCGCCCACGGCATAGACCGGAATCTCGATCGCGCTGTAATCCTCCGACACCGAACCGCGCTGCCAATATTCGTCACGCCGCTGGTGGGTGAGCCACCGCTCCGACCAGCACTGGTTGGCTTCCAGCCGCTCCAGCCACATCTCGCGCCAGCGCTCGCCGACGACCTGGGGGTCGGGCGGCAGGGCGTTGGTCGCCAGCATGAAGGCCGACCACATCGCATCCTCGGTCAGCAGGCAGCCGCCCATGTAATGGACATCGTCGGCATAGCGGTCGTCTGTCGAACAGACGGTAACGACCGCCTTCAATGCCGGCGGCCGGCGGGCGGCGAGCTGAAGCGCGTTGATCCCGCCCCAGGAAATGCCGGTCATGCCGACGGCGCCGCTGCACCAGGGCTGCGCCGCCAGCCATTCGATGATCTCTTCGGCGTCGCGCTGTTCCCGTTCCGTGTATTCGTCCGTCAGAATTCCATCGGAATCGCCGGAGCCGCGCAGGTCGACCCGGCAAAAAGCAAAGCCGTGGCCGGCTATATAGGGCTGCATCGCCCAGTCGCGGAAGACCGTGCCGTCGCGGCGGCGATAGGGCA
>DATBAZ010000207.1:0-5871 GCA_036271255.1 Alphaproteobacteria bacterium
CATCGCAGCGACCTGCGGCCGGTCCTCCGCGACCTCGACCTCGATATCGGTGTGGACGCGCAGCCGCATATGCGGTTCGTGCATCTCGATATAGGTCATCGGATTGTCGAAATAGTCGCGATGCTCGGCCACCACCGAAGGCTTGGGATCGACTTCCATCCGGAATGCCAGCACCCGCTGGCCCGTCACTTCGCGCGGCGTCAGATGCAGCAGGTGATGCGCCAGCATGATGTCGTTGCCGTAATGGTACGAGCTGGAATGGCGCACGCGGTAGCGAACCCCGTCGCGAAGCGCCGATCCAGACGGGGTCGTTTCAGGCTGTGCGGTTGAGGACATGGGTGAAATAGGCCTGGGTGAGCAGTTCCGAGATCTGCGGGATCATCCGGTCCAGCCGGGCGAAGGCCGGGCGCAGCGGATCCTCCATCTCGCCGAGGGCGCTGCGCACCGGATAGGGCTGGCAGGCCTTGACGATGGCGTCCGCCACGGCGTCGCGCGCCGCGAGCGAGATACGAACGGCGGAATCGATCAGGCCGCGATCGGTCGGCAGTGCGCCCGAGGGACGGGGCAGCGCCGCGATGTGCTCGGCCAGCGCCGAGAGCTGGTAGACCAGGCTGCGCGGGTCGACCTCGTTGTCCAGCACCGCGGTGAGCATCGCCTGGCGGTCGAATCCACCCTCGATCGGCTCGGGGCCGATCGCGGTGATGGCGTTGGCCCCCTGGCTGCCGCGCGGATCGGTCAGCGCCAGGATCGCGCCCAAAAGCCGGCGCTCCTCCATCGGCCGCTCGGACTGCACCGCATTGGGCTGCTTGGGCAGGCCGCGCATCATCTCGACCAGCGAGATGGCGCGCTCGACATGCTTGCCGATCTCCAGGAACCGCCAGCCCGCGTCGCGGGTCATGCTTTCGCTGACGGCCCCCTGCAGAGCGGCGCCGAAGGTGATCAGTTCCTCCAGCCGCAACAGCAGGCGCACGGGCGGCACGCGCACCAGCGGCCCGACCGGTTCCTGGATATGGCGGTCCAGCGCCATGAATATACGCCAGCAATCGTGGGGCATGCGGTCGCGCACGCGGCGGGCGGCATTGATCAGCCGCTGATAGTTGGCGATCACGCCGCACGGATGGGCGGGGTCGAGGAGCGCGGCCTGGACCAGCGATATCGGCTGGAACGACCCAGGATGGTCGATCGGCGGCACCAGCTCGCGCCAGGCGGCCAGATTCAGCACCGGCTCGGCGTCGCGATAGCGCCAGGGCTGGATCGCATCGGTGACGCCGATCAGCAGGGTGCGCAGCAGCCGCACGATGCTGTCCGAGCGTTCGGCATAGCGCGCCACCCAGTACAGCCCGTCGGCGACCCGGCTGGGCAATTCGCCGCCGGCGACGCGCCGCATTCCAGGGGTCGGCAGGGACATGAGGTTGCCGGGCGCCGCAACGGCCCGAGCCTCGCCGGCCGATCCCAGCACCCAGCTGTCCTTGCTGCCGCTGCCCAACTGCATCGAGATGATCGGGTTGTCGTTGGGCGCGGTGCGGGTGAGGCCCCCCGGCATCACGGCAAAGCCGTCGCCGATGGCGGCCACGAAGACGCGCAGGATCATCGCCCTCGGTTCGAGCCTCTCGCCCGTCCAGACCGGCGCGGTGGAGAGCCGCGCCCGTTCCTGGCCGACGAAGCCGACCGGCTGGGCCTTGATCCGCTGCGCTAGCGCATCCCGCTCGGCGCGGGTCAGGTCGCCGCCGAACACCGGCTTGCGCCCCAGGAAGGCGAAGGCTGGCTTGATCACCAGGTTTTCGAGATTGGCCAGCACGTAATCGCGGTCTTGCCTGCGGGCGCACCACCAGGTCGGGATTTCCGGGAGCTCCAGCTCGGCGCCCATCAGGCGGCGCGCCAGCGCCGGCACCAGCGGCTTGAACGCCGCTGCCTCGGTCACGCCGCTGCCCAGCGCGTTTGCCATTACGACATTACCGGCGCGCACCGCCTCCATCAGCCCGGCGACGCCGAGCGCGCTGGTGGCGCGAAGCTCCACCGGATCGCAGAAATCGTCGTCCAGCCGGCGCAGGATCACGCCGACCCGCTCCAGCCCGCTCAGGGTCTTGAGATAGACCTGCCGGTCGCGGACGGTGAGGTCGCTGCCCTCGACCAGGGTGATGCCGAGATGGCGGGCGAGATAGACATGCTCGAAATAGGTCTCGTTATACGAACCGGGCGTCAGCAGCACGACGCGCGAATTCAGCCGGCTCATCCCGTGCAGGTTGTCGCGGAAGGCGGAGAAGAAGGGCGCCAGCGGCCGGACCTGCGTATCGCCGATGCTGTCGGCCAGCACCCGGCCGATGACGCTGCGGTTTTCAAGCGCGTAGCCGGCGCCGCTCGGCGCCTGGGTGCGGTCGGACAATATCTCCCACCGACCCTCGGGCGTGCGGCCGAGATCGAAGGCCGAGAAATGCAGATAGGTGCCGCCGGGCGGCTGCGTGCCCCGGCAGGGCCGCAGGAACCGCGAATTGGCATGGATCAGCGAGGGCGGCAGCGCGCCGTCGGCGATCAGGCTCTGGGAGCCATAGACATCGGTCAGCACCGCGTTCAAAAGCTGCGCGCGCTGGATGACGGCCCCCTCGATTACCCGCCATTCCTCGGCCGGGATGATGAAGGGGATGAGATCGAGCGGCCAGGGGCGCTCGCCGCCCTGCGGGTCGCCATAGACGGCATAGGTGACGCCATGCTGCCGCAGCAGCTGCACCGCCTCGTCATGGCGGTCGTCGAGCGCATTGGGGTCGAGCGGCGACAGCCGGCCCATCAGCTTTTGCCAATGGGCGCGCACATGCCCGGTTCCGGTCACCATCTCGTCATAGACGGGTTCCGGCTTCACAGGGCTGGACGCTTCAGCGTTCGTCAGCTCCGTCACGTCCCAACCGATCTTGTTGCTCAGGCGATCTATGTTGCAATGCAAAGACGTGCCTTCGATCCGAAGGTGAGTCAATTGCAGTTCCGCGCGCAATAGTATTTCCCGGCTGAAAAGTGGCGGGGCGAACACACACGACTAAAACCCTCGCCCCTCGGGGGAGAGGGTTACGAAGGGTTGGCGAGGCTTCGCGAGCCTTACCCGAAGTTGGGTGAGGGGGGCTCGCGGGCATGGCTGTGACGACACTCGTTGAGCTTCCAAACGTCTTTAGCCCCCCTCACCGGCCCTTCGGGCCACCCTCTCCCGCGACCGCAGGTCGCTTCTCGCGAGACGCGATGAGCCGCCTTCGGCGGCGGGGGCGAGGGCTATTGAGACGCCGCCCGACTGCCCGGTACTATCACCGCGCATCTAGAATAAGGGGGAACGTCATGAAAGCCTGGGCCGTCGTCGAAGCGGGGCAGCCGCTGCAGCATATCGACCTGCTGACGCCGGAGCCGACGGGCACCGAGGTGCTGCTCGCGGTCACCCATTGCGGCGTCTGCCATTCCGATCTCCATTTCTGGCACGGTCATTACAATCTGGGCGGCGGCAAGGTGATGCGGATCCAGGATCGTGGCGTCACGCTGCCGCGCGCGCCGGGCCATGAGATCGTCGGCCGGGTGGTCGGGTTGGGACCCGATGCCGTCGGGGTTTCGGTCGGGGACCTGCGTATCGTCTATCCCTGGATCGGCTGCGGCCGGTGCGACCGTTGCCGCGACGGGGACGACAATCTCTGCACCGAGCAGCACAGCCTGGGCGTGATCCAGCATGGCGGCTTCGCCAGCCATGTCGTGGCGCCGCATCCGCGCTATCTGGTCGATCCCGGCGCGGTCGATCCGGCCGTCGCCGCGACCTATGCCTGTTCCGGCATCACCGTCTATGGCGCGGTGCGCAAGGCCCTGCCGATGCCGCCGGATTATCCCATCGTGCTGATCGGCGCCGGCGGCCTCGGCCTGTCGGCCATCGCCATGCTGAAGGCGCTGGGCCACCAGAACATCATCTCGGTCGATATCGCCACCGACAAGCGCCAGGCCGCGCTCGATGCCGGTGCGACCGCGGTTGTGGACGGCACCGCCCCGGACCTCACCCAGGCAATCCTGGCGGCGGCCGGCGGGCAGGTGCGGGCGGTGATCGATTTCGTCAACAACGACGCCACCGGGCTGGGCGGTTTCGGTGCGCTGGCCAAGGGCGGAAAGTTCATCGCTGTCGGCGTCTCGGGCGGCGAGCTGACGGTTTCGCTCTCCGGCATGGTCTTTCGCGGCCTGTCGGTCCAGGGCAGCCTGACCGGCTCACCGCAGGACCTGCGCGACGTCATCGCCCTGGCCGAAAGCGGCAGACTGAAGCCGCTTCCGGTCGAACGCCTGCCGAAGGATGCCGCGAACGATGCGATGGCGCGGCTGGATGCGGGGATGGTGACCGGGCGGCTGGTGCTGGTGGCGGAGTAGAGGACGTAGTCCCGATGGTCATTCCCGCGAAGCCGAGAATCCAAGAGTTTTATCCGCAGATTAACGCAGATTTCGCAGATGAAATCCGAATGCTCCTATCGTGACGCTGGGAGCCGCGCAGCGGATAAATTCTTATCTGCGTTAATCTGCGTAATCTGCGGATAAATTCTTAGTTCTTAACTCTGGAATACTTATGCCGGGATGACGAAAACAGATCGGAGGGGAGACAATGCCGAAAACCTGGCTCGAGGCCGCGCCGAATGGGCCGTGGACGCGCAAGAACCAGCCACGCATTCCGATCACGGTCGAGGAGATCGTCGCCGACGGCATCGCCGCCGCGCATGAGGGAGCGGCGATCGTCCATGTCCACCCCTACGATCTGGAAACCGGCCGCCAGAAAGACGATGCCGACATCTATGCCAGGATCATCGAGGGCATCCGGTCCAAAGTCGACGTCATCGTCTATCCGACCCTGACCAGCAACCCGGTGCCGGGGTCGGAGGTCAGCGCCATCGGGGAACACAAGCTGGCGCCTATAGTGGAATTGGCGCGGCGCGGACTGATCGAGTGGTCGCTGGTCGATCCCGGCTCGGTCAATCTCTGCGGCTATGACGAGATCGCGCAGGACAAGGTGGGCAGCGTTTATCTGAATGTCGGCTCCGACATCCGCGCCGGCTTCGCCATCGCCGAGCAATACGGGCTGAACCCGAGCTGCGCCATCTTCGAACCCGGCTTCATCCGCCTGGGCGCCGCGCTCGCCGCCCGCTTCCCCAAACTGAAGACACCGACCTACCGTTTCATGTTCTCGGACGGCTACACGTTCGGCTTCCCACCGAAACTCTCCGGCCTCGAAGCCTATCTGTCCAACCTCGGCGACTTCGCACCGCGCGCCCCCTGGATGGTCGCCGGCATCCGCTGCGACGTCACCCCGCTGATCGAACACGCCGTGGCGCGCGGCGGCCATGTGCGGGTGGGGCTGGAGGACATGGCCTATGGCTGCGAGAGCAGCAATGCAGAGTTGGTGGCCGCTGCTGCTAAGGAGATTCGGCGGGCTG
Source organism: Alphaproteobacteria bacterium (assembly GCA_036271255.1). Taxonomy (GTDB): domain Bacteria; phylum Pseudomonadota; class Alphaproteobacteria; order BOG-932; family Roseiterribacteraceae; genus BOG-932. Next base: position 5,427 of record DATBAZ010000207.1, read on the forward strand.
GGGGGACACTGGCGAGCGCGCAGGATGTTCGAGCTGCGCTGGCTGAGGCGGGTGAAGCTGCACCGGTCGCGCAGTAGGGACCTCTTAAGTCCTATTTATTTATGATCGAAAGCCTGTACGCCGTTCCAGTCGGTTGACGGCGGCGCCACCGCGAAACCCTCGCAGCGCTCGATGTAGAGATGTGCAACCGTGTCGGGCCCATGCGTGGCCTCATAGCTGCGAAACGCCTCGGCCGCGGCGGCCCATTCCCGGCGGGCGTAGAATTCGTACGCATGCACCCAATCCTCGGCCCTGCGTTCGATCGCCGGCAAATCGGGAAAGCCTTCACGGCGCTCGGCCAAAAGCTCCCATATCATGACCGGCTGCTGCGTTCCGACGGGCGCAACGAGATCGACCGGGCGAAGGACAAAACGGTCCTCGACCTTCATCCTCACCGTGTCCGACA
>DATBAZ010000208.1:0-2343 GCA_036271255.1 Alphaproteobacteria bacterium
GTTTTGACTCCGCCGCCGTTCTGAAAATCAAGCTGCCCCAAGGACGTCAGCCCTCGGCCGGCTCCGTCGCCTCGACCCGCGGGCGGCGCGGACGGCCGCGGCGGACGGGCGGCGCCGCCTCCTCGGCCGGAGCCTCCTCCGGCGCGGCATCGGCCGTGACCGGCTGCGGGAACTCGATCTGCACCGGGGTCACCGGCACATGCTCGCCGTTCGGCTGGTGATCGCCGTCGGCATGGCCATTGCCGTGCCCGCCCTGGCGGTCGTCGAAAGTGCGGATGCGCGGACGCTCCTCGTAATGCTGGTTGCCGTCGCCTTCGGGCGACTGGCGGTACTGCTGGTCAGGGTCCGGGCGGTAGTTGCCTTCGGGCTGGGCCCCGTCGCCGCGATACTGCATCTCGGGCTGCGGGCGATAGGCCGGATCCTGCTGCTGGTGGCGGTTGTCACGGCCACGGCCGTCCTGCCCACGCCCGTCTGGACCGCGCCCGTCATACTGGCGGCCATCGTGCTGCCGGCCATCGTGCTGGCGGCCGTCCTGCTGGCGCCCGTCATTCCGGCGGTCGTCGTGCTGACGCCCCGCATCCTGCTGCCGGCCGTCCTGGCGGTAATTGTCGCCGCGCGGCGGCTGCTGGCCCTCGATCTGCTCGTCGGTCGGGAAACCGTCCAGCACATCGCCGCCCTCTTCATCAGACTGGCCGCCGCGGAAGTCCTGGCCGTTATAGCCCTCGGGGCGGAAGCGCCGGTTGGGATCGTTGGCCTGCTGCTGCGCCTGCTGTTCCTGAGCCGCCGCGATGATGCGGTAATAGTGTTCGGCATGCTGCAGATAGTTCTCGGCAATGATCCGGTCGCCCGAGGACGACGCGTCACGCGCGAGCTGCAGATATTTCTCGTGAACCTGAAAAGCGCTGCCGCGGATACGAACGTCGGGACCGTTGGAATCGAACGTCTGCATACGCAGCGGTACATTGGGGCGGCGGCCGCCGCCACCGTTATTGTTATTATTGTTATTGCGCCCGCGCGACCTTTTGGGGTTGGGACCCTGTCTCATCCTAGCTAATCTCTTGAGTTTGCCGGTTTCGGCGATCCGGTAATCGAAATACCGACGCGGCCTGTCTTCAAAGTGCCGCGCGTTGGGTCTGCCGATGGTCTCGTCTTATATTCCCCGTCCGACCATCGGACTTTGACCATCGAAATTTCGATGAACGCCGTACAGCCACCTTAGTGGCTCGGATTCAGAATACAACGAAATTCCTTCATTTGTGAAATCGAGGGCCCGCCTGCGCGCTTCCGTCACAGCGTCCGCGCCGTTTTGAAGCTGAGCGCACGCGCGATTCCGCCAAGGTCTTTGCGGCTTCCAGCCGGCGCCAGACCATTCTCGCGCGCAATCCGCGTCACGGCATCCCCCTGCCCCTCGCCAATCTCGAAAACTGCCAGGCCGCCTGGGCCGAGAAGCGCCGGAATCGCTGGAATGATCGCGCGATAGGCATCAAGGCCATCGGTCCCACCGTCCAGCGCCAGGACAGGGTCGTGTTCCCGTACCTCGGGCGGCAGTCCGGGCAGATGGCCGCTTTCGATATAGGGCGGGTTGGAAACGATGATATCGAACGGCCCCTCGACGCCGTCGGTCCAGTTGCCGCTGGAAAATGTAACGCGCGGCGACAAACCGTGACTGTCGGCATTGGCCCGCGCCACCGCGAGCGCGGCCTCCGATCTGTCGATGCCGAGTCCCGTGGCGTTCGGATATTCGGCCAGCAGCGCCAGCAGAATCGCACCTGTGCCGGTGCCGAGATCGAGGACGCGCAGCGGCTGCGTACGATCCGGGATCGCCTGGACCACCGTCTCGATCAGCGATTCCGTGTCCGCGCGGGGATCGAGCGTGTCGGGCGAGACTGCCAGGTCCAGGGTCCAGAAATGCCGGCGCCCGACGATGCGCGACACCGGCTCATGCGCTGCCCGGCGCGCCAGCCCGGATTCCAGCCGCGCTTTCTCTTGCGGCTCAAGCGGCTGGTCGTCCTTGAGATAGAGCGTGTCCCACGAGATGCGGAGCGCATGCTGGACGATCAGCCGGGCGTCGAGCACCGGCGTGTCGAGTCCGGCCGCCTTCATCAGCAGCACGGCCTCTTTCAATGCGGCCCGGCGGGTTGCGGCGGTGAGATTAACCTTCACGACAGTTCCGCGAGGCGTTCGGCCTGATCCTGCGCAGTCAACGCATCCACGACCTCGTCCAGCGCCTCGCCCGTCATCACCTTGTCGATCTTGTAGAGCGTCAGGTTGATGCGATGGTCGGTGACCCGGCCTTGCGGAAAATTATAGGTACGGATGCGCTCAGACCGGTCGCCGGTGCCG
>DATBAZ010000209.1:0-1960 GCA_036271255.1 Alphaproteobacteria bacterium
GCAGATGCGGCTCAAAGAAACCTGGCTGGCCGAGGAGCACGGCGCCGAGGGCTGAGGTGCTGTTGGCCCATTCGCGCGGCAGGTCTCCCTCCGGCCACGGCAGGCCCGGCCGGTCCGGCGTGATCCGCTCCCAGAAGGCGCGGAGCTTCGCCAACCGGTCCCGCGGTGCATTGCCGGCGATGATGGCGGAGTTGATGGCGCCGATGGAGACGCCGCAGACCCAGTCCGGCGCGTGGCCGGCCTCGTCCATCGCCTGGAAAACCCCGCCCTGATAGGCGCCGAGTGCGCCGCCCCCCTGCAGGACGAGGGCGGTGCGGCGGGGGCGTTCGGGTAGGGGATTGGCATCCATGGGTCAGGTCCCGGTCGGTTTCGGCGCAATCATCACTGGACAGCACCGCCCGGCTGATCAAGCTTTCTTTCCATGGCCCTTGCTGGGCCGTGAGACAGGGACAACGGCATGAATCGCGACGACGTCCTCGGCATGACCTCGATGCCCTTTGCGAGCCCGAGCTATCCGAAGGGCCCGTTTCGCTTTTACGACCGCGAATATCTGCTCATTCATTATGAGAGCGACCCCGAGGTGATCCGCCGTCTGCTGCCCGAACCGCTGGAGCCGGACGGCAACCATGTCTTTTATGAATGGATGAAGATGCCGGATTCGTCAGGCTTCGGCAGCTATCAGGAGAGCGGCTGCGGGATCGCCGCGCTGTTCGAGGGCAAGCCCTGCAACTTCACGCTGCAGATGTATCTGGACGACGAGCCGCCGACGACCGCCGGGCGCGAGATCTGGGGCTTTCCCAAGAAATACGGCCTCCCCGAACTTCGCCCCATCCACGACACCCTGACCGGCACGCTGCGCTATGACGATGTCCGCGTCGCCCTCGGCACGCTCACCTACAAGGAGCACAACCTGCTGAAGACGGACGAGGACCGGGTGCGCATCACGGGGCAGCTCGGCAAGCTCGGGATCAATCTCAAATTCATTCCGGATGTCGATGGATCGCCTAAGATTGCCCAGCTCGTCGGCTACAATATGCAGGATATCGACCTGAAATTCGCTTTCCGGGGCGAGGCGCGGCTTGATCTAGTGCCGCATGTCAACGCGCGGGTCGCCGACCTGCCGGTTCGAAAAATCCTCTACGGTCAGCATCTCAAGGCCGATATGACGCTGCCATACGGCCGGGTGCTGCACGACTATCTGGCCTGACGCGGGAAGGAAACAAAGATGAGCCTGGCAGGGAAGGTGGCGCTGGTCACCGGGTCGACGAGCGGAATCGGGCTCGGCATCGCACGCGCGATGGCGGAGGCGGGGGCCGGAATCATGCTGAATGGCTTCGGCAAGCCTGAGGATATCGAGAAGGAACGGGCTGGAATCGCGGCTGATTTCGGCGTGAAGGTGGGCTATTCCGGGGCCGATCTCAGCACCGGCGCGGGCGTGCGCCAGATGGTGGCCGATGCCGAGGCTGCCTTCGGCCGGGTGGATATCCTGGTCAATAATGCCGGCATCCAGTTCGTGGCCGATATCGTCGATTTTCCTGAGGACCGCTGGGATGCGATCATCGCCATCAACCTGTCCTCGGCCTTCCACGGCATCAAGGCGGCCGCACCCGGCATGAAGGCGCGGGGCTGGGGGCGGATCATCAACATCGCCTCCGCCCACGGTCTCGTCGCGAGCGGGCAGAAGGCTGCCTATGTCGCGGCCAAGCACGGCATCCTAGGTCTGACCAAGGTCGCCGGCATCGAGCTCGCCAATACGGGGGTGACCTGCAATGCGATCTGCCCGGGCTGGGTGCTGACGCCGCTGGTCGAGAAGCAGCTGCAGGATCGCGCCACGAAGAACGGCACCAGCTTCGAAGCTGAAAAAGATGCGCTGGTCAGTGAGAAGCAGCCCATGAAGCAGTTTTCGACCCCGGCGCAGATCGGCGCGCTGGCCGTCTTCCTGTGCTCGGACGGAGCGATG
>DATBAZ010000210.1:0-2523 GCA_036271255.1 Alphaproteobacteria bacterium
AATCATCTCGGCCTGCGCTCGGGGTCGAAGCTCCCAGCGGAGCGGGAGCTAGCGCGCGAGCTCGGCGTCACGCGGTCGCTGCTGCGCACGGGGCTGGAGCGGCTGGAGGCCGACGGGCTGATCTGGCGCCATGTCGGCAAGGGCACCTTTATCGGCCAGCAGCAGCATGGCGGCCAAGCCGGTACGTCGATCGACTTCGAGAACGTGATGAATCCGCACGACCTGATGGAGGTGCGCGTGTTCCTGGAGCCGCCGGCCGTCGCGCTGGCGGCAATGCGCGCCACGCCGGACGAGCTGGACGAAATCCGCAGCTGTTTCGACAATACGCTGCGCGCCAAATCGCTGGTGGAATATGAGCATTGGGACGGCAAGTTCCACCGCGCGATCATCCGCAGCACCAAAAACATGCTGCTGATCAAGGTGGCGGAATTGTTCGATTCCGCCCGCGACGACCGGATCTGGGGCAAGCTTAAGGAAATCTCCTCGACCCCGGAACGGCGCAAGCATTACACCAAGCAGCATCAGGAGGTTCTGCGCGCGATGCTGGAGCGCCGCAGCGGCGATGCCGAGGAGATCATGCGGGCGCATCTGCGCGATGTGCAGCGCGACCTCATCCGCGCCGCCGGCGGGAACGTCGCCTAGCTTTGCAGCTCCTTTAAAAGCTTGCCCACAGCCCCCGTCAGCAGCCTGAGGTCGTTGGCCACGACGATATGCTGATAGCCGATCTCCAGCATCGCTGGAATCGTCGCTGGATCGACGACATGGATCGCCGGCAGCCTCCCCCTTGCCCGGGTCTTCTCGGCGATCGTCGCGACCAACGCCATCGCCTCCTTGCGGCCGGCATCGAACCGGTGGCCCCAGCCCTGGCTGAGCGAGAGGTCGGCCGGGCCGACGAAAATCGAATCGAGCCCTTCGACCGCCAGGATCTCATCCAGCCGCTCCACCCCCGCGCGGGTCTCGATCATCGCCGTGGCGACAATATTGCCGTTGGCCTGCTCGATATAATCCTCGCCGAACCGCGGCAACGCGCCCAGCGGCCCCACGCTGCGATAGCCCGCGGGCGCATAGCGGCAGGCGCCGACGAAGCGCGCGGCGTCATCCGCGCTTTCCACTGCCGGGCAGACGATACCGAGCGCGCCGGCATCCAGCATCTTCATGATCGCCGCCGGGTCGTTGGAGCCGACGCGGACGAAGACCGGCGTGGGCGTCGTGCCGCACGCCGCGATCATCGTCGCGGCCTGGTCGTAATGGGCAGCACCGTGCTGGACATCGATCGCAATCGCGTCCCAGCCGGCATGCGCCATGGTCTGGGCGACGATCGGCGAGCCGCTGACGATGGAGGTGGCGAAGGTCGTGCCGCCCGCCGCCCATTTGGCGCGCAGCGGGTTGGGTTGCATCAGACAGCGGCCAGCGGCTTGAAGAAATATTCTCCGGCCTTGTAGCGGCGGGTGTCCGACATGTCCGGCGTGGGGCCGGCCTCGACGCGGGCGTCGAAGGTCAGCTCGATCTGCACGCCGTTCGGGTCGAACACGAAGAGCTGCCAGAGCGGGAAGTTCGGCACCTCGAACTCCCGCCATTCCACGCCTAGCGCCTTGAAGCGGGCGATGTAATCCTGGAAGCCGGACGCCTGGATGGAGACATGGTCGATCGCCGACGTGCCTTCCGGCGCGGGGCCGCCGTCGCCGACATAGGGGCCGGCCTTGTAGAGATGGATGCTCGGCTCCAGTCCGCCGCAGGCAAGCCACGCCCCCTCATGCTTGAATTTCGGCCGCTCGACCTGCTCGAAGCCGAGCACCTCGCAATAGAAGCGAACAGTCTCCTCGAGGTGATTGGTCTTGATCGCGACGTGCAACAGATGGCTGACGGCGGGCATGGGATTTTCTCCTGGCTGGTGGCCAATCAGTTGACCGGATTCGATAACTCGCCGACCCCGTCGATCGCGATGCGAACGACGTCGCCGGCCTTCAGATATTTCGGCGGATCGAAGCCTATGCCAACACCCTCCGGCGTACCGGTTGCAATAATGTCGCCGGGGTGGAGCCGGATCGTCCGCGAAATCGTCTCGATCAGGCTGGGCACATCGAAGATCAAATCCTCGAGATGGCCGTGCTGGCGCAGCTCCTCGTTGACATAGGTTCTGAGCGCCGGCCGCGTCAGCCCGTCGACCTCGTCCCGGGTCGCCAGGCAGGGGCCCATCGGGCAAAAACCGTCGATGCTCTTGCCGATGAACCATTGGCCGTGCCGCTTCTGCAATTCGCGGGCTGTGACATCGTTGACGATCGTATAGCCGAACACATGCGCCGGCGCGTCCGTGCGGGAAATGCCCATGCCGCCCGTTCCGATCACAACCGCCAGCTCGCCCTCGTAATCCGTGCTGGCCGTCGGGTCGAGATGTGCCGGGATCTGGCAGCCGGGGCCGATGACCGCGCTGGGCGGCTTGGTGAAGATGACTGGGTATTCCGGCACGACCGACACCGAATTGTCGAAGCCGCTGCCCGAGAACTCGCGCGCATGCTTCATATA
>DATBAZ010000211.1:0-6863 GCA_036271255.1 Alphaproteobacteria bacterium
CGCCGGAGAGCGACTTCCCAGGCACCGGCTCAAAGGGCAACGGCATCGCCCCGGTGATGGCGACGCAACAACACTGGCTGCACAACATGAAAGAGAACTGCATGTTCTGCCACCAGCTGGGCGACAAGGTGACCCGCACCATCCTGACGCCGGGCAACAGCGTCGAGGCCTGGGCCGCGCGCATCCAGATGGCGCGGGCCGACGATCCGGCGATCGGCAGCAACGGCGCGTCGCTGTCGGCGCAGATGCAGAACAACATGGCCCGTTTCGGCCGCGGCCGGGGCCTGAGGATGTATGCCGAGTGGACCGACCGGATCGCCGCCGGCGAGACGCCCAAGGTGACGCCGAAGCGGCCGGAGGGCGTGGAGCGCAACATCGTGGTCACCGTCGAGGACTGGGGCGCCGGCCACTATGTCCACGACCAGATCTCCAGCGACCACCGCGACCCGCATGTCAATGCCGGCGGCCCGATCTATGGCATGGGCACCTTGGGCGGATATCTGGAGGTGTTCGATCCCAAGACGATGAAGAACACCACCGTGCCGATCCCGGCGCTGGACGGGTCGAACGGCCACAAGCCGGATGCCGGCGTCCATGCCGACGAGATGGACAGCAAGGGCCGCGTCTGGATGCCGACGATCTACAAGGAGGGGCCGGAGCCCGCCTACTGCAAGGACGGCTCGACGCCTTATTCCAAATATTATCCGCTCGCCGACGCCCAGGCCGGGGCGGTTCTGCCGGTCTACGATCCGGCGACCAAGAAGGTGGACATCATCCCGATGTGCTCGGGCGGCAACCACGGCAACTTCTCGTTCGACGGCAAGAACACGCTCTATATGAGCGGCGACCTCAAGGTCATCTCCTGGATCGACACGAATGTGTGGGACAAGACCCACGACGCCAAGCAGGCGACCGGCTGGTGCCCGATGGTCGTCGACACGTCGGGCGACGGCAAGATCGATCCCGACCACACCAAATGGAACGCCGCCGAGAATCCGCTGAAGAATTATGGTGGCGGGGAGGATGTCGGCGCCGGCATGGCCAAGGCCGCCCAGGACGCGGCGACGCCCGCCTTCGACCCCAAGAAGGACACGCAATTCTCGGCCGCCCTTTACGGCATGTCGGTCGGCAAGGACGGCAGCATCTGGGAGGCGGCCTATGTACCCTATGTGCCCAGCGCCATTGTGCGGCTGACCGTGGGCAATCACCCGCCCGAGACCTGCAAGGCCGAGATCTATCAGCCGCCATTGGTGAACGGCAGATACCCCGCCTACGGCATTCGTGGCGTCGGCGTGGATGCTGACGGCATCGCCTGGGCCGCCTTCTCATCGGGCCAGGTCGGCAAGTTCGACCGGCGCAAATGCAAAGTGACCAACGGCCCGACCGCGACCGGCCAGCAGTGCCCGGAAGGCTGGACCTTTTATGACCTGCCGAGCCCGCATGTCGGCAACACCAGCGCGACGTCGGACTTCGTCTATTCCGAATGGAACGACTTCGACGGGGTGATGGGGCTGGGCAAGAACGCGAAGTTCTTCCCGGCGATCAATTCGGATTCGGTGGTGGCGTTGCGCAACGGCGAGGACAAGTTCGTCAACTTCCGCGTGCCCTATCCGATGGGCTTCTACACACGCGGCGTCGATTTCCGGGTCGACGATGCAAAGGGCGACTGGAAAGCGCATACCATGCACGCGACTTTCGCCAGCGCCACGCCCTGGCACCAGGAGGACGGCGAGGGTTCGTACAGCAAGATCGTGACCTTCCAGATGCGCCCGGATCCGTTGGCGAACTGACGCTGGAAATCCGCTATGATCGGTCCCAAGCTTTGAGATCGATCGCCGGACACGGCGGCAGCGGGAGGAAACGATGGGGATCGTGGTTTCGGCCGACGAGCATATCGTCGAGCCGGTGGAATTCTGGAACGAGCTGCTGCCGCAGGCCCTGCCGGCGGAGGACCGCGACCGCGCGCCGAGGCTGGAGAACGGCGCGCTGGTGGTCGACGGCTATGCGATGCCGGTCTTCCTGCTGTTCCCCGAGCTGATCGCCTTCTCCGACGCCCAGCCGGGCGTCGGAGACGTGGTCGGCCGGCTCGCGATGATGGACAGCGAGGGCGTCGACATCTCGATCCTGTTCCCGCAGCGCGCCATGGGCATGTATGCGATCAAGGATCAGGATCTCAGGAAACGCTGCATCAACGCCTATAACGAGTGGCTGGCCGCGTTCTGCGCCAAGTCCGGCGGGCGGCTCTACGGCGTGCCGATCCTGCCCACGGTCTATCGGCCGGAAGAGACGGCCGAATATCTCGCCCATCTGAAATCGCTGGGCTTCCGCCTCGTCACCATGCCGAACCAGCTGCGCAACACCGCCTATACCGCGCCGGAGATGGAGCCGCTGTGGAGCGCGATCGAGGACAGCGGCCTGGTCGCCGCCTATCACACCAGCGAGACGCCGGAGAGCAACGGCCCGGGCGGCCTCGGCACGTTCCTGATCCGAACCACCCAGCCGTTCCGCAATGTCTGGGGCCACCTGGTCTTCACCGGGCTGCTGGAGCGGCATCCGGGGATCAGGCTGCTGTTCGCCGAGGGCGGCATCAGCTGGATCCCCTCGGCGCTGGACCATGCCGACCGCATCCACACCGACTTCGCCGGCTACCTCCAGCCACGCCTGCCCCGGCCGCCCAGCGAATATTGGCGCCGGCAATGCTGGGCGACCTTCATGGAAGACCCGCGCGGCATCGAGCAGATCGATCATATCGGCGTGGACCGGGCGCTGTGGTCCTCGGACTATCCGCACCCCGAGGGCACCCGCGGCAAGACGCAGGCTCTGGTTTCGACCCTTCGGGAGCAGCTGGGCCGGGATCGCGCCGACGCCGTGCTGGGCGGCAACGCCATGTCGCTTTTAGGCATCGACGCCAGGCCGGCTGCTTAGTTCGCCTTGTTCCCCCGTCGCCGGAGGGATAGCGTTCACGGTAAATCCACGGGGAGGAAGCGATGCTCGACTTGCTGGTCAAGAACGGGATTGTTGTCGACGGTACCGGGGCGCCGCGCCGCTGGGCCGATATCGGCGTCAAGGACGGCCGCATCGCCGCGGTGGGCGAGATCGCCGAGACCGCCAAACAGACGATCGATGCCGGCGGACGGATCGTTGCGCCCGGCTTCGTCGACGTCCACACCCATTACGACGCCCAGGTGTTCTGGGACCATAGCCTCAGCCCCTCCTCCTATCATGGCGTCACGACGGTGGTCGGCGGCAATTGCGGCTTCTCGATCGCGCCCTTGAGCGGCAAGGCGGAGGATAGCGAATACCTGCTCCACATGCTGGCGCGGGTCGAGGGCATGCCGGTCGAGAGCCTTCAGCAGGGCGTTCCGTGGGATTGGACCTCATTCGGCAGCTATCTCGACAAGCTGGAAGGCAGGCTGGGCATCAACGCCGCCTTCATGGTCGGCCATTCCGCCGTTCGCAGGGCAGTGATGGGCAAACGCGCTGTCGGCGAGAAAGCGACGGAGGCCGAGATCGCAGCGATGCAGGAGCTGCTGCGCGCCTCGATCCGCGCCGGCGGGCTGGGCCTGTCAAGCTCGATCTCCACCACGCACAATGACAGCGACGGCAACCCCGTGCCGTCGCGCTTCGCCACCGACGAGGAGCTGATCGCGCTGGCGACCGTGGTCGGCGAATTCCCGGGCACGACGCTCGAATTCCTGCCGGCGATCAATGCCTTCGGCGATGCGCAGATGGAGCGGATGGCGAAGCTGTCGGCGGCGGCCAAGCGGCCGCTGAACTGGAACCTGATCGTGCCCAACGCGTCCAACCCAGACATGCTGAAGCTTCAGCTCTCCGCCGGGGATGTTGCCGCCAGGCTGGGCGGTCGCGTCGTCGGGCTGGCCATCGCGGGCCCCATCACCACCCGGCTAAACTTCGCCAGCATGTTCGTGCTCGACGCCTTTCCCGGTTGGGACGAGATCGTCCGGATGCCGATCCCCGAGCGGATGAAGGCGCTGCGCGACCCGGCCGTGCGTGAACGGATGGACAGCATGGCCAATTCCGAGGCGGCCGGCATCTTTCGCAACATGGCGCGCTGGGCAACTCACTCTATCGTCGAGGTCTTCGACCCGGCCAACAAGCAGTATGAGGGCATGACGGTCGGCAGGATCGCCGAGATGCAGGGCAAGAAGCCGTTCGACGCGCTGCTCGACCTCTGCCTGTCGGAAGACCTCAGGACCTCGTTTTCGCCGCCGAGTTTCGGTGCCGACGAGGCGAACTGGAAGCTGCGGTCCGAGGTATGGCGGGACTGGCGCACCGTGATCGGCGGCTCGGACGCCGGCGCCCATCTCGACATGATCGACACTTTCGCCTTCTCATCCCAGGTGCTGGGGCCCGGCGTGCGCGAGCGCGGGCTGATGGAACTGGAGGAGGCGGTGCACCGGCTGACTCAGGTGCCGGCCGAGCTGATCGGCTTCACCGACCGCGGCACGATCGAGCAGGGCAACTGGGCCGACCTCGTCGTGTTCGAGCCGGACCGGATCGGCTGCGGCCCGCTCCATACGCGCTTCGACCTGCCCGGCGGCGCCGGCCGGCTCTATGCCGAGGCGGAAGGCGTGGGCCACGTCATCGTCAATGGCGCCGAGATCGTCCGCGACAACCGGCTCACCGGCGCGGAGCCCGGGCGGGTACTGCGTTCAGGGCGCGATACCTACACCGCATCGCTGACACGGCACTAACGGGGAGGCTCATATGGCGCGGGTTCGGATCACGGAGGAGAACGCACCCTGGATGAGCGCCCGCGAGGCGCTGGCGAGTGCGCCGCCGGGGCATTTCACCGAGGGAGAGATAACAGCGCACTACCGGATGCGGGAGCTGGGCACAGACGCCGAGCCGCAGCTGATGGAGATGCGCTATGAGCCGCACGCCGAGATCCAGGTGCATGCGCACGACGAGGATGAGATCGTCTATGTTCTGGCGGGCGAAATGCATTTGGGCGGCCGGACGCTGGGCCCCGGCAGCACGCTGGCGATCGCCGGCGGCACGTTTTACGGCTTCAAGGCGGGCGCGGGCGGGCTGCAATTCCTCAATTTCCGGCCGCGCCAGGACACGACCTTCCATACGAAGCGGGAAGCTGACGTGCAGCAAGGTTAGAGCTAAGGCAAAAAACCTCAAGGAGAAACAAGCAGATGGTCCGCATCTGGTATCAGTCGGCGGCGGAAATGGGCCAGTCCGGCAAATATGCCGAACAGCTCCAGGCCCATTTCAAGCGCGTTGTCGATCCCGGCACCACGGTCGATCTCCATGGCGTGCCGGCCGGTACGTGGGGCGGAAAGCTGCCGTCGGAGAATCTGCGCTATCCGGCGGTGTTCCACGCGGCCCTGGGGCCGGTCTTCATCGGCAACGCGATCAAGGCCGAGCGCGAAGGCTACGACGCCTTCCATATCGGCACCTATCTCGACGCCTTCCTGCCCGAAATCCGGTCGGCGGTGGACATTCCGGTGTCGTCCCATATCGAGACCTCGCTGCTGATGGGCTGCGCGCTTGGCCAGACCATCGGGATCATCACGCTGAACCGCCAGATCATGCGGATCATCAAGCAGAGCATTGCCCGCCACCGGCTGGAGGGCCGGATCGGAGCATGCTGGCCGATGGATCCCGATTTCACCGAGGCCGAGCCCGTCGCGGCATTCGAGGATCCCAGCGATTATGTGGCGCTGTTCATGAAGCTTGCGCGCCAGGCCGTGAAGGAAGGCGCCGACGTCATCATCCCCATGGAGGGGATCCTTGCCGAGGTGCTGGCCAGCCAGGGCGTCAGTGAGATCGACGGGGCGGTGATCATGGACGGGATCGGCGCGCCGGTGATGTATGCCGAGATGCAAGCCAAGCTGTGGAAGCGCACCGGCACAAGGGTCGGCCGCCACTGGACCTACGAGCGCGCCGACGCGGAGACGATGCTCCATTACTGGCCGAAATAAGCGCCAGGACATCGACCATGGGAGGATGCCGGCATCCTCCCGATCGCCGCAAACACAAATAAGCCCGCGAGCCTTTCGGCCAACGGGCTGATGAATAGATCTTCGTTCCTTGGTTGCGGGGGCAGGATTTGAACCTGCGACCTTCAGGTTATGAGCCTGACGAGCTACCGGGCTGCTCCACCCCGCGTCACCGAGAACAGGTGGACCCAGAACGTGCAGGGTTCGCCCTTAATCAGGATATGCGAACGAAATAGGGTTTTGAAAAGGCTTGGAACCATATGCTTGGAAGACCTGGCAGCGACCGACTCTCCCGCGTCTTGAGACGAAGTACCATTGGCGCTGAGAGGTTTCACGGCCGAGTTCGGGATGGGATCGGGTGTGTCTCTCTCGCTAGAGCCACCAGGTCGTCGAAGCATATGGCGCCCCACCTTCGCTAAAAGGCGGCGCCCTTATTTTGTGACCAAACGGAATTCGTGCTGTTTGTAGATCGATAAGCTGCAGGACGATATCGCCGCTGCGCGTGGTAGTGCCAAGCCGAGGCCTGACGTAATACCAATAAATCAAGCCAATCGAGCGATTAGTACCGGTAAGCTTCATGCATTACTGCACTTCCACACCCGGCCTATCAACGTGATGGTCTATCACGGCTCTGATAGGGATTACTGGTCTTGAGGGGAGCTTCCCGCTTAGATGCTTTCAGCGGTTATCTCGTCCGCACTTAGCTACCCGGCGATGCCGCTGGCGCGACAACCGGTACACCAGAGGTGCGTTCATCCCGGTCCTCTCGTACTAGGGACAAGTCCTCTCAATAATCCAACGCCCACGGCAGATAGGGACCGAACTGTCTCACGACGTTCTGAACCCAGCTCACGTACCACTTTAAATGGCGAACAGCCATACCCTTGGGAC
>DATBAZ010000212.1:0-3377 GCA_036271255.1 Alphaproteobacteria bacterium
AGAAGGTCGTCTCCCACGATATCGAGCATATCGTGAGCGGCCTGGGGCCGAACCTGATCGGCGAGCATGCGCTGATCGCCTGCAACCTGAAGGCCAACTACAATTATTTCTCGCCCGAACTGGCCTGCGAGATCACCCGCATGTCGGGCTTCCTGATGTCGACCGGCGTCATGAAGATCAACCTGCACACGCCGCATCTGATGAGCGAGTATCTGAAGGCCGTATCGATCGGCGTGAAGATGGCGGACGGCATGAAGCGCCCGCTGATCGTCAACGACTGGAGCGATTATCTCGACCGGACCTTGGACGAAATCCGCGAGGAGCTGAACATCGTCGGCGCGCAGCCGGCCGGCACCTGGGAATGGACCAACGAGGCAAGTCGTTACTGACGGCATGACCTCACGCGGCGAACAGGGCGGGCAACAAGAAGGGTAGCTGAGTGAAATCGTCTGGCGCGTCAGAAGGGCTGCTGGTCAATCTCTGCGGTCTTGTTGCCCTATTGTCCGGGATCGTCTTTTCGATGGTCGGCGCGCTCGCGCCGATGTTCTCGCGTGATCTCCACATCCCGACCCAGTCAATCGGGACGATCATGGGCAGCTATATGCTGGCCTCGGCGACCTCCGGCTTCCTGGGGACGCTCTATCTCGACCGGTTCGACCGGCGCAAGGCGCTCGGGATCGGCCTCATCGGCGTGGTCGCCGGCCTCGCCCTGACGGCAATGGCGCCCAACCTGCCGCTGCTGATCGCGGCGCGCATCGTCTCCGGTATCTTCGCCGGGCCGTCCAACGCGGTATCGATCGCCATCGTCGTCGACAATGTTCCGGCTGAGCGCCGGGGCGCCGCATTGGGCACCGTCGCCGCCTTCGGCGCGGTGGCGCAGATCATCGGCATCCCGGTCGGGCTCGGCATTGCCCAGGCGTTCGGCAGCTGGCGAGACCCGTTCTTCGCCGCGGCGATCTTCGCTGCTGTGCTGGCGGTTCTCGTCGTCATGAAGCTGCCGTCCCAGCGCGGGCATCTGCTCAGCGGCGCCAGCTTTACCATCAAAAGCCGGCTCGCCCTCATGGGGCGGTTCTTTACCCGTTCGGACAGCCTCATCGCCTTCGTGCTGCAGATCACCGGCATCGTGCCGCTGGTGGCGATCACGACGATCATGTCGGTCTACCTTGTCAACAACCTCGGCTATCCGCAGGGTGGCCTGATCATCCTTTATATCGTCGGCGGCTTCACCAATATGGGTGTGGCCCGGATGATGGGCAAAGGCATCGACCGCTTCGGCGCGGGCTCGATGTCGGTGGTCGCCTCGATCGTGCTCTCGCTGGCGATCGGCATCAGCTATCTGGGCTTCGGCTGGAGCTCCGTCGTTGCGCTCGAGGGCGTCATTCGCGGTGTGCTGCCGGCCGAGACGGGCGTTTGGGCCGTGATCCACGGCTTCCTCTATCCTGAGCTGCTTCCGGTGATGCTGGTCTTCGCGTTGTTCTTCATCACCAGCGCCGGGCGCCTGGTGGTCGGTCAAACCATCACCATGCGCATTCCCAAACCTGAGGAGCGGGCCGGTTTCCAGTCGCTATCGTCGGCGATCCAGTCCTTCACCATGGCGATGAGTGCGCTGGCGATCCCCAAGCTGCTGGGCAGTACGGCCGACGGCCAACTGACCGGCACGGTGGCCTTCAGCTGGGGGGTCATCCTGGTGGCCTGGATATTCCCGCCGCTGGTCTATCTGCTCGACTCGCTGCTGACCCGTCGCGACCGCGCCGCCCTTCCCGCCATCGCCGTTCCGGCGGAGTAGATGATTCCCATTCAAGCGCCTCCCCCCTTGAGGGGGAGGTCGGCAACGCGCAGCGTTGACGGGTGGGGGGTAATCTCTCCGTCTGCGCTTTGCCGCCGATTAGTCTCCTCGCGGCCACATCACCCCCCACCCGGCGCTTTGCGCCGACCTCCCCCTCAAGGGGGGAGGCGATGCGATCTTTGGCAGGGCGTTTCCTGATGTTCGCGCGTCTGCGA
This sequence comes from Alphaproteobacteria bacterium, assembly GCA_036271255.1. Classification (GTDB taxonomy): domain Bacteria; phylum Pseudomonadota; class Alphaproteobacteria; order BOG-932; family Roseiterribacteraceae; genus BOG-932. The sequence goes on from DATBAZ010000212.1 coordinate 2,002, forward strand.
ACCGGCATTCCGCCCGAGACCCGCCTGGTCATGATGGTCGGGTCGATCTCGTTCATCTCCAGCCTGATCTTCTCGCTGGTGGGTTCGCTCGCGCCGGCCTTTCAGAAGGATCTCGGCATCCCGGCCCAGCAGATCGGCACGATCATGGGCGTCTATATGCTGTCCTCGGCGACCTCTGGCTTCCTGGGCACGCTCTATCTCGACCGGTTCGATCGGCGCAAAGCGCTCCGGGTCGGCCTGACCGGCACCTTCATCGGGCTGCTGCTGACCGGGCTGGCGCCCAATTACGAGCTGCTGATCGCCGCCCGCATCCTCTCCGGCGTCTTCGCCGGTCCGTCCAACTCGCTGTCCATCGCCACCCTGGTCGACAACATCCCGCACGAGCGGCGGGGCAAGGCGCTGGGCACCGTGTCGGGTTTCCAGGCGTTGGCCCAGATCATCGGCATTCCGGCGGGGCTCGAGATCACCGATCTGTTCGGCACCTGGCGGGCGCCGTTCATGTTCATCGCGGTGTTGCAGGCGACGATCGCCATCACGGTCATCACCAATCTCGGCCCGCAGCGCAAGCATCTGGAAACCGGCGCCAGCTTCGCCATCCCTGAGCGGCTGCGCCTGCTCGGCCGGCTGCTGACCCGGCCGATGTGCCTGCTGACCTACGGGCTGCAGATGACCGGCGTGGTGCCGCTGGTGGCGATCACCACCATCATGGCGGTGTTCCTGGTCAATAATCTGGGCTTCCCCTCGACCGACCTCTCGATCCTGTATCTGGTCGGTGGCGGCGCCAACATCATCTCGGCCCGCTTCCTGGTGGGCCCGTCGATCGACCGCTTCGGCGCCGGCATCGTCTCGCTGGCCTCGACCGTGGTCATGACCGTGGCGATCCTGATGGGCTATATGGGCTTCAACCCCGGCCTGCCGCTGGTCGTGGTCTTCGCCCTGTTCTTCATCACCAGTTCGGCCCGGCTCATCGTCACCCAGACGACGTCGATGCGTATTCCCAGGCCAGAGGAGCGGGCGGGCTTCCAGTCGCTCTCCTCATCCATCCAGGCCGCCGTTATGGGCTTCTCAGCCCTTTCGACCCGCTATCTGCTGGGCAGCACGCCGGACGGCAAGCTGACCGGCATCGTACCCTTCGCCATGGGCGTCATCGCAGTCGGCTGGATCTATCCGTTCCTGGTCTATCGTCTGGACGGCATGCTCGCCCGGCGCGACCGGCAGGAGAAGGCCGCGGTCGCGGCGCTGACGGAGTAACTAGCGACGGTGATTTCGTAGGATGGGTAGAGCGCAGCGAAACCCATCATCCAGCTTACCCAACGATGGGTTTCGCTGCGCTCTACCCATCCTACGTTCCTGAGCTACGGCAGCATCTGCCTGAG
>DATBAZ010000213.1:0-4744 GCA_036271255.1 Alphaproteobacteria bacterium
TAGGCCGGCGTCGGCACCGTGGCGGCGAAATCGAGATGCTGCGGCTGGCCCGGCGTCCAGTCGAAGGTCCGGGTCAGCGGTCCGGTGACATCCAGCCCGTCGGCTTTGGCCTGCGCCTGGCCCGGGCCGCCGGCGCCTTCGACGACGCGGCCGATGGCGGACAGGGTGAACTGGTCGCCCGGGCGGACGAAGCGCGGCAGGTTGGGTTCGACGATCACCGGCAGGCGCACGGAGATATTGCCGGTGGCGAAGCCGAACCGGTCCGGGCCGCTCACCGCCTTGGCTCTGATCTTGAAGTTGGTCAGGTTGTCCGGAAGCTTCACCTGCACCTTTGCAACGCCGCTGGCATTGACCATCAGCGACGGGTTGTAATAAGGCACCGGCTGGAAGTTCTTGCGGATGGTGACCTTGTTCAGCAGCGCCTGGTCGCCCGCGCCGACATCGCCGCCCGGATCCTCATCCAGCGGCAGGGAGCCGAACACGCTGTTGCGGGTGTCGCTGAAGGCAACCTTGCTGCCGCGGTCGCGGATAAAGGCGGGCAGGGGATCGAGCGGCGCCTCCTTGGCCAGCGCCAAGACGGCCTGGTCGATCATCCATAAGGTCACCTCGCCGGCGAGCGGCTTGCCGGTATCGTCGCTGAGCCTGACCGTCAGCTCGACCGTGTCGCCGGGCTGGGCCATGTCCTGGTTCTCGACCTTGACGGTCACGATGTTCTTGACCGGCTTCACGCCCACCCAGGCGGTTGCCGCCAAGGTTTCCGGCCGGCGCAGATCGATGCCGCCCGCATCCGGCCCTTCGCCTTTCAGCCGACCGCGCATCAGCGCGAAATGAACGGGGATGCGCGGCATGAAGGTCTTGTCGACGGCCAAGCCGAACTTGCCGTAGCCGTTCTTCACGTCCAGCCATTCATAGCGGTTGACGCCGTTCGGCATCTCGACGATCGCCAGCGCACGGCCGGTTTGGAACGGGCTTTCGAGGACTAGGTTGGCGGTCTCGCCCGGGATATAGGCGGCCTTGTCGGTGGTGACCTTGAACACCTGCGCGGGCGGGCGCGACCAGGTGACGGGCTGGTTGCCGCCGACGAACAGGTCCTGTTGCACCATCTGACGCCGGCCGAGATCGTCGGAGGATTCGATCTGGACGATATAGACGCCGGATTCGCTGACCGGCAGGTCCAGCTTGACGGTGTCGCTGCCGCTGTTGACGGTCTTCTCCATCCGCTTCTCGTCGACCACCTCGGTGCGGTATTTCGGCTTGCCCTCGGTGAAGTCGCTGGCCTGGAGGATCGAGCTCCATTGCCGCTCCAGCAGCCTGACCGTGACCGGCTTGCCGGCCAGCGGGTTGCCGTTGCCGTCGACCATCAGGACCTCGATCGGGATCCGGTCGGCCTTCTCGATATAGCGGGGGACCTTCATGCCCAGCACGAAAGCCGGCAGGGCCAGCACCTCCTCGGTGTTGGTCACGGTCTTGTCGTCGTCGCCGATCACGGTCGCCTCGACGACATAGCGGCGGGGCTGGTTGGTCTTCTCCCGCGTCGGGTCCAAGGTCAGGTGATCGCGCCCCTCGCCATCGGTCTTGCTGGAGGATTCCTGGGTCGCCGAGCCTTCGAACGGGGTGCCGGCCTGATAGCGGCTGTCGGTGGCATAGGCGAAGCCCTCGCGCGCCTTGGGCGTGAAGGCATAGGGGAACTGGGTGACGCGCCAGCGCACCGGCCGGTCGCTCGCCGCGCCGCCGGCATAGTAGGTCGCGGTCATGCCGACATTGACCGGCTTGTCCAGCGGGATGGTTTTGGGCGCGTCCAGCCTGACCTGGAACTTGGGCAGGCGGTAGGCGTCCTTCTTGAACAACGCGGTGGAGCAGTTGACGCCGTTGACCGCGATGCGCGCCTCATATGTGCCAGTGGCGGTCGTTTTCTCGGCGAACAGGTAATGGATGTTGCCCGCCTCATCGACCGGCAGCGGATAGCGCCACTCGGCATCGTCCGGCCCGTTGACCACGATCTCGGTCTTCATGCCTTGGCCGCCGGGCGTCAGCGCGCCGTTGGCCAGCTCGCGGACATAGGCCTTGATGTGAACCGGGTCGTCGGGCCGGTAGATCGGCCGTTCGGTGAAGACATGACACAACGTCCTCGGGGCGGGGTGCCGGTTGGCGAGGTTGCCCTGCATCCAGTCGAGCGTATTGCCGGAGGTCGGGAACCAGCCGTTGGCGGAATAGCGGTCCAGCGGTGCGCCCGGATCGACGGTCAGGACGTCGTCGCCCTTGACCACCACGATCCGCCTCAGCTGCGCCCGCGCCGGGCCCAGATTGCTGCGCTCCCAGGTGAAATGCCCGTCCGAGCCGGTCTGGCCTGAGGCGATCTTGGTCCATTTGTCGTGATCGCCGCCCTCGATCCGCACTTCGGCCTTTTCCACCGGATGGCCATCGGACAATGAGGTGACGAAGAAGCGGACCGACTTCTCCTCCTCGACCATGCTGACGCTGAGGTCGGTCACCTGCACGCGCATCCATTCGCGCGTGTTTTCCTTATCCAGCCGGCGGATGCCGACCAGATAGGTGCCAGGGTGATCCTTGCCGGAAATCCGCGCGAAAGCGGGGGCGAGGTTGAGACCGAAGCGGGCGCTGGTGCCCAGCGGCGTCAGCGGCAGCTTCTCCAGCTCCGACACGCTGGGCGAGCCCAGGCGCTGGAGCTGTTTCATCAATTCGTCGGTGTCGATCGGGCGGTCTTCCGTGTGATGTTGGACCTCCTCGCCCGGGGACGGGGGCCGATCATCTTCATTGACCACCACCGGCTGCAGCGGGAACGGCCAGAAGGAACGGTCCAGCGGATCGACCGCATGGATGCGCACATCGGCCTCGGCATAGCCGCGGCCATGCATCGGCACCATCTGCGGGCCGAAGCGTTCGACCATGCCGGTGCCATAGGCGAGGTTGAGGAAGGGCTTCTCCGCCGGCCAGAACAGATAGGCGGCGCTGCGGCCGTTCATCACCAGTGCACGCCCGCGCGTATCCTTCAGCGTCGTCGGCTCCAGCGCGATCTCGTACAGCGTGTCGGTCTGGAACTTGGCCACGACGTGGAGCTGGTCGCCCACCACTGTGCTCTTCACCCCCTCGACCGCGGGCGTGATGCGGACCAGGTTGCGGGCGGCGATCGGATCGATCCCGGCGGGCATCGCCGAGAACTGGACGACGATCTCACGTTTGCTCGACAGGCGCGGCTCGCTGTCGGCCGCCTTGTGCAGCGCCGGGCCGACGGCGGGCGTCGCGGCGGTCGTGGTCGGCAGCGGCTCCATCAGTGGATGGGAATCGACGACCGGCTCCTGCTTGCCATTGGCGTCGGTCGTGCCGGTGTCGGCTTGGTCGTCCCCGCTGTCGGCGCTCTCGGAATCCTGGGGTGTCCCGTCCTGATCGCCGCCTTCGCCCTCGCCTTCGGCATTGCCTTCCTGACCCTGATCGCCGGAGGACGGCTCGGCATCCTGGTCCGGATTGTGCCGGCGGGGCGCTCCGGTGCCGGCGATCTGCTCGCTTTCGGTCTTGCAGCTCAACGCGGCATTCTTGTCGTAGCTGTTGCCGTCGGCGCTGACCGGCACACGCTTCTCGGCGCAGCCCAGGAAGATCGGCTGGAAGATTTCGGAGGTGGTGAAGCTGATCCGCTGAACCGTGGCGTCGAGCCCCGGCTCGGCCGACAGGCCGAGCGTCACCGTGGCGCGCATTCCCGCCGGGATCGGCTGGCGAAAGGCGATCACATAGGTCGCGGCGTCGGCGCGGTTGCCGCGTTCGACCGTCTTGACGGTGAAATCGTTGTCATCGATCCGCTTGGCCTTGCTGCGGTCCAGACCGGGCAGGGGGGCGATCTCGATATCCAGCATCTTGGCCAGCACCTTGGGATCGACGGGCTGGGCGAAGGTCAAGGTGACGCTGTCGACCGGGTCGAGATTCGCCGCGCCGTTGCTGGGGATGGACGCGGTGGGCGCATCCATCAGGCTCGCCAGCACGGTGCCCTTGTCGCCCACCTTCCACTCATAGCGGCCGAGCGCGGGCCAGGCCTCGGCCGGGCGGAATTGCAGGGTACGGCCATTGAGCCAGGTGAAGGCGCCGGGATGGGCCGGCGTCACGGTGACGTATTTCTCCGGCGCATGCTCCGCTCCGCCGTCGGCGGGGCCGACATTGCGGTCGAAGAAGATCGTCACCGGGTCCCAACGGCGCAGGAACTTGTCGGGCACGATCTGTGCGCCCGCCGGCTGCTTCACGATCTGGGACTGGCCGGATTCTTCGGCACTGAAGGCGTTTCGATCCGCTGCCGTTCCCAGCAGCAGAGCGATGCTGAATACCGGCCACAAAGACTTGAACGGCATGCTGCGCATGGCGCTGTTTCCCTAACCCTGGTTAGTTCTTAGCCTGCTTACCGACGAGAGACAGATAATCCGCTTTGACTGAATCCGGTGGCCCCCGGCCTGGCAGCTCGGAGCCGACAAGAACCGGCTCGATATCGATGGCGGGGCCGTCGCTGGGCGCATCGACGACCAGCACGTAGTTCCCGGCCTTCAGCTCATGCATATGCACCAGCCCGCGGCCGATCTCCGTGCCGTCTTCCATCAGGAGACGGCAGGTCGCGACGTCGACCGAGGCGCGGACGCCGACGCCGACGGTGCGGGTATCGGTCAAGGTAAAGCGGAAGGCGCGCGACTGGCCGGGCGCCAACCGGCACTTGGGCCCGATGCCTTCGCCGATCTGGGCGAGGTCGATG
>DATBAZ010000214.1:0-3662 GCA_036271255.1 Alphaproteobacteria bacterium
TCGACGAGACATTCGGCAAGAATATCAGCCGGATATTCGGCCGCTTTTACAAATGCTATTGGCGGCGGAAAGGCTATCGCGAGGGCCGCTGGGGCTTCCTGATCGCATTGATGGCAGGACTTTACCCGGTCCTGTCGTACCTCAAGGCCACACTCGAAGATGAATAAAGGCCTGATGCCGGTGGCGCTGTGGGTGCTGACAGTCGCCTTTGCCCTCGCCCCGCCGCTATTGTCCGTCGCGCCGCTCGGCATGGCGCCGCTTATGATCGCGGCCGGTGTGCTGGCCTACGCCGCCGAACGTGTCCAGAGCGGCACATGGCCGGGCGTTCCGGCCAGCGCCGCGGCATTTTTCATCGCGTTTATCGTCTGGTGCGCCCTGTCTCTGATCTGGGATATCAATCCCGGCAGCGGCGCGCGCAAGCTGATCGATATCGTGCTGGAGACCGCCGCACTGCTGGCGCTGCTGGCCTTGGCCGGCCGGTTGGGCGCCGAGCAGAGCCGCCGCCTGTCCTGGGCGCTGGTCGGCGGGATGCTGGCCGGGCTGGTGCTGCTCGCGATCGAGGCGCTGTTCGATTTCCCGCTGTACCGCGCGGTCATGGGCAATAACGCCAAGCTGACCGATCTGGTCGAAGCCAAGCGCTCGACCGATGCCCTGCCCCTGCTCGTCTGGCCCGCTTGCCTGGCCTTGGCACGCCTGGGGCGGCCCTGGCTTGGCGCTGTGCTGGCAGTGGTCTTCGCCGTCGCCTCTGTCAAACTGACAGCTTCGTCGGCGACCCTCGGAATGGCGTTGTCGCTGGTGGTTTTCGCCGCCTGCTTCGCCTCGACCGTCTGGGTGCGCCGGTTTTTGACGATGGCGACCATGCTGGCCTTCGCCGTCATCCTGCCGCTCTCGATTTTTGCCTACAGTCACGGCGGCACCACCGCGCCCTGGATCAAGCATTCGGGCCAGCATCGGGTCGAGATCTGGCATTTCGCGGCGGAGCGGACGCTGGAGCGGCCGCTGTTCGGCTGGGGCTTCAATGCCTCACGCTATGTGCCGAACGGCGACGCGGTTTCGCAGTTCCTGCCGCCCGGCCAGTCGCTGATCCCGCTGCATCCGCACGACGCTTTCCTCCAGGTCTGGCTTGAGATCGGCGCCGTCGGGGCCATTATCGTGGCGGGGATATTGCTGCTGGGCCTGAAGGCCATAGGCCAATGGCCGGCCGCCGTTGCCAGATTTGCCCTGCCCGGCTATGCGGCGGGTCTGGTGATCGCGGGACTCGCGTTCGGCATCTGGCAGAGCTGGTGGATGGCGACCCTGGCCTTCAGCGCGGTGGCATATCGAATGATCGGACCCGAACATGGCTGACCTACTGACCATCCGGCGGCCGGACGACTGGCACCTGCATCTGCGCGACGGCGCCGCGCTGAAATCGGTGCTGCCGTACACCGCGCAGCAATTCGCCCGCGCCATCGTCATGCCGAACCTGACGCCGCCGGTGACCACGGCCGTTGCCGCCAATGCCTATCGCGACCGTATCCTGGCCGCCCTGCCTGCTGGCCTCAGCTTCACCCCGTTGATGGTTGCCTATCTCACCAACGGCTCCAATCCCGATGATCTGGCTGCCGGTTTTCGCGACGGCGCTTTCGTCGCGGCCAAGCTCTATCCGGCCCACGCCACCACCAATTCGGCGGCCGGTGTGACCGACATCCGCAATATCGACGCGGTGCTGGAGCGTATGGCCGAGATCGGCATGCCGCTGCTGGTTCACGGCGAGGTCACCGACCCTTCGGTCGACATCTTCGACCGCGAGGCGGTGTTCATCGATAAGATATTGGTTCCGCTGGTCAATCGCTTGCCGACGCTGCGTGTGGTTTTCGAGCATGCAACGACCGAGCGGGCGGTTGAGTTCGTGCGTGGGGGTGGCGCCAATATCGGCTGCACAATCACCCCGCATCACCTGCTGCTGAACCGCAACGCGATGTTCCAGGGCGGCATTCGCCCGCATCATTATTGCCTGCCGGTGGTGAAGCGCGAGAAGCATCGCGTCGCGCTGGTCGAGGCCGCGACCTCCGGCGATCCGCATTTCTTCCTGGGTACCGACAGCGCCCCGCACGCGGTCAGCGCCAAGGAGCAGGCTTGCGGCTGCGCTGGTATCTTCAACGCGCCGACCGCGATCGAGCTCTATGCCGAGGTGTTCGATGCGGCGCATGCGCTCGACAGGCTCGAGGGATTTGCCTCGCTCAACGGACCGCGCTTTTATGGTCTGCCCGTCAACGAGCAGCGCATCACCCTGGAGCGGTCGCCGATGACCGTGCCCGATGCGGTCGCGCTGCCCGACGGGGGCGAAATCCGTCCCTTCCGCGCCGGCGAACAGGTCGCCTGGCGTATCGCAACTTAAAGCAGGACCCTCCAATGCAGCTTCCCTCCGGCCTTCCCACCGCTGAAGCCATCGCCGAGCAAAGCGCCCGTATCCTGCTGGAAATCAAGGCGGTTTCCTTCAACGCGCGCGAGCCCTTTACCTGGACCTCGGGCCGCAAGGCGCCGACCTATGTCGATTGCCGCAAGGTGATCTCATTCCCGCGCGCCCGCACCGCCCTGCTCGACTTTGCCGCCGCCACGGTGATCCGCGATATCGGCTATGAGGCGCTGGATTGCGTCGCCGGCGGCGAGACGGCCGGCATCTCCTACGCCGCCTGGCTGTCCGACCGCTTGGCCCTGCCGATGCAGTATGTCCGCAAGCAGCCCAAGGGCTTCGGCCGCAATGCTCAGATCGAGGGCGTGCTGAACGAAGGCGACCGCACTCTGCTGGTCGAGGACCTGGCGACCGACGGCGGCAGCAAGATCAAGTTCGTCGAAGCTCTGCGCAATGCCGGCGCGGTGGTGGAGCACACGTTCGTGATCTTCCACTACGGCATCTTCCCGCAGAGCGTCACTTCGCTCGCCGAGATCGGCGTGAAGCTCCACGCACTGACCACCTGGCGCGACGTGCTGAACGTCGCCCGCAAAGGCAGCTATTTCGATGCCGAAACCCTGGATCAGGTCGAGAAATTCATCGACGATCCGGACGGCTGGAGCGCCGCGAACGCGTGATGGATTTGTAGGATGGGTTGAGGGAGCGAAACCCATCATCAAAGCCGAAGAATTAGCCACAGATTTTCACAGATGACACAGATGAAGATGCCTACACGGCAATCGGATTTGATCTGCGTAAATCTGTGTAATCTGTGGCTAAATTTCTGATGGGTTTCGCTCCGCTGTACCCATCCTACGAAGCCAGGCTAGTAGTCCTTCCCGACCGCGTTCTTGAATTCTTCCAGGGCCTTCAGCCGTTGCTCGACGCCCGTCCATTTCTTGCCGACGGTGCGCACGCCGGTTTCCTCGGGGCCGAGATTGGCCCAGGGGGCGGTGACCCAGAAGCGTTCGGCGCCGAACTTCTTCCACCAATGGGCGCGCTCGACGCAGTCATCCAGGGTCTGGGGCTGCGGGGATGCGGTGGCGGGCGCCGGGATGCGCGGGTCCTGGAAATAGATCGCGCCTTCGCGGCCGATCGAGTTGGGGTCGCGGCCGGCCTTCACTGCGTGCTGTGAGATGTTCTCCCAGTCGCGATAGAGCTCGGTCTCGTCGAAATACGGGTAGTACGGGAACCAGCCGTCGGCGAGCTGGCCGACGCGGCGCTGCGC
>DATBAZ010000215.1:0-7230 GCA_036271255.1 Alphaproteobacteria bacterium
GAGTGCCAGGATGCCGCAGTTATCCGACGAACTACGCCTGCGAAGTGTTGTTCGGCGTAACCCTATCGCAGTATCTCCGATGCGGGCCTGCTCCTGCGCGAACGAAGTCGCCGATGCCGGACACGGTTTTGTCACAGCCGGGCGCTGTCCGATAGAGCCCGGCGCATGACCGACCATCGTGCTCATGCGCCGGCGACAGCGCGCAACCGCGAGCCTATCCTGGCGGTGCTGAAACGGGTCCTGCCGTCATCCGGTTTGGTGCTGGAAGTGTCGGCGGGAACAGGTGAGCATGCCGCCTTCTTCGCCGCCGCCCTCCCCCACCTCACCTGGCAGCCGACCGACCTGGATGAGCGTTTGCTGATGTCGATCGCCGCCCATCGTGAGGTGGCTGGCCTCGATAACCTCAGATCGCCGCTGGTGCTCGACGCAGCGTCGTCCGAATGGCCGGCGGCGCACGCGAACGCGGTCGTCTGCATCAACATGATCCATATTTCGCCCTGGACCGCCTGCGCGGGGCTGATGGCAGGCGCGGCGCGAACGTTGCCGCCCGGCGGGGTGTTGTATCTGTACGGACCCTATAAGGAGAGCGGCGCGCACACGGCGGAGAGCAATCTGCGCTTCGATATCGATCTTCAGATGCGCGATCCGTCCTGGGGCGTGCGCAACCTGGAGGATGTCGTGGCATTGGCGGCCGAGCATGGGCTCAATCATGCCGAAACGGTGACGATGCCCGCGAATAATCGCAGTCTCGTGTTCGTCAAAAGCGGATAATGTACCTATGCAGATGCGGGATAGCAGTTTTACCGGACTGTTCCTTGCATGTTCGTGACGGCGGCTTTATCCGTCCGGTGAAAATTGGTACGCCGTCCGCGTCCGGAGACGCGGAAGCGCGGCGACATCAGAAGCAGTGAGAGATGAACGGTTTCAAGACAGGTTTCGACGATCGTAAAACGACCTCCGCGGAGGCGAAAAAGCAGCAGCTGGAGAAGCTGCGGGCCAAGCTCAATCAGGTCGACCCGGAAAAGGTGAAGGCCAGGATCGCCGCCGAGGCCGCTCGCGCCGAGCGCGAGGCCAAGAAGCGGGCCGAGCGGGAGGCGGCGCTGGCCGCCGAACGCGCCGCCAAGGCCGCCCGCGACGCCGAGGAAGCGGCCCGCATCGACGCCGAGCGTCTCGCAGCCGAAGCGGCCAAGGACGCCGAAAACGCAGAAGAACGGGCGCGCAAGCAGGCGCTGGAGGAACTCCGGGCTTCGCAGAAGGCAGCCCGCGACGCGCGTTATGCCGCCCGCAAGAACCGGAAGCGCCGCGGCTGATCAGTTAATCGGCGGCGGCGGTTCCTTGACCGGCTCGGGCTCGTCCGGCCGCGGGATGGGAAGCGGCTTGGGCGGCTCGGTGATCGGCAGCGGTCTATCGGGATCGGGCGGCACCGGCGGGTTGCCGGGCGGCACCGTGGTGTCCGGAATTTGCAGCCTGTATCGGGTCATCATGAATCGGGAACGCGATTGCCGGTCATTCGTGCCGGCTCGACTCGCCGCTCGCATTTGCCGGGTGGTCCAGCGGACCCTTGCCGATCTTTGCGCCATCGTCCGGCTTCGGCTCGTCATCGGCCGGTAGCCGCGCCTCTTGCACGGGCGCCGTTTTCGTCTCGGCCCGCACATCCGAGGTCTGCACGCGGCTGCTTGCATCGATCAGCACGGGGTGGGTTTCCATCCAGGTCTGCGCCGGTGCGGCGAGACTCACGGCAAAAATTGCGAAGGCGGCGAAAGCGGTCGCCACAGCATTGAGATTGCGCACGATGCCTCCTGCGATTGCGGCGCGGGCCGGTTTTCCGGCCTATGCGAGTCAAACCCGCAAAGTGTGAAAAGGTTACCGGCCGGCCAACCCTTATGTCGGAACGCCCGGTTGCGCGTCGGGTTATTGGGGCAACACCCATGCACCGACAGGCAGGAGCCTTTCCCATGAGCGAATTCATTTCCGATCTCGCCGCGATCCGCGAGCGGGCCCGCCGCAGCATCGAGGACGGCGCGGTGACCGGCGGCTACAAGGGCGACCGCGAGCAGGTGATCAAGGTGCTGAACGAGGCGCTGGCGACCGAGCTGGTCTGCATCCTGCGCTACAAGCGCCACTACTACATGGCCAAGGGCATGCACGCCGAGGCGGTGAAGCCCGAATTCCTGCAGCATGCCGGCGAAGAGCAGCAGCATGCCGACTGGATCGCCGAGCGCATCACCCAGCTGGGCGGCGAGCCCGACTTCAATCCGGCGGGGCTGGTCGACCGCAGCCACTCCGAATACGACCCGAGCCTCGACCTGATCTCGATGGTCAAGGAAGATTTGATCGCCGAGCGGATCGCCATCGACACCTACGCCGAAATCATCCGCTGGATCGGCGACGACGACCCCACCACCCGCAAGCTGATCGTCGACATACTGAAGGTCGAGGAAGAACACGCGGACGACATGGCCAACCTGCTGGCGCGGGTGGGGTAGCTCCCATCAAAAGTAGGCCGGAGGGGCGATCATATCTTTTGCAAGCCCTATACGCCGGGCAAGTAGCCGAAGCCTGATTTTTCGGACTCGCCGAGGACATCCGCGCTATCGACACGGTTGCAACCCCGAGCGACCATTTCGCGGTGGAAAGCCATAGGATCCATCGGCATCGTGAAGACCCAGGTTTCTTTGACGTGCGGAGGCGTTGCGACGCCAACGATGCCATCGGGGCGGCGACGAATAAGGATCATTGTCTTGTCGCGCCTTTAGGGTTGGCGGAAACGGCGAAGCCGCAATCATCAAATTACGCAGAAAAAGGGGTGGACTCCACCTAATAGGACCGCCTCGCCGCGTGCCGCTAGGCTCGACACTTGGCTCTCGGCCTGCCACCCTCAATCCCTGAAATTCACATATTGTAGCGGCAGTTCAATCTTCATCGCCTTGACGTGGGCGATCGCGTCTTGAAGATCATCGCGCTTCTTGCCGCTCACACGCAGTTCGTCGCCCTGGACCGAGACCTGAACTTTCAGCTTTGCGTCCTTGATCTCCTTGACGAGCTTCTTGGCGAGGTCGCGGTCTACGCCTTGTTTTACCAAAATGGTCTGGCGCAGCCTGTCGCCTGAAGCGCGTTCAGGTTCCTTGAAGTCGAGCGCCCCCCCATCAAGCTTGCGGCGGGTGAAATGGGTGAAGATGAGCTCGTGCATCTGTTTCATCTTCAACGAATCGTCGGCTTCGAGCGTCAGCTCATCGTCCTTGCGGACGAGAGAGCAGGCGCTGCCTTTGAAGTCGAAGCGCGTGTCGATTTCGCGCTGGATGTTCGCGAGCGCGTTATCGACCTCGGCGAGATCGGTCTTCGAAACAATGTCGAAACTAGGCATTCGGGTTAATCCTGGTGCGGGCTTTGAGCGGATCGGATGATCTTAAGACGGAGAGACGAATGACGGAAATGCGTAGTCTGGTTCCGTGTCGCACTGCCGAGGCAATAAGGATTAAATTTTCGTAAAAGCGGCAATTCATACTATATCTCACTAAAAAAATCCGTTAAAGATCAGTCACTCCGGCGACAGGGATGCTCGCCGCCCCGGGCAGCACAGCCGTTACGGCTGCCCAACATCGCCGTGCCGGCCAACGGCACGTAAGGCGCACAAGCCTCTCCATATTACCCGTGTCAGGACACGGCCCGTGACGTTCGCCGCCCCCGGTGAGCGAACGGCGACGCTATTCGTCCGAACCTGCACGCGTGAGATTGCCGGTATCGACAATGGCGGGCGCCGGCCCCGAACACAGGACGAGCGGGCGGGCCATGAGCGAAATCGACATCACCTCCGGTCAGACCAGCACCGGAAACATCCTGCATAGCGGCGATTTCCAAAACGTCTCCTCCGGCGGCGTCGCCATCGGAACGGTGGTCAGCAATGGCGGCATCGACACCGTTTTCTACGGCGGCATGGCCAGCGGCACGATCGTCAGCCTGGGCGGCTACGAGACGCTCTCATTCGGTATCTCGATCGACGCAACGATCGGCAGCGGCGGTTTCGAAGTCGTTTTAGGCGGCGGCACCGCCAGCGGCACGACGGTTTCCGGCGGCGGCACCCTGAATGTCGCCGCGCCTGGCGCATCGACGGTCGACGCCGTCATCAGCAGCGGGGGCGTCGAAATCACGTCGTTCGGCGGGTTCGCCAGCGACACCGTCATCGATAGCGGCGGCATACTGCTGTTGGCCGGCGGCACCGCCGCCGGGACGATCAATAGCGGTGGAACGGTGATCGCATCGGGGATCGCTTTCCAGCAGGCAGGGTCGAGCGTCACCGCCATAGGCAACGCCACGACCGGCACCATCGTCGGATCCGGCGCAACCGAATTCATCATTTCCCGTGGAACGGCCAGCGGCACCGTGGTCAGCAGCGGCGGTGCCGAAGGGGTCTATTCCGGCGGGATGGCCACCGGCACGGTGGTGAGTAACGGCGGCAGCCAAACCGTCTTTGCCGGTGGCAGCGCCGGCGGCACCATGGTCGGCAACGGCGGCGTCGAGACGCTATCGTCCGGCGGCAGGGCGACAGGCACGATCGTCGGCAGCGGCGGCACATTGGCAGTTTCCGCGGGCGCCGTCGCCAGCGGCGGCATGATCGGCAGCGGCGGTTCGGAAATCATCTTCGCCAACGGCACCGCCACCAGCGCAACGATCGGCACCGGCGGCTCGCAAACCGTCTCGGGGACCACCGGGCGGGCCATTGCCACGGTCGTCAGCGGCGGAACCGAGATCGTCAAGGGCTTGGCAAACGATAGCGGTTCGATCATCAGCGCGGGCGGCACCGAGATCGTATCGAGCGGTGGTAAGTCGGTCAGCGCCGTGGTGGGCAGCGGCGGATGGCAGGTCATCAGCCGCAATGGCGCGACGAGCGGCACCATCATCCAGGCGGGCGGGTCGCAGACTGTCTCGTCGGCCGGCTCGGCGAGCGGCGGGACGATCAGTTCCGGCGGCAGCGAGACGGTGCTGGCCGGCGGTTCCGCCACGGCCGTGACCGTCAGCAGCGGTGGCACCCAGACCGTGTCGTCGGGCGGCCTCACCAGCGGGACGGTGGTCAGCAACGGCGGAACCGAGACCGTCGCATCCGGCGCGACAGATATCGGCACGGACCTGCTGAGCGGCGGCGCGCTGTACTTGGCTTCAGGTGCGACGACGTCGCGCCTGGTCATGGGGTCCGGGGCCACGCTGCTCGTCTCGAGTGGCGCCGTAATCAGCAACACCAGCGCGACGGCCGCTTCGCTCAGCGTTTTTTCCGGCGGTGCGGCGGTGAGTACCACCGTATTGTTCAGCGCGGTTCAATTTGTGGAAGATAACGGCACCGCCACCGGCACTATAGTGCTCAGCGGCGGCCAGGAGTTCGTCGGCTTCCTGGGGAGCGGCGGAATAGTCAGCAGTTCGACCGTCAGCCTGGGCGGTGCGGAGACCCTGTCGACCGGCGCCATCAGCATCAGCACCACGCTGACTGGCGCAAGCGCGGTTGAGAACGTCAGAAGCGGCGGCACCGCGAGCGCGACCATCATCAAAAGCGGCGGCGCCGAGATCGTTTCATCGGGCGGCAAGGCCATCGGGACGATTGTCAGCAGC
The DNA here is from genome assembly GCA_036271255.1 of Alphaproteobacteria bacterium. GTDB lineage: Bacteria > Pseudomonadota > Alphaproteobacteria > BOG-932 > Roseiterribacteraceae > BOG-932. The sequence goes on from DATBAZ010000215.1 coordinate 5,599, forward strand.
GGCGGCACCCTGCTCGTTCTGAACAGCGGCGCCGCAAGCGGGACCATTATCAGCAGCGGCGCCAGCGAAGTGGTTTCGTCGGGCGGCAAGGCCAGCGGGACCGTCGTCAGCAGCGGCGGCACCCTCCTCGTTCTGGGCAGCGGCACCGGGACATCCACGACCGTCCTGACAGGCGGACAGGTCATCTCAACCGGCGTCGCCATCCAAACGACGTCATACGTTTCGGCATACGGCGCCACCGAAAGCGGGCTGACGATCCGCTCCGGCGGAGATCTGCAAGTCCTCAGCGGCGGCGTCGCCAGCGCCAATCTGATCAGCAATGGCGCGGTCTTCATCTATTCCGGGGGCTTGGCCGTCGCGACAACCTTAAGCGGGGGGTCACTCACCGTTTTTGCCGGCGGTACGACCAGCGGCGAGAGCCTCAACGCCGGCGCCTCCGAATCCGTGTCGGGATCCGGCGCCCTGTCGATCAGCGCGACCATCACCAACGGCAGCATCGGCGAGCTCAGCGGCGGCGTCACCTCCAATGCTGCCCTGGCCGGCAACGCCACAGACACTGTCGGCGCCGGCGGCGTCGCCAGCGGCACGGTCGTCGGCGTTCTGGCAAATCAAACGGTCAATAACGGCGGCGTCGCCAGCGGCATGGTCGATAGCGGCACCGTCGCCGTCAACAGCGGCGGCACGACCGTCAGCGCGATCATCGTCGCGGGCGGTAACGAGATAATTGCCGGCGGCGGCACTGCCTCCGGCACGACGGTAGGCAGCGGCGGCTCCGAACTCGTCCAGTCCGGCGCCAAGACCGTGGGCGACACGATATCCAGCGGCGGCCGGGAAATCCTGTCGGCGGGCGCCACCACCACCGGCACCGTTATCCAAAGCGGCGGCATCGAAATCGTGTCGTCCGGCGCAACCGCGATCGGTACAACGGTCAGCGTCGGCGGCACCCTGTTCGTCTTGAACGGCGGGACGGCAACCGGCACGACCGGAACGGTAATGTCCACGGGCATTGTGTTGGACCAGGGCGTTTCGGGGTCCATCACCTACGCGACAACCGCGAGCGGCATCGTCGTCAGCAGCGGCGCCACCGACTATGTGCTGGCCTCCGGCACGACGACGGGAACGACGGTGGAAAAGGGAGGCACGGAAGTCCTCTATTCCGGCGGCATCACCAGCGGCACGACAGTCCAGTCCGGGGGCCAGCAGCTCGTCCGCTCCGGCGGCATCGCCAGCGGCACGACAGTCCAGTCCGGGGGCCAGCAGCTCATCAACTCCGGCGGCATCGCCAGCGGCACGAGCGTGCAATCCGGGGCCCAGCAGATCATCAGTTCCGGCGGCATCGCCAGCGGCGCGATTATCCAAATCAGCGGCCAGCAGACGGTCCTTTCCGGCGGCGACGCGATCGGCGCGACGGTGACAGGCACCGCCATTATCAGCGGTGGTGTGGAGCTTCTCAACATCGGTGTGCAACTCGTCTCGTCCGGCGGCAGCGCCAATCTCACGGTCGTGAACGGCTTCGGGAGGATGCAGGTGCTCGCCGGCGGCACGGCCACCGGCACGATCTTAAACGGCAACAGTATCGATGAAGTCGATTCAGGAGCGGCAGTCAGCAATACCGTCGTGAACGGAGGGGTC
>DATBAZ010000216.1:0-14463 GCA_036271255.1 Alphaproteobacteria bacterium
ACAGCTCGGCCGCCTGGGTCGAGCGCACATCGGAGAAATCGCGCCCCCGCTTGCCGCCACCGTCGATGGAATTGCGGTCACCCTTGACCGCGCCGAAGGCCGACAGGCGCAGGGTCGAGCGCTCGTTGAGCCGTTCGTCCAGCTCGCCGCGCGTCAGATAGAGCCGGTCCGGCGGCATCGGGCGGTAGACCGCGTTGTTGGCCTTGGCCTCGGTCGCCTGGAGGTCGAGCCGCGCCTGGTAGAAATCGGCGATCTGGGCAAAGCGGGCATCGAACGCCTCGTCGCCCTGCGGGTCGAGCGACAGCATCGCTTTCGGCAGATAATCGAACAGCGTCTCCATCCGCTCATGCATCAGCGGCAGCCAATGCTCCATGCCGGCATAGCGCCGGCCGGCGGTGACCGCCTCATAGAGCGGGTCGCCGGTGACGACGCCGAACAGCTCGCGATAGCCGGCGCGGAAACGGGCGATCGAGGCCTCGTCCAGGGTGAACTCGACCATCGATTGCAGGGAGAGCTTCTCCCGCTCACCGGTCGAACGCTGGGACATCGGGTCGAAATTGCGGATCTTCTCGACCTCGTCGCCGAACAGGTCGATGCGCACCGGCTCCTCGAAGCCGGGCGGGAACAGGTCGACGATGCCGCCGCGCACCGCATACTCGCCCGCCTCGCGCACGGTTTCGGCGCGGTTGTAGCCGTTCTCGGCAAAGAACAGCTGCATCACCTCGATATCGACACGGTCGCCGACGGCAATGTTGAAGGCCGCCGTCTTCACCATTGCATGCGGCGGAACCCGCTGGGCGACGGCGTTTACCGTGGCGATGACGAGGCGCGGCTTCTTCGCCGGGGTCATCAGCTTGGCCAGCGCCGCGATGCGCTGCCCGACGATCTCGGTATTGGGCGACACCCGGTCGTACGGCAGGCAGTCCCAAGCCGGGAAGGTCACGATCTCGAGCGACGGATCGTAGAAGGAAATCAGGTCCGACAGCCGCGCCATCCGCCCATCGTCCGACGCGACATGCAGCAGGTCGCGCTGCTCCCGCGCGATCAGCGCCGTCAGCAGCCGCGCATCATGCCCCTCCGGCGCACCCGCGAGGGTGAGCTTGCGGCCCGGGGTGAACTCGAAATCGGGAATCTCCGGCTCGGTCTTCGTGACCGTGCCGATCTTGGGCAGCTTGCTCATGAGGCGGATGGAAACCTGAACTGGCGCAGCGCCACCGTGACCGGATTGTCATGCTCCGGCGGCACCGGGGTGCGGCCCGTCATCCAATCATAGATGTCGGGATCGTTCTCCTTCAGCAGCGCCTGGAACTGGCCGAGCGCCACCGCATCGAATTCCGGCAGATGCCGGTCGGCAAAGCTGCCGATCAGGAGATCGGCCTCCCGCGTCCCGCGATGCCAGGCACGGAATCCCAGCTTGCGGCGCAAGGCATCGAGATCTCTGTCTATTTCAGTCGGGGCGGTTTCGGCAGGGATGGTCATGATGCCGCCTGTATATAGAGCGGTGCCCCTGGAGGTCTATCCTTGGCGATCCATCCCGCACGCCGACGGCCGCCGCGGTCAGGACAGGACGCGGTCGATCGCGTCGCTGACAGCCAGCGACAGATCGGTCTGGGTGTAGGGTTTACGCAGGACCGACCAGACGCGCGCCACCGAATCCGGAACGAGCCGCTGGGCGGTGTACCCCGACGTCAGCAGCACCGGAAGATCGGGGCGGCGTCGGGTGATTTCGTTGGCAAGCTCGATGCCGTTTATCCCGCCCGGCATGATCACGTCGGTGAAGACCAGCGCGATCAGCCTGTCGCTGCTGACGAGGTCCAGGGCCGCCTGCGCGGTGTCCGCCTCCGTCACCAGATAACCGAGGTCGCGCAACAGGGCACTCGCCGTCTCCCGGACGCCGGCATCGTCTTCGACCACCAGGATGGTGCCCTTCCCGGTGGCCTCCTGTGCCTGCCGGCGCGGCGCCTCGCGGCTCGCCTCCACAGGATCGGTGCGCGGCAGGTGGATCAGAATATCCGTGCCCTTTTCGACTTCGGTGTCGAGGGCGACGAAGCCGCCGGATTGCTTGGCGAAGCCATAGACCTGGCTGAGGCCGAGGCCGGTGCCTTTGCCGACTTCCTTGGTGGTGAAAAAAGGCTCGAAGACCCGCGCCGCGACCTCCGGCGTCATCCCGATGCCGGTATCGCGGACCGAGACGACGACATAGTCGCCCGGCGCCGCGCCCCACCGCATCGCCGCCGCCTCGCCGATGGTCCGATTAGCGGTCGATAGTGTCAGCGTACCGCCGTTCGGCATCGCGTCGCGCGCATTGATCGCCAGGTTGACGATGGCGGTTTCGAGCTGATGCGGGTCGGTGCTGCAGTGCCAAAGCTTCTGATGCACCTCGATCCTGACGGCGACCATCTCGCCGACCGCCCGGTCCAGCAGATGCTCGAAATCCGGAATGAGGTCGTTGACGCAAACCGCTTCGGTATGAAGGTCCTGGCGCCGGGAAAATGCCAGAAGCTGCTGGTTGAGCTTGGCGCCCCGCGCCACACCCTGGCGCGCCGCGTCGAGCAGGCCCGTTGTACGGTCGCTTTTGTCCACCGCGCGATGGAGCAGGTCCAGGCTGCCGCCGATGATCATCAACAGGTTGTTAAAATCATGGGCAATGCCGCCGGTCAGCTGCCCGACCGCCTCCATCTTCTGCGCCTGGCGCAGCTGTTCCTCGACCAGTTTCCTGTCGGTCACATCCGCGACCACGCCGGCGATCCGCACCGGCTTTCCCTCGCCGTAATAGGTGCGGCCCTTGATGTGCGCCCAGCGGAGCGCATCGTCGCCGGCCCGCCTGATCCGCCGTTCGATATCGATCGATCCGCCCGCTTCGGCATCGACGAACGCCTTGGCCACGGCAGCGCGATCCTCAGTCACGATATGGTTCAATGCCGCTTGCAGGTCGAAGGATTCAAGCGGCTCTGCATAGCCGAAAATCTCGTCGCACCGAACCGACCGGCGGATCTCGCCGGTTGCAAGATCGAGGTCCCAGCTTCCCATTCCGGCGGCGTCCAACGCGACGCTGAGACTGTCCTCCGCACGCCCGCGCTCTTCGATTTCGCGGGCCAGCGACGCGTTCGCGGCGGCGAGTTCGTGATTGCGCCGATGGCTGTGCGTCAGGTCGGTCACGACGCCGCAGATGATGCGTTGCGAGCCGTCGTCGACCGGCAGATCGATCAGCGAGATATTGACCGGAACGGCGGTGCCCCTTGCCCCGCGCAGCGTAAATTCGACCGTGGCGCTGGTGCCGGGGCCGCGCGTCAGCAGGCCCAGAAACACACCGCGCTCGATCTCGACGAAGAAGACATCGATGCCGTGGCCGATGATGGCTTCGCGGGAGGTTTCGACGATGGCGGCGAAACGCTCGTTGCAATACAGGACCGTTCCGTCGTCGCTGAGCGTGACCGCCCCTTCCTGCATCTGCTCGATCAGCAGGCGATAAGGGCGATCGGCGTTTTCCAGCGTATAGACCTGCTGGCCGGCGGGACCGGTGACCACCACCGCGTCGACGTCGCCATTGCGGATCGCATCGAGCGTTTCCTCGGCCTCACGCAGGCGCGCCGCGAGAGCTTCCATGCTCGCCGAGAGGCCTGCCCCTCCAGCGGCGTCCGGCGACCTCACGGCTGCCCCTTACGCTCGATCGGCGTCAGATCCAGCCCCGCGAACACCCGCTCGGTATCCGACAGGTCGCCGATGATCCGGCGCAGCGGCTCCGGCAGTATCTTGACCAGGGTCGGCGTGGCGACGATCTGCAGTTCCTTCGTCGCCGCGGGATCCTGATAGACGTCGATGACCTCCAGGTCGTATTGGCCCCGCAGGTTCTCCTCACAGATCTTGCGCATGTTCTCCAGCGCGCGGATCGAACGCGGGGTCGAGCCGGTGATGAACAGGCGCAGCTTGTAGCGCTTGGGCGTGTCCCCCGGCCCGTCGGTCGCGGCGGTCATGTCGCAGCCCCCCTCGACTTAATATCCAGCCCGACCAGAACCCGTTCGGTGTCGGACAAGGTGCCGATGATCCGTTTGATCGGCGGCGGCAGGCGGCGCACCAATGTGGGCACCGCGACGATCTGGTCGCCCTCGGCCAGCTGCGGCGTCACCAGCAGGTCGATCACCTCGATCGTGTAGTGCCCCGCCAGATTCTGCTCGCAGATGCGCTTCAGATTGGCGATCGCCGTCAGCGATTTCGGGGTCTGGCCGGCGACATAAAGCCGAAGGTTATATTTCCCCGGCACCGCGCCGTCGGGCTGGATCGCGACGTTGAGATCGCTGCTCATGACTGTACTCCACGCCGAACCGCCATGGTCTCCCGGTCGGCCGTCAGCGTCGTCTCGCGCGCCTCCTCCTGCTCGATCAAGGTCGCGACTTCGCTCTCCTCGGCTTCGAGCGCAGCCATCAGCTCGGCCACCTGACGCTCGGTGGCGGCGCGCTTGCGCGCCACCTCCCGCCGACGGCGTTCGGTATCCTGGAGGCGCTGCAACTCCCGTTCCCGCTCACGCGACTCCTGCGCGGCGCGGGCGCTGCCGGTCAGAACACCGTCCGGACCGATATAGGCATCGATCATCACGACCCCCTTATCGGTCAGCCGGTATTCGCGCAGCTGGTTGGAATGGCTCATGCCGCGCGACTTCAGCAGGTAGAGGACGCGGTTGCGCTCACCGTTGGCGTCGAAGTCCTTGAGCGATATCCAGGTATCCATCAGCGACGAAACGCTGCGCTCGCTCTCGTCCATCTGATCGGAAGAGGCGGACAGGCTGGTGAAGACCGCCGTGATGCCCCTGGTCTTGCAGATATCGGCCAACCGGATCAGCGTCGCGTGGATTTCGGTGGTCGGCCCACGGAACGCCGATATCGGATCGACCACCAGTACGGACGGCGAGAAGCGCTCGATATCGCGGTTCATCCGCGCCAAGTGCATTTCGAAACCATAGAGGCTGGGCCGCGCCGCCTCGAACTTCAGCAGCCGCCCGGCGACATGCGGCGCAAGATCGATCCCGACCGAGCGCATGTTGCGCACGATCTGGTCGGGCGATTCCTCGAACGCGAAATACAGCGCCTTCTCGCCGCGCTTGCAGGCGGCGTCGACAAAGGATGCGCCGAAGGTCGATTTGCCGGTGCCCGCCAGGCCCGAGATCAGAACGCTCGAGCCGCGGTAGAAGCCGCCGATGCCGAGCATCTGATCCAGCCCCGGCACGCCCGTGACGACCGCTTCTGGTGAGATCGCGTGCGCCAGGCCGGCGGACGTGACCGGCAGGACGCTGATGCCCTCATCGTCGATCAGGAAGGGATATTCGTTCGTGCCATGGGCCGAGCCGCGATATTTGACCACGCGCAGCCGCCGCGTCGTCACCTGATCCTGCACACGGTTATCGAGCAGGATGACGCAGTCCGAGACATACTCCTCGATGCCATGGCGGGTCAGCTGGCCCTCGCCGCGTTCGCCGGTGATGATTGCCGTGACGCCTTTGTCCTTCAGCCAGGCAAACAGGCGCCGCAGCTCCGCGCGCAGGATGGTGGTGTCGGTGAAGCCCGAGAACAGGGCCTCGACCGTGTCCAGCACCACGCGCTTGGCGCCGACAGTGTCGATCGCATGGCCCAGCCGGACGAACAGGCCTTCCAGGTCGTATTCGCCGCTCTGCTCGATTTCGGCGCGTTCGATCCGGACATGGTCGATCGCGATCTTCTTCGCGGCCACCAGGTCGGCGACGTCATAGCCGAGGGAAGCGACATTTTCCGCCAAGTCGCCCACGCGTTCCTCAAAGCTCATGAACACGCCGTGCTCGCCGAACTGGGTCGCGCCGTTTACCAGGAAGGTCATGCCGAAAAGTGTCTTGCCGCATCCCGCCGCGCCGCACAGCAGGGTCGGACGACCGCTGGGGAGGCCGCCCAGCGTCAAATCATCCAGTCCACTGATGCCGGTCCGTGTTTTCGCCAGATGCTGCGCCGTGGTCGCCTGCTTCTTAACGATGCTCATCGTTCAAAGTCCCGTTTGAAACTCTTGTTGCACAAAACCGTGAGGCCTCAGGAAGCCCCACAACGATAATCCCTTCTCAAAAAAATCAGTCAGAAGTCGTGGATTAACATCGCTCCCCGCACGGCGGTTCCCGGTTTTTTCGGAAAGTCAATTGGAAAACAGAGAGGCTGAAAACAGCCTTTTATCGCCCTCGCCAAGCGGGTCGGACTGCCGGTTAAGGCAGGGAATGGAGCCGCACTGCGCCCATAGTCCGAAGCCGCCTCATCCTGGTCACAGCCCGGCTTCGAAACCGCGGCACCTCCGGCGCGTTACAGATTACGGCACGAAGGCGGCACGCCGCCCACGAAAGACCTTGGGAATGCCTGAATCATGCCGCACCGCGGATCGATCCTCCGTTGTGCAGGAATGTGAGGATAAGGGTGAAATCGTTCGATCAGGTCGCGCGCGAGGGCGTCCAGCTGTTCCAGATCCGCTACCCGGCCAAACGGGTCGGGGCGAGCCTGCTGATGAACATCTCGGGCGAGAAACTGGCGATGCGGGAGATCGCGGCGACCGGCGCGGCCAAGCGCCGCTTCTGGATCCGGATCCGCCATGCCGAAGGCATCGAATCGCTGTCGATGGAGGTGATCGACGGCCGCATCCTGCGCACTCTCGCCGCGCCGGACGGGACGCGGATCGCACATAACTAAATGTCGAGCTCGACCAGTTTCAGCGGCAGGCCGGGATAAGCGGTGACATCCGGAAACGGCTGGTCGAAGAAGGTCGCGCCGAACAGCTTGCGCGCCCCGTCCCCATCGGTGGAGAGCGGCAGCAGCAGCGCGATCACCTTGGCCCTGCCTGCTTCAGGATAGTGCGAGGCCAGCATGAACGGCTTTCCCGTGTCCGCCACATGCGCGACGGTCTGCGACCAGGCATCCAGCTGCGTCCTGTCGACCCCCGAGGTGCCGACGAGCTTGCCGGTATGGTCGACGCCGAAATGGCGCACCACATGGCTGCCGACAAGGCGGTATTCGAACCGGCCGGGCAACACGTCGATCAGGATCAGGTTGGAGGCAAGGTTATGAAGATCGATCATCGGATCGATCTCGGCGCGCGTCGGCGGCTTCCCGGCGGCATGGCGGTCCAGCCAGTACCGGTACAGGTCCTCCCACGGCGTGTTTTCCTGCGCGCGATCCATTGTATCCCGCTGATAAGTTACCCTGATCCTGGAGCGCAGGGAATTACATTCCCGTTATGAAAAGGCCCGTTCCGAGCAAACGGATAAACCCGGTAGGATTTTAAAGTGAGACATTTCCCAACCACCCGCCGGCACGGGATAAACTCCGCCGTATGACCACGCAATCTGAGTCGCCGGCCGGGGCGCGCCCGCGTACCCGCCCGCCGGAGCTGGAGCCGGTTTTCCGCCCGGTGACCGATCTGGGCGGCGTCGGCACGCATATGTCGAAGATGCTGGTGAAGGTCGCGGGCCCCGAGATCGTCGACCTGCTGTGGCACCTGCCGGTGGCGCTGCTCGACCGGCGCTACACCCCCAAGATCGGCGAGCTGAAGCAGGCCTGCCTGGCGACCCTTGAGCTGACCGTCGACCGGCACGAACCCGGGCGCGGCCGTTCCCCCTACCGCGTGCGCTGCCGCGACGAGACCGGCTTCATCGAGCTGGTGTTCTTCAATGTGCGCGGCCCCTACCTGCTGAAGCAGCTGCCGATCGGCGAGAAGCGCCTGGTCAGCGGCAAGGTCGAATTCTACAACGGCCTGCCCCAGATGGCCCATCCCGATGCCATCATGCCGGTGACGGCGCGGGACCGTATCGCCGTGGTCCAGGCGATCTACCGCCTGACCGGCGGGCTGACAGCGCCGATGCTGGAGCGGATGATGCGCACCGCCCTGGTCCACACCCCTTCCCTGCCCGAATGGATGGATACCGGCCTCAAGCGCAAGCATCAGTGGCCGGATTGGCGCGCCGCGATCCTCGCCGTCCATAACCCGCAGACCGAGGCCGACCTGCTGCCCGCCGCCCCTGCCCGCCAGCGCCTGGCCTATGACGAGCTGCTGGCCCACCAGCTGGCGCTGGCCCTGGTGCGCGAGCAGAACCGGCGCAGCGGCGGCAAGCCGAACGTGGGCGACGGGCGGCTGCGCAACGCCGCGCTGGCCGCCCTGCCCTATCGCCTGACCGGGGCGCAGGAGCGCTCGCTGGGCGAGATCCTGCACGACATGGGCGACACCCACCGGATGCTGCGGCTGCTGCAGGGCGATGTCGGCAGCGGCAAGACGGTGGTGGCGCTGCTCGCCATGCTGGCCGCGCTGGAGACCGGGCGGCAGGCGGCGCTGATGACGCCGACCGAGATCCTGGCGCGCCAGCACATGGCGACCGTCGCGCCGATCTGCGAGAAACTGCGCATCAACGTCACCGTGCTGACCGGGCGCGACAAGGGCAAGGCGCGCAGGCAGACCCTGGAGGCCATCGCCGACGGCCGCATCCAGATCGTCATCGGCACCCATGCGCTGATCCAGCCCGACGTCATCTATCACGATCTCGGTCTGGTGGTGGTCGACGAGCAGCACCGTTTCGGCGTCGACGAGCGCGCCACCCTGACCGCCAAGGGCCAGGGCGTCGACACCTTGGTGATGAGCGCCACCCCGATCCCGCGCAGCCTGACCCTCGCCGCCTATGGCGACATGGATGTCTCCCGCCTGGACGAGAAGCCGCCCGGCCGCACCCCGATCGACACGCGCCTCGTCGCGATCGAGCGGCAGGACGAGGTGCTGAGCGGCCTCACCCGCGCCATCGCCGGCGGCGCCAGGGTCTATTGGGTCTGCCCGCTGATCGAAGAATCGGACGAGAGCGACATGGCCGCCGCGCGGCAGCGTTTCGCCATGCTGGGCGCCTATTTCGGTCAGCGGGTCGGCCTCGTGCACGGCAAGATGAAGGCCGCCGAGAAGGACGCGGTAATGGCCGGCTTCAGCGCCGGCGATCTGGACATACTGGTCGCCACCACGGTGATCGAGGTCGGCGTCGACGTGCCCGAGGCGACAATCATGGTGATCGAGCACGCCGAGCGCTTCGGCCTCGCCCAGCTCCACCAGCTCCGCGGCCGCGTCGGCCGCGGCAGCGCCGCCTCGACCTGCCTGCTGCTCTATGCCGGCCCCTTGGGCGAAACCGCCCGCCAGCGCCTCCAGACCCTGCGCGAAACCGAAGACGGCTTCTTGATCGCCGAGGAAGACCTGAAGCTGCGCGGCGCCGGGGACCTGCTCGGCACCAAGCAAAGCGGCATGCCGGATTTCAAGCTGGCCGACCCTGTCCTGCACGGCGACCTGCTGGCCGTGGCGGCGGACGACGCACGGATGGTGATGACCAGCGACCCCGGCCTGACCGGCAAGCGCGGTGAGGCGCTGCGTACGCTGCTCTATCTGTTCCGGCGGGAACGGGCGGTACGGTATTTGCGGAGCGGGTAGCCAACAAGGCCGCGCCCGGTTGCCCCGGGGCGCGGCCTTTGGGGCTTACGGATTGGTCGGCGTCTGCGGGTCGCCGGCTGCCTTCGTGAGGGGAAGGCCGAGATACGTGGCGCCGACAATGGTGCCGTTGCCGAGTACTTCGTTGTAGCCCTTTTTGGTGGTCTGGAACGCGCCGTTGCTGCCGGGAATGTTCTGGCGGAAAACGGTCGGCCCGCCGAGCGTCTGGAGGATGGACAGCAGATAGATCGCGAAATTCTCGTTGCCGAGACGCGAGTGGAGGAACTGGATCTTGAGGGCCAAGAGGCCGGCCATATCCGGAGCGGAGGCGCTGGTGCCGATGAACCCGTAGAAGCTGTTATTGATGCCGACCCAATCGAAGCTGCGATTCGCCCCACATGGCTGGACGGCGACAGCCGGGCAACCGCCCATATGGAGCGACACATCCGGCACCGTGCGCATCTTGGAGCCGGTCGACACCAGATACTGATACAAGGGCTTCGGATAGACGATGCTGGTGCCACCGCCCGAGGCCCATACCGCGCCGGTCGCGTTCGTCCCGTAATCCGGGTCGCCGACGACCGGGTCCGGCTGCGCATTCTCGCTCTTATAGGTCGATGTCAGGCTGCCGGCGGTGAAGCTGGTCACCAGATTGGTGCCGCCGACGCCGACGACATGGGGCGACGAGGCCGGTGACTCGGCTGTCTGGAGGAAGCCGCCGCAGCCGGGGCCGCCCCCTAACAGGCAGGCAAGCGCCGGAACCGGGTTCGAGCCGAAATCGCCCGAGCTCGCGGTGAAGGTGATGCCTTCGGCATTGCCCTGCGCGAACATGTCGTCATAGACGACCAGGATGTTGGTAAAATCCGTGCCGCCGTTGAAGGCCGCGGTATAGAAGATCTCGCCGCCGCCGAACGACATGTTCACGACATCGGCCTTATTGGCTTCGATGATCGAGGTCAGGCCGTTCAGGACTGCGTCGTCGGACAGGTCCGGGATGTTGTAGTCGATGATGCTGGCGCCCGGCGCCATGCCGCCGGATTGCTGGATATCAAGCTGGACCTCGGCGGAATTGAACGGATTGTTCGGATCGTATACGGGCGCACCGGACAGATCGATCTCGGAGATGTGGGGCGCCGGCAGGCCTTCATGGGCGAAATAGGCCTGATTGTCGACCAAGCTCTGCCCGGCGGTCATCAGGATCCCGATGGTGACGCCGGCGCCGTTGACGACCTTGTAGCTGGGGAAGCTGTAGGCCTGCTTCAGATCGTCGAACCAATAGCCGCCGGTCGGGCTCGACCGGTTGTCCGGCAGATGGCCGGCCCGGACCATCGATGGCTTCTTCATCCGGATGACGCTGTCGAATGCCGGGATCACGGCGCCGCTGGCCGCGAGCATGGGCGTCATCGCCAGCCGCTTAGTCGCGGCAACCCTGGCGCGGCCGTCCGAGAAGCGCGCCGTGGCCAGGTTCGTTGCGAACGCGCGCTCCACAGCGTTGACGCTCCCGGTCACGTGCAGCGAGTGGGCATGCACCTGCGTAACCCGAAGCCCGCGCGCGGCCAGCTCACGGGTGATCATCCTGACGGTCGCCGGCGACGGACCGAAACGCGTCGCGAACTCCTTGGGCGTCAGCCACTTATGATATTGCGGCGAGCCGGAGGTTTGCAGGGACTGCTCCAGCTTCAGCAACTCGGCTTTTTTCCTGAGTGGCAGGTAGATATCGAATTCCAGCGGGGCCCGGGCCGCCGCACGCTCGCCGAGATGGGCCTTTTCGTAGGCGGCGGCCGGGCCAGCGGTCAGCGCGCCCGCCGATACTGCGATCGCCGCGCAGGCGAGAAGACGAAACTTATTCATTGAAGCCTCCCTGGATGACAAGATCTGTTTCGCCACAGGTGTTATAGTATAAATCGCGAGGGTTTCTGGACTTGATGTTCATAGATACCTGGCACGCGCGATTTAGGGCAACATTTACCTAAATAAGAACTAATAATCATAGAAGTCTGAGAAGTATTGTCTCAAACCAATCAATGGTTTACCGCCACATAGTGCCGCAGAAACCATCGTTGCCAAGGAATTATACCGATACATCCCAAAGTCCAGGGGACTGCCGGCGATCCCGGGCGATTGTTTTGCGGCTGGGAGGTTTAAGGGGCGCGTGGGCGGCGCGAATAGCGGCGGGCGCTGCCTTATAAAGCTCGCATTCGCCACCATGCTGGAAAAGTAAATTCATTTAATTTTCCCGGACAGGAAAACATTATGGCCAAAAGTCAAAAAAAGAACGGCCGTGAAGTTAAGAAACCCAAACAAAACAAGAAACCGGCGCCCGGCCCGGCCTCGTCGCCCTCCAAGACGCAGCCTCGATCGCCGGCCTGATCATCACCACGGAAGCCACCGTGACGGTGCGCGGCGAAGGGCCGGGACAGGCAGCCGCCGGATAGGTGGAACCTATCGGCTTACATTGCCGAATAAGTATCGGTGTCTTCCGGAACTCCCAGGGAGTCGAGCGGGATAGCGAACTCTGTAAAGTGTGAGCACGACCGGTCCGATAGCCGTTTGCCCCCCTGCATGACCACCAGGCCCGAGCTCGCCGCGGCCCCTGAACGGTCGTTGCCCTCGCTTTCGTAGACGATGTAGCTGTATTCGCCCTTGGTGAACCTCAATTGATATTCCATTCCGGCAAACCGCTGGCTCAATCCGAAGACGTTTCCGGAGCCAGGCGTGCTTGCGATCACCATTTCGTCTTTGCCATCCGCTCCGTAATGATAGGTGATTTGGCCGTCGGCCTGTATTACGGAGACCGTTTTCTTGGCGATCGCGCAGGTGAATACTGTCACGGGCTTGGCGCGCACGGCGGACGCCGGATCGAGGATCGTCAGCCCAACCAGTCCCACTATGATCGTCGTCTTCATCCGTCACTCCTGATAACTGCGGCAATCGGCGAGGCTACCGGGGATCGGCGCTCAGCTCGATGTCGGAATTCAGCTTTCCGCGTGCATCGAACAGAGGCGCCCAGGTCTGTTTCAAGAAGCCGCGGTCGTCGAGCGGAAAGGTCTCAATGATTTCGGCGGTTGAACCGCGGCATCGCCAGGTTGACGATGAATTTCCGATCACGGCGGCGGCGACAAATTCCTGTCCGGGATTGTCCACGCAAGTTTCGCGGATATCCTTCGAAGGCTGGCGGCTCGGATCCATTTTATAGCAGCCGCTCCCTGACGCGCCGCCGTCGCAGACATAGACTTTGCCGTCCTTGCAACGCCATTTTGATGCCCCGACCGCAGCTACGTCCGGAGGGAGAGATACCGCATGGTGACTTTTCCCGTAAAAAACCCGATCGGGAAAATCGAGATTGGGATTTGCACTGCAAAATGCTGCAACGGACTTTGGCTCTGCTGCCGCGCTTGCGCCGGGAATGGCAACGCTCATCGCTATTGTGAATGTCAGGGCAAGGTACGCGGCATTCATTGAATGTATTAAAATCCAGTAGCGTTTTCGAATTACGGTGACAGTTTATTGATCAACTCCGCACCAGTGGCCAGACCAATCAACCCGGCGGCGGCGGTATCTTCGTCCGCCATTCCATGGTGACGATTTCGATCAGCTGGCCGTCGGGATCGCGGATATAGATGGCCTGCCCCCAATCGCTCCGCTCGCCCTGGCTGTCCCAAAGGACCTCGCCTCCGAAATCGGGCGCCTTTGCCAGCAGGCCGGGCACGTCGGTCACCGACAGAGCGAGGTGGGTCAGGCCCGGCTGGCCGAGGCTGCGCTTGGCGAAGGCCTCGCGGGCAGCCGGCTCGCCGAAATGCATCAGGTTGAGCGTCAGGTCCGGCCGCCAGAGATAGGTGGCGGTCAGCTTGCAGGGCGACGGCACCATCAGGACCTTGGCAGCCAGGTGGTCCGGCACCTGGAAATCCCACCAGAACTTGAAGCCCAGCAGCCCCTCATAGAACCGGCGCGACCGCGCGATGTCGGTGATCGTCTGGCCCAGATGGTTGAAGAACACGCCGGCCGGCGCCGCGACATCGGACATTATTGCCTCCCCCTTCGTCGTTTCCCGCCGCAGCATAGCACGGGGAATTTGCCGAGTGCGGCCCTTTGCCGGGTGAGTCGTGCACAATCGGGGACAGAGTAAGCTTGGCTGCTTTTGCAGCCTGAACGCTACTCTATCCCCGATTTCGCGTTGCTGAATGTTGATCGATCGCGCAACCGACCCTGGCCATCGATGACCGGTTGCCAGGCGTTGCGAGCGTCACTCAGCGGCCGTGTCCACCACCTCCGCCACCATGGAAACCGCCGCCACCGCCGTGGAAGCCACCTCCGTGGAAACCACCGCCATGAAATCCGTGATCATGAAATCCGTGGCCGATGAAACCGCCGCCGAAAAGTCCGCCGTACCCCCAGTAAGGATACGCGTCATCATAGTCATCGCTATAATCGCCGGCTGAACCATACCCCGTCGGAACGGCGATATAGCAGCCTTGCATAGCGGCGGCGGGCGTCGTTGACGATGTAGGGGTCGTTCCTGGTTCAGTCCAGGCGCTTGCTCCGTCGGCCGGCGGTGGCGCCGCGGTCGGGGTACAGACGACCGGCAAGTAAGTGTAGGCTGGTGTCGCCGGCGAGGCCTGGGAAGCACAGCCCGCCAGCAGCCCCAGGGCAGCAATGACCCCGGCGGCTCTCATTGAATTGACAATCATGATACTCTCCTATCGGGCCGGCATAACCAAGGCCCGACTACAGATATTTATTTGGTGTTTCCGGATGACGGCAGCACTCCCGTCAATTCGCATGCCTGGCATCTATCCGAGACATACCTGCATATTCAAATGCATTGAAGTATTATTGAAATTATCCTCTACATTGACGCGACACTTCTAACAACAATCTTCGTATTAACCTGAGTTCTATTGCACCTGTATTTCAATCCTTACGACACCGACCCAGGCGCGGATGGATCTCAACATTGCGATCGGCGTGACATCGATGACCACCGCGGCCAGTTTTGTCCGCCCGGACAGGCAAGAC
>DATBAZ010000217.1:0-5333 GCA_036271255.1 Alphaproteobacteria bacterium
ATGCCGATATTGTTATTGTCGTGGATGCGGTTGTTCGTGACCTGGAAATGCTGAACGTTGCCGGACAGCGCCAGGGACTCGCTGAAGCCGGTGACGAGATGATCCAGCTCGTTGCCGTCGATCGTGATTGTATCCAGGCTGGCCGGAGCCCGCGTGCCGTAGACGGCGATGCCCAGCGCGTCGAAGGCCGGGGTTTTGCCGGTCACCTTGATGTCGTGGATGTGGTTGTCCAGCAGCTGGATATTGCTGCCCGCGCCATCGACCATGATGCCGATCGGGTCCTGGTTGGCGCGGTCGCTGACATAGTTTCGGATCTCGAAGCCCTGCACCCGCGCAAAGCTGACATCGCTCAGCGTGATCAGCCCGTAGATGCCGTTCGGAATCTTGAGGCCGGCGCCGTCGATGATCGGTTTTGCGCCGTGTGCGGCCGTCAGGATGGTGAAGCCCTTGGCCGAGCCCGAATGGCGGATCGTGACCAGCTCGTTATAGACGCCGGTGCCGACCTCGATGGCCGCTCCGCCCTTGGCGGTGTTCAACGCATGCTGGATCGTGCGCCAGGGATGGGCCTTGCTGCCGTCGTTGGCATCGCTCCCGCTTTTCGCGACCGCATAGGTCGGCAGCTCCGGCACGACCGCCTTTCGCCTGACCGCGGCGGTGCCGCGCTGGAGAGGCGACACGGTCGACTCCGCTTCGATCTCCACCGCCGTGAAATCCAGCGGCAGGATCGGCGCGGTATAGCGGCCGCCGGCCGTGATCAGCCCCAGTGACGGCGTGCCGCCCGGAATGCCGTTCACCATCCAGGTGACAGCGCCGCCGGTCGCCTTGAATTGCTGGCTGGCGCCCGGGATCAGGGTCTTCGTCGCCGGTGAGACCGTGACGCTCGCCGCCTGTGCGCTTCCCCCGGCCAGTGCGACGGCAATCAGAACTGGGATCGGCTTCATGCCGGCAATCTAGGACAGCCGGTTTGCACAGCAAAGCAGCGAGGACGGAGCCGGCACGCCATGCTAAGCGACGGCAACGATATTTTTAGGGAAACAGCATGTCCGACAGCGATAACGAACGACGCGAACGCGGCCTGAAGATGTTCAACGAGGTCTATGGCGGGATCGTGCCGGTGCCGCCGGCCGAACATCAGGGCCCGTTCTTCCACCAGACCATCGACCAGCTGTTCGCCGAAACCTGGTCGCGCCCGAACATGTCGATCAAGGAGCGCCGGCTGGTAACCTTGGGCGCCGTCGCGGCGCTGGGCGAGACCGAGATGTTCGAGATCCAGCTCCGCGCCGCGATCAAGAAGGGCGAATTGAATAAGGCGCAGGTCGAGGATCTGGTCCTCTTCCTGCCGGCCTATGTCGGCTATCCGCGGACATCGAAGATCCTGATGATCAGCCAGAAGATCTTCGCCGAGATGGAAAAGGCGGAGTAAGGCCGGCGTTAACGGACCGGGGTCAGCGGGATCGCCTCGACCGACATCGATCCATCCAGCCTGTTCTCGAAACGGTCATAGCCGGGGGCGGTTACGGAAATCATTGCCGGCGGGAAAACATTGTGGAAATCGGACTGCACCCATGCGTCATGGGTCTGCCGTGAAAAGTGGAACGTCCCATCCGCGGCGGTTGTCGTGCTCGCGCTGAAATCGGCGGTGGCGGCATGGATTGCGAGCGCCGCGCCGGCGATCGGCTTGCGGGTCGTGACATCGATGACCCTGCCGTCGATGTCGGGCCAATCGATCCAGGTGACGTGAATCGGGATGCAGCCTGATATCAGCATCGTCGCGAGGATCAGGGTTGCTAGGCGCAGTCGCTTCATAAGATCTGCCTCGGTGATTCTAGGCTAACGGTCGACCGTCGCCGCCACCCAGGGGGCATAGCGCGGGCCGGAGATCTTGTCGGGCGACAGCGCCTCGTCCAGCCGGCGCATCTGCGCGTCGTCGAGATGCAGGTCGATGGCCGCGAGGTTCTCCTCCAGATAGCTCACCCGCTTCGTGCCGGGGATGGGCACGATGTCCTCGCCCTTCTTCAGCAGCCAAGCCAGCGCCACTTGGCCGGGCGTGCCCTGCGCCTCCGCCGCGATGTCGCGGACGATCTGGGCGGCGCGCATGTTGGCGTCGAAATTTCCGCCCTCATAGCGCGGGTCGGTGCGGCGGAAATCGCCCTCGGGATAGTCCTCCGCCCGCTTGACCCCGCCGGCCAGGAAACCCCGGCCCAGCGGGCAGAACGGCACCAGCCCGATGCCGAGCGCGCGCAAGGCCGGGATGATCTCCGGCTCCAGGTTGCGCTCCCACAGCGAGTATTCGCTTTGCAGCGCCGTCACCGGATGGACGGCATGGGCGCGGCGGATATTGGCGATGCCGCACTCCGACAGGCCGAAGAAGCGGACCTTGCCCTCCTTGACCAGGTCGGCGACCGTGCCGGCCACATCCTCCATCGGCGTGTTGGGATCGACCCGGTGCTGATAGAGCAGGTCGATATGGTCGGTCTGCAGCCGCTGCAGCGATTCCTCGGTCGTCTCGCGGATATCCTGCGGCTTGCTCGTCATGTCGGCATAGCCCTTGCGCTCGCCGCGCAGGCGAAAGCCGAACTTGGTGGCGACGATGACCTTGTCCCGCCGGCCCTTGAAGGCGCGGCCCAGCAGCTCCTCGTTCTTGAACGGGCCATAGCCCTGGGCGGTATCGAAGAAATCGCAGCCGAGCTCGATGGCGCGATCCAGCGTCCGCAGCGATTCCGCCTCGTCCGCCGGCCCGTAGGACTGGCTCATCCCCATGCAGCCGAGGCCGATGGCCGAAACCTCGAGCCCCTGTGTGCCGAGCTTGCGCCTGGGCATGGTCATCGCATCCTCCCGATCAGTGTGGGTGGATGTTAGCAGACCGGTGAGGCGGGTGTCAGGCGATCGCCGAAACCATTCGACGCTGCGGCTCCGCCGAATTGGCCGGCGCGCTTGGGGCCGAGCGCTTGTCCCTCTTCGGGCGCAGCCCGGCGAAATCGCGCTCCAGCTCCGCCGCATAGGCGTCGATGTCGGAGATCGGGCGGGCGGCGACGTTGCTTCGCGCCGCCGCCAGGGCCACGGCCGGGGCGACGGTGGTCAGAAGGCGCGGGTCCAGCACGTCGGGGATCAGATAGAGCGGGCTGAAGCCGCCATGCTCCAGGCTCGGCTTGGTCTCGCGCGCCAGATCGGACAGCGCCATGGCGCAGGCGATCTTCATCTCCTCGGTGATCTGGGTGGCGCCGACATCGAGCGCCGCACGGAAGATGAAGGGGAAGCCCAGCGCGTTGTTGACCTGGTTCGGGAAATCCGACCGGCCGGTGCAGACGATGGCGTCCGGCCGCTCGCGATAGACGATCTCCGGCATGATCTCGGGCGTTGGGTTGGCCAGGGTCATGACGATCGGGCGTTCCGCCATATGCTTCAGATGGGCCGGGTCGACGCTGCCGGGGCCGGACAGGCCGATCAGCACATCGGCGCCGTCCATGATCCGCTCCCAGCTGCCCAGATCGGTGTCCTGGGCATAGCGGGCCTTGTACTTGTTGAGCCCGTTGCGGCCGCGATGGACCAGGCCGCCGCTGTCGATCATGCAGATATTCTTGCGCTCCATCCCCATCTCGACCAACAGGTCCAGGCAGGCGATGGCGGAGGCGCCGGCGCCGGCGCAGACCACGCGGGTTTCGCCGATGTCGCGGCCGGTCAGGTGCAGCGCGTTGCGGAGCGCGGCGGCCACGACCACGGCGGTGCCGTGCTGGTCGTCATGCATCACCGGGATCTTCATCCGTGCCTTCAGCCGCTCCTCGATCTCGAAGCATTCCGGTGCCTTGATGTCTTCCAGGTTGATGCCGCCGAAGGTCGGCTCCAGCGCCGCTACGACCTCGCAGAAATGGTCCGGGTCGCGCGTGTCGACCTCGATGTCGAAGGCATTGACCCCGCCCAGCAGCTTGAAGAGGACGGCCTTGCCCTCCATCACCGGCTTGGACGCCAGCGGACCGATATTGCCCAGCCCCAGCACGGCGGTGCCGTCGCTGATCACCGCGACCAGATTGGCCCTGCCGGTCATGCGCGCGGCCTGGGCCGGGTTGCGGGCGATCTCCATCGAGGCCTCGCCGACGCCCGGCGTATAGGCCAGCGCCAGGTCGGCGCGGGTCTCGACCGGCTTGGTCGGGACGATCTCGATTTTCCCGGGGCGCGGGTCGGAGTGATAGTTCAGCGCCGCCCGGATCTGGCTCTCGTTCACTTTGGGCTCCAAAATGCGTAACCGCCCGGTTGAGGGCGGTTCTTGGAATTCGACCGGGCTTTTGCCCGACCTGGGAGTTGTGACCCCGTCGCTATGGGGCTGTCAAGCCAGGAAGGGCCGAAAACGGACGAAACTTGGAATGAATGCTATGAATTTGCCGCAATGGTTGTCATAAAAATACCATCATTGCGGCATTCAAGATAATTTTCTTTCTGTGATCCGAAGCTACTCGATCTTCAGCGTGTTCTCCGAGATGTGCTGCAGCGTACCGCCGCCGTCGATCGTCAGGCTGTGGCCGGTGATATAGTCGGCATCGTCGGAGGCCAGGAACAGCATGCCCTTGGCGATATCGGCGGGGTAGCCTAGCCGCCCCAGCGGCACCAGCCGGCGCAGGTTCTCAAGGGTTTCCGGTGTCAGATGATCGCCCGACATCTCGGTCACGGTGAAGCCCGGGCCGATCTCGTTGACGGTGATGCCGAACCGCGCCAGGTCCAGCGCGACGGAACGGATGAAGCCGTTGATCCCGACCTTGGTCGAGATATAGGCCGACAGGCCCGAGACCGCGGTGCGCATCGCCGGTGTGGTGGTGCAGATGATCCGCCCGGTCTTGGAAGCTTTGAGATGCGGCACCGCGGCCCGGGTTAGCCAGAAGCAAGCCTTCAGGTTGGTGTCGATCGCCTCATCCAGCGCCTCGTCCGTCAGCTCGTCGACCATACCGGGCGACAGCGCCGCCGCGTTGTGGATCAGGATATCCAGCCGCCCATACCGCGCGACCGTCTCCGCCACCATCCGCGCGCAATCCTCACGCTTCCCGGCATCGCCGACGATATAGCCGGCCTCCCCGCCATCGGCCTTGATCTCCTCGATCGCTGTCTTGCCGTTGGCCTCGGTCCGCATGGTGAGCACCACCTTGGCCCCTTCGGACGCGAACAGCTTCCCCGTCGCCTTCCCGATCCCGGTCCCTGCGCCGACGATGAGCGCCACCCTGCCTGCCAGCCTGGCCATGATCTTCCTCCCGATGCTGCGAGCTTAGACCGCCCTGATTTTCTGAATGAGACCTTAGCGGCGCCGGTTGACGATGGAAATCGCTTAACCCACATTCATGCTTACCGTG